>NZ_JBHYIO010000036.1:0-147392 GCF_042740095.1 Nonomuraea sp. NPDC059023 | reverse complement strand
GCCGGGTGCCGGCGCGCGGGGCGGGCGGCGGGGGGGGGCGGGCGGGGCCCCGGGGCCCCGGCCCGCCCGGCGGCGTTAGCATGGCGATCATGGAGGAACCCGACTGGCACGGCTGGCACACCGGCTACGACTCCCCAGGTTCTCCGTTGTGGCGCAGGCTGAGGGTGGTGCGCGCGGCGATCTCCGGCGCGCTCGACGCCGGCGCGCGCACCGTGGTCAGCCTCTGCGCGGGCCAGGGCCGCGACCTGCTGCCCGTCCTGGCCGGACACCCCGGGCGCGCCGGGGTGAGCGCCCGCCTGGTGGAGCTCGACGAGCGCAACGTACGGCTGGCGCGGCAGTCGGCCCCCGAAGGCGTCGAGGTCGTCGCGGCCGACGCCGCCCTCACCGACGCCTACGCCGGAGCCGTCCCCGCGGACCTGGTCCTGGTCTGCGGCGTCTTCGGCAACATCACCGACGCGGACGTCCGCCGCACGATCGGCTACCTGCCGATGTTGTGCTCACCGGGCGCCACCGTGATCTGGACCCGCCACTGCCGCGAGCCCGACCTGGGGCCGCGGGTGTGCTCGTGGTTCGCCGAGGAGGGCTTCGAGCTGGAGGGGCTCACCCGGGAGGACTTCACCGTCGGCGTCCACCGCTACACCGGGCCGCCCCGGCCGCTGGAGCCGGGTCTGCGGATGTTCACCTTCTGACCCGGCTCAGGTGGTGGTCAGCGACTCCTCGTAGGCCTTGAGCACCTGCTTGCGGCGCTTGGCCGGGAGGCGGTCGATGTAGAGGTGGCCGTCGAGGTGGTCGCTCTCGTGCTGCAGGCAGCGGGCCATCAGGCCGGTGCCCTCGACGGTGACGGGGGCGCCGGTGAGGTCCTGGCCGTGGACGGTGGCGACGTCGGCGCGGGGCAGCGGCGCGTACTGGCCGGGGACCGACAGGCAGCCCTCGTCGCCCGGGTCGAGGTTGCGCTCGCCGACCGGCGGGAGTTCGAGCGTGGGGTTGACGACCACGCCCACCTGGCGCTCGCCGTCGGCGTCGGGGCAGTCGTAGATGAAGACGCGCAGGCCGACGCCGATCTGGTTGGCGGCCAGGCCCACGCCCTTGGCGGCGTACATGCTGGCGAACATGTCGTCGACCAGCGCGGCCAGTGCCTCGTCGAACCGGGTGACCGGCTCGCAGGGGGTGTGCAGCACCGGATCCCCGACGTACACGATCGGACGGACCTCTCCCACGACGGACGCCCTCCCTAGATGCGAAAGATTCGCAACAAGTGTACGGCACTGCGAGTCTCGCTATTTAAGACACATTCTTCCAAATTCTGAGATGCAGACTAGGGTGATCCTCATGTACACACACGGCCACCACGAGTCCGTTCTGCGCTCCCACCGCTGGCGCACCGCCGAGAACTCGGCCGGATACCTCCTGCCCCACCTCAAGCCGCACATGAGCCTGCTGGACGTCGGCGCGGGACCCGGCACCATCACCGCCGGCCTGGCCACGCGCGTCGCCCGCGTCACCGCCGCCGAGGTCACCGACGAGGCGCTCCAGCTCTCGCGCGACGAGGCGGCGGCCAGGGGAGCGGGCAACATCGACTTCGCCGTGGCCGACGTGCACGCGCTGCCGTTCCCCGACGACACCTTCTGCGTCACGCACGCGCACCAGGTGCTCCAGCATGTGGCCGACCCCGTGCGGGCGCTGCGCGAGATGCGGCGCGTCACCAAGCCGGGCGGCATCGTGGCCGTGCGCGAGAGCGACTACGCGGCGTTCGCCTGGTACCCGGAACTGCCGGAGCTCGACGCGTGGATGGACGTCTACCAGCGCGCCGCCCGAGCCAACGGCGGCGAACCCGACGCCGGGCGCCGGCTGCCGTCGTGGGCCAGGCAGGCGGGCCTCTCCGACGTGACGACCACCTCTTCCACGTGGTGCTTCTCGACACCGCAGGACCGGGAGTGGTGGGGCGGCATGTGGGCCGAACGCGTCGTCTCCTCCGCGCTGGCCCACCAGGCCACCTCGACCGGCCTGGCCACCGCGCCGGACCTGGCGCGGCTGTCGGAGGGCTGGCGCACCTGGGCGGCCGACGAGGACGGCTGGTTCTCCGTCCTGCACGGCGAACTCCTCGCCCGCGCCTGAGAAAGCACGCCCGGGGGCACCGGAGGTAGGGGCAGTGCGACCCCCGTGCGCTCAGAGGACAGCGCCACCGCCCCGTGGCTCGCCGAATGGTGGTGGGCTGAGGGCCGATGACCCGAAGGCCGGGCAACAGCGGAGTCGTCACGGCGAGCACCCCGTGAGCCCTCACGACCGGCGCTCGACAGACCCCGGCCCACGACGGCGAGTCCGGGCAAGGGGGCGCGAGCCGTAACGTAAAAAAGGCGGGTCAGATGCCGAGAGTGGGGGTGCGCTGCCAGCTCGGGTCGCGGTAGAGGACGACGTCGGTGCCGTCGAGGAGTTCGTCGGGGGCGGAGATCATGGTGATCTCGCCCATGGACTGGAGCTCCAGGAGCAGGTCGCGCACCCGCGGCCCCACCGGAAGGCGGCCCACCGGCAGATCGAGGCCCGAGCGGATCAGGTCGGCGATCTCCGACAGCCGGAACGGCCCGTCGAACCCGGCGATCACCCCCCGCACCGTGCTCATCGTGATCAGCTGCTCCGCCTCGGAGTGCGCCAGTTGCCAGATGATCTGCTCCCTGCGTCCCCCGCTGCCCGCGCAGTTGGTGCAGGGCCGGGTGACGCCGGGCGCCATCGTCTCCTCGCCGGAGCCGAGGCAGCCGGTGCACCGGTCGTTCTCGGCGGCGTGGAGCTCGGCGGGCATCCGGCCGGCGAACGAGGCGCCGCACGAGCAGGCGTAGGCGTCGTCGCCGAGCAGGGCGCCGGGAGTGGGCGAGATCGTGTGGTTCATCGTCGAAGACTCTACTTGCTAGAGTCCCCCGACCTGGAAGTTGTGGAGGAAGTGTGCTCTTTCGCCCCTCGGTCGAGTCTGATCTCGACCGCCTGCTCGCCTGCACCGTCGATGACGGCATCAGCTGGGCCGACCCCGGCCGCCTGACCGGCTTTCTGGCCGACGGGCAGTACCGGCACGACCGCGTCTGGATCGCCGAGCAGGACGGGCGTGTCATGGCCCGCGCCGTCTGGTGGAGCTTCGCCGGCAGCGACCAGCCGATGGCGCTCGACTGCGTCTACGTCGACCCCTCCGTGGAGGACCGCGTGGAGCTCGCCGCCGACCTGCTCTCCCACGCCCACGAGGTGTACGGCACGCGGCCCGCCTACCACGTGTTCCTCCCGAACGGCTGGCGCGAGCGCCCCGCCGTCGCCGCGGCCATCGCCTGGCGCCAGGAGGCGGCGGCCCGCGCCGGGCTGACGTTCGAGCTGGAGCGGCTGCGCTACGAGTGGACCCAGGACGACCCGCTGCCCGCCGCCTCCGGCCGGCTGGTGTTCAGGACCGAGGACGACGACGAGGTGTTCGCCGAGGCGTTCCGGCGGGTCGCCGAGGGCACGCTCGACCACGAGACGCGCGAGGCGCTGGCCACCATGGACCCGATCGAGCAGGCCAGGCAGGACGTCGAGGACTACAAGTCGATGCCGGGCGAGCGTTCGTGGTGGATGCTGGCCCACACTCCGGGCGGCGACCTGGTCGGCGTCGCGCTGCCGTCGGCCAACAACGGTGGGCCGGTCGTCGGCTACCTGGGCGTGGTGCCCGAGCACCGCGGCCACGGCTACGCCGACGACCTGCTGGCGGAGATCACCAGGTTCCTGGCCGGGCGGGGCGCGCGGCGGATCGCGGCGGACACGGATCTGGGGAACGTGCCGATGGCGCGTTCGTTCGAGCGGCTCGGGTATCGGAACTACTCGATCCGCCTCGTCCTGTCATCGGCCGAATAATCCGGCAAAACGGGATTGTCGCTGACTTCTGCAAAGATGCCAGCCATGTCGGAAGATGTGACGTGGGTGGAGGCCGGAGGCGGCTACCGGCTCGCCCTCGACGGCGGCGCGCTCGCCTGCCAGAACGCCGCCGGCAGGCGGCTCAAATCGGTGCCCAAGGCGGTCAAGGACAGCCCCGCCGCAGAGGAACTGCTCGCCCTGCGCGACCACCTCGCCCGGCACGAGGCCGAGTGCCTGGCCACGGTGGAGTCCTGGATGCTCGGCGGCCACCCCGTCCCGTCCCCGATGATCGCGGCCGTCTGGCCGGATCCGGCCTGGCGAGAGGCGCTCACCGACCTGGTCGTCCTGCGTGACGACGAGCCGGGGCTGCTCAAGGACGCCGGCGAGGACGGCCGGCTCGGCGTCGTCGACCTCGACGCCGAGACCGCCTGGCTGGAGCCGGGGCCGATCCTGATCCCGCACCCCGTGCTGCTGGCGGATCTGGCCGACCTGCGCGAGTTCGCCGCCGAACTGGGCGCGGCGCAGCGTGTGCCGCAGCTGGCCCGCGAGGTTCACCACAAGGGCGCCGGAGTGCCCGACTACGCGGGCGGCCGGTTCTCCGAGCTGCGCCACGCCACCGCCCGCGCCGCCCGGTTCGGCTTCCGGGTGCGCGGCGGCTATGCCGTCTGCCCGGTCGTGGACTCCGGCCGTCCCGTCCAGGCCCGCTACTGGCTGGGCGACGACGGCCCCGACTACGAGGCGTACACGGGAGACCTGATCTGGGTCGGCGCCGACGAGCGCCCGCTCGAACCCGCCGACGTCGGGCCGGTCGCCTGGTCGGAAGGCGTGCGCATGGCCGAGCTCATCTACGCGGGAAGGATCACCGACGGTGACTGACGACCTCCTCCTCGACGCCGGGCTCGCCCCGGCCGGGGCCGAAGGCGGCCAGCCCGTCCGGGCCCGCGCCTACGGCCACCCCGCGCTCGGCGAGCGCCCGGTGATCCGCCTCATCGGCGAGACGACCGCGCCGGCCGAGGACCGCGCCATGGCCTTCCTCGGGTACGGCGAGCCGCACGTGAGCCAGCCCCTCGCCACCGGACGCCGCCGCGGCCTCGGCTACCCGGCCTGGGCCCTGGTCAACGACCCGCGCGGCGCCAAGGCGGCGCTGGCCGCCGTCTCCGGCATGGAGCGCGCCGCCCGCCTGGCCGCCGCCCGTCCGGGGGCCGCCGCCGACGCCTACGCGGAACTGGTCGCCACCCTGCCGCGCACGCACCTGCCGAGCTTCTGGGAGCAGGCCGGGCGGACGTTCATCGCGGCCGGGCACGGCGGCCAGGCGGCGGTGATGTTCGGTCGGGCCCGCGAGGCAGAGGCCACCTACGCGCTGCCCGTGGACGAGGCGGCCCGCCGGGCGGTGTTCCTGGAGTACGCCTTCGCCGGGGCCCTGCCGGTCAAGGCGGTCAACACCTACGTCGTCGAGCTGGCCGAACGCTACGAGCCGCGCCGCGCCTACGACGAACTGTTCGAGCTGGCGGTCCGGCGCACGCTCGGCGGCCTGCCGCCGTGGAGCGACCTGCCCAAGCAGTTGCGCAAGCTGGCCAAGGCCGCCAAGCTCGACCCCGCCGCCGAGGACGAACGCCTCATCGCCACCCTGCTCGGCGCCCCGGCGGTGAAGCGGGCCCGCCCCGCGTTCTGGAAGGCCTACCGCGCGACCCTGCTCGCCCAGCCGCGGCAGGCGCTGCTGGAGGTCTTCCCCACCGCCGACGGCGTCGACGAATGGTGGCTGGAGCTGCTGCGCGAGTCCGGCGCGCTCGACACCGTCCCGGCCGCGTGGCTGTCGCGGCTGGTGGCCCACCTCAAGCGCGGCTGGCGCTCGGAGCCCGGCTCACCGGCGCTGCTCGCGCTGGTGGAGCGGATCGCCGGCCGGCTGGCCGCCGAGGGCGAGCCGGTCCGGCTGGACGGGGGAGTGGCCTGGCGCAGCCGGATGCTCGACCTCGATCTGCTGGACGCGTGCCTGGCCGCCGGGGTCCCGGTCGCCGATCCCGGCAGCGAGGCCGTCGTCCACCTGGGCAGGTGGCTGATGAACGGGCGGATCCGCGACCTGGCCGCCGTCGCCGCCGACCCGCGCTTCGCGCCCCTGCTGGAGCAGGCCGTGGGCAACCACCGCGAGGTCGAGGAACTGATCGAGATCCCGGTGCTGCGGCCGATGGTCCACGCCTGGCTGCTCGACAGGACCCGGCAGGCGGCCTCCGGCGGGCTGCTGGACGCGCGCTCCGCGCTCGACGCCCTGGAGAACGCGCTCACCGGTCCCGTGCTGGCCGCCTTCGAAGGGCTGCGCGAGGCGATCGAGGGCATCGACTTCGCGGTGCCGCTGTGCCGTACGCTGCGGGCGGGCGTCTACGACGAGCTGGGCTGGGAGGCGTTCGACGCCGCCCTGGAAGAGCTCGGCGACGACGCGCGCGTCAGCGCGAGCTGGCCCGTGCTCACCGTCTTCACCGCCGCCAAGGCGATCGCCCTCGGACCGGGCGGCCGGGTCGCCGAGCACGACCTGCGGGTGCCCGCCGGCACGCCCCATCTCGACGTCCTCTACGCCGGCGGCGCCTTCCGCGTCGCCTGGGGCACCAACGAGTCGCGCTCGTTCTACTGGTCGTCGGCGCCCTCGGAGATCCACGAGAAGGACGGCTGGCACTACTTCCACGAGCACCGGGCCGGGCTCGGCTACGCCTTCCTCACTCCCTCGGGCGGGCGCGTCACCGGCCGCAAGGCCCTGCACCCCGGCGACCGGCGGCCCGAACTCGACGAGACCGGCCGCATGTTCTCCGACGGCGCCACGTTCTGGATCCAGCCCGACGCGTGGCGGCCGGTGCTGCGCGAGCTCGACCCGGCCGCGGGACAGCTCGGGCGGGCCAGCCTGCCGGCGTTCCTGGAGGACGCGCCGCCGCCGCCCGATGCGCGGTGGCAACTGGACGGCTGCTCGCTGGCCCCGCTGCCCGAGGGCCTGGAGCGTACGCCGCTCGGCGCCGCGGACGGCATGATCGGCTTCCGCGTCCACTCGGCGGGCGGCCACTACACCTACGCGCGCGCCGACGGCCGCGGCGGCAGCGCGAAGCTGACGGCGACGCCCTGGGGACTGCTCGACCTGCCCGGACGCGCCGAGCCCCTGCTGCTCACCGGCACCGGTACCACGGTCGTCCTCACCGAGGCCGACGGGACGCTCCATTGGGACGTCACCACCGGCCGCGACCGGTGGAGCACCGCCAAGGGCAGTTCGGACGGCACCGCCCTGGTGCCGTTCCAGGCGTTCTGGCACCATCTGGCGCCGCGCGATCCCGGCGGCTCCGCCGTACTGCGGGATCTGACGGAGGCCGGCGCGCGGGCGCTCATGGACGGCGGCGCGCCACCCGTCACGCACGAGCGGCTGCGGCGCGGCGTGGCCGGGCTGGTGCGGCAGGCGAACGAACTGGCCACCCGCCGCGACGAACTGCTCATCAGCGCGGGCGCCACCGCCGGGCTCGTCCCCGGCCTCGACGAGGAGGAGCTCGCCAAGGCGCTGGCCGACCTGGTCAACGCCCAGGGCATGCTCACCTACCAGGCCGGGCGGCAGATCGCCTTCACGGTCGCGTTCCTGTCCGGCGAGGTCCCGCCCGAGGCGGTCAAGGGCGGCATGCCCGGCAGCTTCCAGGACTGGACCGACCTGATCGGCCGCCTCGGCGGCCTGGCCGTGCGCGCGATCTCGCCCGCCACGCCCGCGCCGCGCAGGGCCGCGATCCTCGCCCTGCTGGAGCTGTGGTCGGGTTCGCGGCTGGCCGAGCCCGGCCTGCGCCGCGGCGTCGCCGACGTGGCCGGCCTCACCGGCCACCTGTCCGCCGAAGGCGCCCACCTCACGCTCGACCTCACCCCCGACTACTCGGGCATCTACCAGGCGCGGCGCCGCAGGTTCATCGAGTACGGCACCGCCCCCCGCGCCGGCGAGGTGCTGGACGTCTCGGCCGAGCTGCCCACCGGCTGGGCCACGCCGCGCACGCTCGCCGCCTTCGTCGACCGGCTGCGGACGCAGGGCCCCGCCGCGCACGATCCCGAGGCCGTCGAGCTCCTGTGCGCCGAGACCGGTCTCGGCCGGCCCGCCGCCGCGCTGCTGCTGGCCGGGCTGCCCGGCCTGGACAGCTGGGGCCGCGACTTCCTCGACGCCGAGAGCCGTGAGGTACTCGGGCTGAAGCCCGCCGAGGCCGTCATCGCCCGCGACGAGCTCAAGGCGCTCACCCGGCAAGAACGGCGTGACCTGCTCGACGAAGCCGTCCCCGCCGACCCCTGGGACCAGAAGGCGCTCGCGCGCGGCCTCGCCGACGCGTGGACCGCCCGCTTCGGACGCCGGACGCGGGTGCCCGAGGACGCCGTGACCGCCGCCAGGACCCTGCCGCTGCGGCTGCCCGCTGTCATGGCGCTCGGCGCGCTGACCGACCCGTCCTCGGTCGCCGAGCTGAACCGGGACCACGACACCTGGCTGGCCGGGAACCGCTACCACGAGGTGGTCGAGCCCGTCGCCCTGAACGACCTGCTCGCCGACCTCGTGCTGGCGCTGCCGTGGGCGTATGCCACGCTGCCGGGCGGCCATCCCGTCCGCGCGGGCCTGCCGGCCGCCCTCGACCTGGTACGGCGCCGCCTGAACCACCCGGGGCTGCTCCTGCGCGGCGGCCCGATGGAGGCGGAGGGTTTCACCGGCGAGCCGTACCGGGGAAAGCTGGACGAGGAGGTCGCGGCCGTCGACGACGGCCTGACCATCGTCGTGACCCACGGCCGGACGTTCTTCCGCCCCGCCCTTCTCGGCGGCGACGCCCGCTCCCGGCTGCAGCTGTCGCTGGAGACGCCCTGGGACACCACGACGCCGGCGGCCCGGATCGTCGCGCTGCTGCGCTCGGACGGCTACACCCGGATGGCCGAACGGGCCCCGCTGCTGGAGGCGGGCCGCTGGGAGGCCGATCCCAGAGCGAGCGCACCGGGCGTGCTCGCCGCGGCGGCCGACGAGCTCGGCCTGGACGAGGACGCCGCCGTCCTCTACCTGCAACTGCTCACGCTCCTCGAACCCACCGACCGCAACGTCCGCACCTGGAACGACTGGACGCCCGCTCGCCACAAGAAGGCCGCCGCCGTCCTGTCGGAACGCGGGCTGGTCATGGCCGCCAAGCGCGAACGCGCGGGCCGCGGGTTCTTCCTGCCCGGCGGCTGGACCAAGGGCAAGGCGCCCGATCTGCCCGCCGAGACGTGGAAGCTGGAGGCGCTGTATCCGCTCACGCTCGGCCGCCGCCTGCCGGAGACGTCGCTGCCCGAGCTGTTCGAGCGGGCGTGGCGGCGCGTGCGCGAGGGGGAGGGCCCCCGATGAGCCTTCAGGCGCAGGTCGAGCCCGCCGAGGTCCGCCACGCGGAGGAGCTGGAGCAGCTGGCCGCCCGCCCCGGTCCCCGCCCGCCCGGCTGGCGGCTGACGCCCTCGGCCGTCGTGGACTTCGTCATGGGCGACGGCCGGCGGGTCGCGCGCAAGTTCGTCGGCGAGCGGGCGCTGGTCGAGCGGGCCGTGGTCACGCTCGCCGGAGAACGCGGCCTGCTGCTCGTCGGCGAACCGGGCACCGCCAAGTCGATGCTGTCGGAACTGCTGGCCGCCGCCGTCAGCGGCGCCAGCGAGCGGGTCGTCCAGGGCACCGCGGGCACCACCGAGGAACACCTGCGCTACGGCTGGAACTACCGCCTGCTGCTGGCGGAAGGGGTCAGCGGGCAGGCGCTCGTGCCCTCCCCGATCCTGGCCGCGATGCGCGCGGGAGCCGTGGCGAGGGTCGAGGAGATCACCCGCTGCCTGCCCGAGGTGCAGGACGCGCTGGTGTCGGTGCTGTCCGAGCGCCGCATGGCCGTGCCCGAGCTCGGCGCCACCGAGTACGCCGCCCAGGGCTTCAACGTGATCGCCACCGCGAACCTGCGCGACCGGGGCGTCTCCGAGATGAGCGCGGCCCTGAAGCGGCGCTTCAACTTCGAGGTCGTGCCGCCCATCGGGACCCTCGCCGACGAGGTCGCCCTCGTCCGCACCCAGGCCGGCGCCGCCCTCGCCCGCGCCGGGGCCACGCTGGAGGTCGACGACGCGGTCATGGAGGCGCTGGTGACGACCTTCCGCGACCTGCGGCTCGGCACCGCGGAGGAGGGCTGGCCGGTGGAGCGGCCGGCCGCGGTGATGAGCACCGCCGAGGCGGTGGCGGTCGCCGGGTCGATGGGGTTGCAGGCCGCCTACCTGCCCGTTCCCGACCCGCTTTCGTTGCTGCCCGGGTATCTGCTGGGCGTCGTGCGCAAGGACGATCCCGACGATCAGGGCAAGCTGCTGGCGTACTGGGACACGACGGTGCGGCGGCGGGCCGAGAGCGGGCCGCGGTTGTGGCGGCGGCTGTACGAGCTGCGCGACGCGCTGTCCGGTGGGTCGTGAAAGAACTCGAGGAGCTGGCCGGAGGGCGGGCGCCTTATCTGATCGGGGTCCGTCACCATTCGCCGGTGCTGGCGGCGGCCATGCCGTACCTGCTGGAGGCGGCGCGGCCGCGGGCGGTGCTGGTCGAGCTGCCCGGGGAACTGCAGGAGTGGCTGGGCTGGCTCGGCTCGCCCGCCACCACGGCGCCCGTGGCGCTGGCCGTCGCCTCGCAGGAGGGGGAGCGGCTGGGTTTCTACCCGTTCGCTGACTTCTCGCCGGAACTGGCCGCGGTGCGGTGGGCGGTCGGGCGCGGGGTGCCGGTGCACGCCATCGACCTGCTCACCGAGCTGCCCGGCGACAGCCCGGCAGGGGAGCTGGTGCCCGCCCTGATGCGGCGGATGGACGTGGACGACCACGAGGAGCTGTGGGACCGCCTCGTGGAGACGCCCTCCCACGGGGCCGAACCCGGGCGGATCCGCCGCGCCGCCCTGGCCGTCGGCTGGGCCCTGCGGCAGGACGCCGGCACGATCTCCGAGCGGGATCTGGCGAGGGAGGCGTGGATGCGGCGCCGTATCGCCGACATCGGGCCGGAGGGCGCGGCGGTCGTCGTCGGCGCCTTCCACGCCCCCGCGCTGACCGCCCCCGCCGCCGCCGTTCCCGAGCCCGTGCGGGAGGAGGTGGTGACCGCGCTCGTTCCCTACGGCTTCGAGCTGCTGGACTCGCGCTCCGGCTACCCCGCCGGCATCAAGGACCCGGAATGGCGCCAGGCCGTCTACCTGGCCGAGGGCGACCCCGCCGCCGTGGAACGGGCCGCCGCGGAGACGATCGCCCGGATCTGCGCGGAACTGCGGCGCGACGGCCACGTGGCGGGCGTCCCCGACGCCAAGGCCGCGTACGGCATGGCCCGCGACCTGGCCGCCCTCCGCGACCTGCCCGCCCCCGGACGCCGCGAGCTGGTCGAAGCCCTCCAGAGCACGCTGGCCCAAGGCGAACCCCTGGGCCGCGCCCGCGCCGTGGCCCGAGCCGCCGAACGGGTCCTCATCGGCGCCCGCCGCGGCCAGGTCGACCCCGCCGCCCCCCGCTCCGGCCTGCTCACCCACGTCGAGGCGCTCGTCGCCGGCCTGGGGCTGCCGGGACCCGGGCAGCCGGAGGCCGTCCTGCGCCTCGACCCCCACCGCTCACCCCTCGACCAGCGCCGCCACCTGGCGCTCAGCCGCCTGTCCGCGCTGGAAGTCGGCTACGCGGAGGAACGCCCCATGACCGGCGTCGGCGGCGCCGACACCCTGGGCCGTTCGTGGACCGTACGCTGGCGTCCCCTGACAGAGGCGACGCTGGAGCGGGCCGCCGTCTACGGCACCACCCTCGCCCCCGCCGCCGAGGGCCGCCTGCGCCGCGCCGCCCTGACCGAACGCCTCCCCGGCGTCCTGGAGAAGGCCGCCGCATGCGGCCTGCCGGAGTTGACCGCCGAGCTGCTTGGCCGTCTCGGCACGGAGTTCGTCCCCGTGGCCGGCCCCGCTGACCTGGTGGCCTGCCACCGCCTCCTCTGCCGCCTCGCCGCCCTCCCCACGCCGCCGCCCGGCTGCCGGGAGGCGGCCGAACTCGTCCTGACCGCCGCCGTCGCCTCCGTCGAAGGCCTGTCCGGGATGACCCGCCACGAGGAGGCGGCGCTACTGGGCGAACTGGTCCGGCTCGCACCCGCCCGGGGCCGCCTGACGTGGGCGTTGCGCCGCATGGCCGCCGACGGCACCCCTCTGGCCCAGGGCGCCGCCGCCGCGGCCCTGCTCGTCGCGGGCGCGGACACCTCCGCCTCGCTGTCGGTACGCCTCGCCACCTGGGCCGAATCCGCCTCCCCTGAGCCACCACCGGCCCTGCTGCCTCCCGCAGACCAGGCGCCCTACCCGCCCGCTGACCGGTCGCCCCTTCCGCCCGCTGACCGGCCATCCCGCTCGCCCGCCGAGACCGGGGCCGGGGCGGCCGGGGCCGTCGAGGCGGTGGCCGGGGCGGGGGTGATGGCGGCGGGGCGGGTGGCCGGGGTGGTGCTGGTGGCGGGGGCGATGCTGGAGGCGTCGGCCGAGCTGCTGGCGCCGCTGGCCGAACGGGTCGAGATCTGGGACGACGCCGCGTTCCTCGCCCGGCTGCCCGCGCTCCGTGACGGGTTCGAGGCGTTGTCTCCCGCCTCCCGCCAGCGCCTGCTCGACAGCCTCGGGCTGGACACCGACCTGACCCTCCACGCCCCGGCCGGGGAACTCGCCGCCTGGGCCGCGGCCGACGAGGCGGGGCGGCTGGCCGTACTGGAGCTGGATCCCGCGGCCCTGGACGGCGCGGACGGCGAGGCCGCGGACGGCGCGCGCCCCGTGGCGGTCCCACGGGACGGGGAGGGGTACGCGCGGCGGATCGGGCGCGCCGACCGGTGGCGGATGGTGCTGGGGCGTGCGGCCGACCGGCTGGACCCCGCGGCCAGGGCAGTCGCGCGGGCGCTGGACGACCTGTACGGGGCGGGAACGGGGGAGGGGGCCGGCGCGGGTGGGGACGGGCGGCCGTATCCCTCCGCCCGGGAGTGGGTGGAGGAGCTGGAGGCACTGTTCGGGGCCCGGGTACGCGAGGAGGTCGTGGGACGGGCGGCGGCGCGCGGGCGGGTGGACGCGCTCCTGGCCCTGGACCCGGAGCGGGTCAGCGCGGACGTCGGCCTGCTCGAAGGCATGCTGGCCCTGGCCGGGGCGCTTCCCGAGGCGCGGCTGGCCAGGTTGCGCCCGCTGGTGGCGCGGATGGTGGCCGAGCTGACCGAGAAGCTGGCCCGGCGCATGCGGCCCGCGCTCACCGGCCTGACCACGCCGCGGCCCACCTCGCGGCCGGGCGGCCCCATCGACCTGCGCCGTACCCTGCGGCGCAACCTCCACACCGCCCGGCTCACCGAACGCGGGCCGGAGGTCGTGGTGGAGCGGCCGGTGTTCAGGACCCGGGCCCGGCGTGGCGCCGACTGGCACCTGCACCTGTGCGTGGACGTGTCGGGCTCCATGGAACGCTCGACCATCTACGCCGCGCTGGCCGCCGCCGTGCTGCACGGGGTCCCGGCGTTGAGCGTACGCTTCATCACGTTCTCCACCGAGGTCGCGGACCTGTCCGACCGGGTGGCCGACCCGCTGTCGCTGCTGCTGGAGGTGTCCGTGGGCGGCGGCACCGACATCGGCACGGCCCTGCGCTACACCCGCGAACGCCTCACCGTCCCCCGCCGCAGCATCGTCGCCGTGGTGAGCGACTTCGACGAGGGGGTGTCGGTGGGCCGCCTGCTGGCCGAGGTACGCGCGCTGGCCGGCACCGGAGCCCACACCCTCGGCCTGGCCGCCCTGGACGACCAGGGCAAACCCATCTACAACCGAGCCGTCGCCGAGCAGGTGGCGGCCGCCGGGATGCCGGTGGCGGCGCTGTCCCCGTCCGAACTGGCCGGCTGGATCGCCGAGAGGGTGCGCGGATGAGGCCGCAGGTGATGCCCGCGGTCCTAGCCGACGCCCTCGCCGCCGCCCCCGCCCGCGTCACCAGGCGCCTGGACGCCGCGCCGGGCGCGGCGGAGGACTGGCAGTGGCATCCCGAGGGCGCCGAACTGCACGTCAGCACCGGCCAGGAGACGGTACGGCTGCCGCTCGCGGGCGTGCTCACCGACCTCGCCCAGATCACCTGCACCTGCCTGCTCACCCCACGCTGCCTGCACGCCCTCTCGGTCCTCAGCGCCCTGCCCCTGGCCGGCACGTCCCCGGTACAGAGCGAGGAGCCCGGCCCCGGCACCTCGTCGTCCCAGAGCGACGAGCGCCCCGACCCCGGCGCCCGGCAGACGCCGAGCCGAGCGCGTCCGCCGGGCGGCGGACCGGCCGCGATGGCGTGGGAGGCCGGGGCCGAGGTGCTCGCCGCCGGAGTGGCGCACGCGGGCGCGGCGGCCAGGGAACGGCTGCTGCGGGCGGCCCACGCCTGTGCCGAGGCGAGCCTGTACGACCTGGCCCGGCCGGCCACCGCCGTGGCCCAGGGCGTTCACGACGTGCGGGCCAAGCGGCCGGAGTTCGAGCTGGCAGGCTACGCGCGGGACCTGGCCGAACTGCTCGGCACGGCCTGGCGGGACACCGGACCGGGCGGCCAGAGCGCCAGGCGCCGCTACGAGGCGCTGCCGCCGATGATCCTCCAGGGGTTGTTCAGCGAGCCCGTCGTCACGGCCTCCGGCTACGCGGGCGTGGTGACCTGGCTGGCCGACGAGGCGGGACGGTTGTTCAGCGTCGCCGACGTGGCGCCGGGCGGCGTGGAGCGGGTGGGAGCCGCCTACCGGGCGGCGGTCCGTTTCGGCGGGCTGGCGCTGTCGCCCGAACGGCTGGGCCGCAGCCGCGTCTTCGCGCAGAACGCCGCCGCCAGCGCCGACGGCAGGCTGAGCAGTACGAAGGAGACCAAGGCCGCGATCCATGGCGAATGCGCATGGACCGGCCTCCTGTGGACGGAACCCCCGGCCGGCCAGCTGGCCAGGGCGCTGCGCGGCGAGCGCGACGGCCTGATGTTCCTGCGGGCCGAACTGGCGGGCCGTGACCTGCGCACCGGCGCGGGCACCCTGACCGCCGTCGGCGCCACTCCCGACGCCGAAGCCAACCTCCGCAAACTCGCCCAGCCCCATGAGCGCGACGTCATCGTCCGTGTCGTGCCCGACCAGCCGGGCGTGGTCACCGTCCTGGCCGCAGACCGGCACGACCTGCCCTTCGCCGACC
Organism: Nonomuraea sp. NPDC059023; assembly: GCF_042740095.1. Classification (NCBI taxonomy): domain Bacteria; kingdom Bacillati; phylum Actinomycetota; class Actinomycetes; order Streptosporangiales; family Streptosporangiaceae; genus Nonomuraea; species Nonomuraea sp. NPDC059023. The sequence continues at coordinate 132,384 of NZ_JBHYIO010000036.1, read as the reverse complement.
TGCCCGGCCCGTCGGGCCCGCCGCTCCCGCCCAAGCCCGGCGGGCGCGCCCCCCCCCTCACCCCGCTCCACCGCGTCCTGCACCGGATGGCCATGGGCGGACGGGCGACCGCGGGCCCCGCGGCGGCCGCCACGATCGCCGCCACCGCCGCTCGCCTGCGCCGCGATCAGCTGCCCACCGCCGCCGCCCTCCTGGAGAGCCTGGCCCGCCAGGCCGCCGCCGTCCGGCGTACCGTGACGGGCGAGTCGCTGCCGGAACCGCCCGGCGAACTGGCCCGCGCCTGGTCGGCCGCCATGACCTACGCCGGCCGGGCCGAGGAGGAACTCACCCTCCGCCTCTGGCGAGCGGCGACGGAGCCGGGGCCCGGTTAGGCGAGGCGGTGGCGGATCACCAGGTCGTTCAGGGCGTCGTGGGCGGTGGCGGCCTCGGGCAGGGAGGAGGCGGCCTGGGCCTCCCGCAGGGCCGCGGTCATCCGGGCCACGTCCGCCGCCACACCGTCGATCACCGGCGCCGCCCCGTGCTCGGCCTCCCGCTTCGCCTCCACCAGCTCCGGCAGGTACGCCGGGCCGTACCCGGACAGCAGGGTGAGGTCGGCCACCAGCTCGCCCGTGCGCATCAGATGGGTGCCGGTCGCCAGCACCCGGAACGTGTACAGCAGCGGCTTGAGCTCGCCGGTCTTGTCGAACAGGCGCCACTGGGTACGGGCGAAGCCGAGATAGTGGTGGGCGTGGTGGCGGGTCAGGCAGCCGGGCGCGAGCGCGGTCAGCTCCGCGTGCGCCGGCGAGGTGGCCACGACCAGCGGCGACAGCAACTGCTCCAGCACGTAGCCGTTGCGGTTGAGCAGCAGCCGGCAGAACTTGGCCAGGTCGTGCGTCACCAGGTCCACCTCGACCGACTCGCGCGTCCAGGTGCGGTCGAGCGTCTCCGGGCCGGTGCGCAGGCCGACGACCTCGCGCAGCGGCAGCACGTGCGCACCGCGCAGGTCCACGTCGGAGTCGCGTGAGGGGAAGCCGTACAGGTGCGCGCCGCTCACGGTCGCGAACACCAGCGGGTACGGCTGCTCGCCCGGGATCTCGGGCAGCCAGCCGGGCAGGTTCACAGGTGGGTCCTTCTGACGTCCAGCAGGAACGCCTCGACGGCCGCGCGGTCCGGAGCCGCCGGCAGGACGCTCACCGCGGACTCCAGCTCGGCCGCCAGGCCCGCCCGCCACGCGGCCACCTCCTCCCAGGAGACCTCACCGCGCTTGACGGCCAGCAGCCGCTCGCGCTCCGGGCCGGCGTCGATCTCGAGGTCGCCGTGCCGGACGAGATGAAGGCCGCAGCGCATGAGACGGATCATGTGCATGGCCTGCTTCCACTTGGGCGCGGCCGGGTTCAGGCGGCGGAACTGGGCGTCGGCGTACCCGCAGAAGGTCTGGCGGGCACGCTCGGACAGGAACGCGCGGCGCAGCCCGAGCAGCCGCTCGCCGAGCGGGGTGCTCAGCTCGACCAGCGGCGACCACAGGCACTCCAGCACGGTCGGGTTGGCCTCCAGGGCCAGGCGGCAGAAGCGCTCCACCTCCCAGGAGAACTGCTCGGGCAGCGGCCCGTCCCGATGGGTGGGCGGCTTGTCCAGACGCCAGAACGCCTGCGTCGGCGCCACGAACACGCCCCTGCGGTCGGTGTCGGAGGCGTCGGTGTCCAATCCGTAGGCGCGCGAGCCCACGACGACGGACAGGATCAGGTCGTCGTTCACGGCGCCAGCCCGCTCAGCAGGTCGGCGGCCTCCAGACGGCGTCCGCCACAGCGGTCCGGGTAAAGGGCGTAGACGCCGGCGTCGGCGGGCAGGTCGACGTCACCGCGGACCAGCATCGCGAGCTCGGCGCCGTCCGGCCGGCCCTCGGGCGCGCCGGCGCGGGCGGACAGGCGCGCGGCGAAGGAGGCGACCGGTTCGCCGGGGCGGCGCTCGTAACGGACGACCACGCCGTCGCGGCGGCGCACCAGCACCTCCTGGGCGCGTCCAGCCGCGTGCCAGCACGCCAGCTCCCACATGGTCACCCGCTCCTCGAACGCCTCGCCCAGCGCCCGGCCGAGCGCCGCCAGTTCGTCGCCGCTGCCGGCCACCTGATGACCGTATCCGGCGGCCGACAGGTTGAGGTCCGCCCACACCGAGGTACGCGACCACAGGTCGGCCACCAGCGGGACCAGGATCTTCGCCGGCCCGGACAGGTCGAAGCGCTGCCGCACCGCCAGCGGGTCGAACAACGCCTCCTCCGGCTGCCGCATGAACCCGGCGAAGCCGCGTACCAGCTCGTCGAAGGGCACGTCGTTGTAGCTGAACACGACCGGCACGAGATACCGCCCGCGCAGCGCCCGCACGTCCACGTCGATGAACTCCGACGCGCCGAGCGGCTCCGGCGCCGAGGTCAGGTCGCCCGAGTGCGTCAGCGCCTTGCCCAGCCGCAGGTTCGTGTAGTCGCACAGGCCGGCGAAGCGCCAGCTCTCGTCGAAGACCGCCACCGACAGGTCGAGGTCGACGCGGGTTCCCGGCGGCTCCGCCCAGTGCAGGAAGAAACGCAGCCGGGCGTCGTCCGGGATCGGCTGCCTGCTGCCGCGCGTCAGCCGTACCAGCGCCTTGGACGCGGTGCGCTCCGACGTCGGCGCGACCAGGTCGGCCAGCGCCTCGTCCAGCAGCGCGCGGCGCACCCCGGGCAGCGCGGACGCGCGCCGCAGGAGCTCGGCCGTGAGCACGTCCTCGGCGCCGAGCACCACCTCGTCGGCCAGCGGCGGCCGCTCGTCGGGCAGCGTCCAGAAGCGCGCGGTGCCGCCTCTCGGCAGGAACAACCGGCGGCTTCCCGGAGCCGCCCGCAGCTGCCCGAGCGCGGACACGAGCACGCCCGGCGCCACCCGCCGCACCGCGTCCTGAAGCACCGTCCCGGGACCCAGCAGCGTCTCCGGCGACAGCCGCAGCATCTGCGACAGGCGGCGCACCAGCTCACCCGGCCGCGCGGCGAGCAGCCCGGCCGCCTCCTCATACCGCTTGGCCGCCAGCGCCGGCTCCACCCGCCCGTTGAACGTCGTCGCCCGCAGCCGCCCCGCGCGCACCCGCACGGCTTCGGGGTGGCCCGCCGCCCGCGCCAGCAGGGCCCGCCCGAACGCCGTCCCGCCGTCGAGCGCCGTCCCGCGCAGCGCCGCGAACGCCATCGCGGCCACCGGGAACCTGCGCGCGTGCTCGTGCGGGTGCAGCACCTCGCCCATCCGCACCCACAGCCGGGCGTGCCGCCGCAGATCCTCCAGCAGGTACGGCACCGCCATCCGATCCAGGCAGCCCAGCACGACCCGCCGCATCCCCCTGCCCAGCGCCAGGCGCTCGGGCGCGATGCGCAGCCCGGGATCGCCGCCCATCAGCTCGAACAGCAGCCGCAGCACGTCGGTGGCGGTCTCCAGGCGCGCCTCCAGCAGGCCGGTGGCGCCGTGCCGGGCGGCCACGGCCAGGGCCACCGCCCTGGTCTCCTTGACCGGGATCGCCTCCGGCAGCCAGGCCGCCGACTCGGGCCAGCACGACTCCAGCAGGGTGCGCAGCTCCGCCCGCTCGTGCGGGGGCATGGGAGTGCGCCGTTCCAGGAGGGAACCGGTCAGCTCACGGGCGGCGGCCTGCGGGTCCTCGCACAGTCCCAGCACCGCGACCGGCCTGGTGAGAGTGGCGCGCGGAGCCGTACGGGCCGATCCGGCCGGACGCAGGAACGGATCGTCGGGCGCGATCCGCCGGTGGCAGACGGGGCAGGCGCTGAAGTCGGAGCCGTCCCAGCACAGGCGGCACACGAGGTGCGCGCACGGCGAGACGGGATGGACGGTCCCGCGCTCTCCGCACAGCACGCACGGCTGCTCGGCCGCCTGGGTGAGCAGACTGAACACGCGGCGCACGTAGAAGTCCCGCGTGTCCTGAGGCACGCTGTCCGGAAATTTCCGGAAGAGCGGGATGTGTTCCGCACCCGCGCCCACCTCGTTCCGCGCCCAGTGCAGCACCCTGCGGCCGACCTTCGCCAGTTCTGCCGCGTCCAGCCCGCACAGCGCGTCCCGCAGCGGCCCCGACAGCAGGAACCCGAGCTGCACCAGCTCGGCCTCCAGCGCCGCGACCCCGCCCGGAACGTCCGCCGCGACCAGCCGCATCCCCTTGCGCAGCTTGCCCACCGGCGGCACCGCGCGCGGGTCGGCCAGCATGGGCGCGAGGGCGACCAGCCGCCGTGCGCGCAGCAGTACCTCGGCGATCGCGTGCACTCCTGGCCTCCCCCTGAAGACGCGTGCGGGAGGCCGTGCCGGGCACGGCCTCCCGGGGCGGAGAGCGGGCACGCTGTTCATAAGAAGTGATGAGAAGGAAGCACACCCTGAGCCGCCCAGGCGCCACACGCTACCCGGATGACCACGGCCATGTCCTCCCCATATTCGCGGGTCCGGCTGGGACGAGGTCACGGACGCCGGGAAGGAGCCGGCCCCTGTCCATGCGCGACGGGCTGCTGGCGGGGGTGGGAGCCGGGGATGCGGGCGGTGTCGGCCCAGGTGGCCCCAGCCTGCAGTGCGTGGTGGGCGTTGGTGGGATGCCGCATGGTACGCGCGATGCGCTTTCGGTGTTGTCAGGAGAGGCGGGTGAGCACGTCTCGTAGGGCCTCGTCCACCTGGCGGCGGTGGTAGCCGCGCAGGGCGATGCGGAGTTCGGTGGCGCGGATCTCGTCGGGGGTGACACGTTCGGCGTCCGTGGCGGTGCCGTCCAGCGTCTTGTTGATCCGGGTGAACAAGTCATTGACGGTGCTTGCTTTGTAGCCCCGTAAAACCACGTCGAAGGTGTACATGGCGATCAAGTGTGGCATGCCCGCCTCATCTGACGCCTGTCGCAGTTCTCACCACTTAGGGGGCTCAGGGGCGAGGCCGTTGCGGTGCTTTGGGTGCGCGCCCGAGGGGCGTGGAAGGCGTGGAGGGCGGCTGGGGGCGGCGGGGGGTGGGTGGGGTGGCGGAGCCGTAAGAGATCGAGGGCTTGTGGGGGGAACGCGGGCGCAAAACGGCGGCCGGGAGGGTTGATTGGGTGGTGGCGGGGCTGGTGGGATCGGGGGGTGGGTTTCGATGAGGTGTATCGGTGGAGCATTGAGCGGCCCGAGCGGTTCTGGGCCGAGGCGGCGCGGGGGATCGAGTGGGATGTGGAGCCTGCGCGGGTCTATGCAGATGGGCGGTGGTTCGGGGATGGGTGGCTGAACACGTGCCACAACGCGCTTGACCGGCACGTCGCCGCCGGACGGGGGGAGCAGGCGGCGCTCATCTACGACAGTCCGGTCACCGGGGCCAAGCGGACCTATACCTACCTTGAGCTGCTGGATGAGGTGGCGCGGACGGCGGGGATGCTGGCCGGGCTCGGGGTCGGGCGCGGGGACACCGTGGTGATCTACATGCCCATGGTGCCCGAGGCCGTCGTCGCCATGCTGGCCTGCGCCCGGCTGGGGGCGGTGCACTCGGTGGTGTTCGGCGGGTTCGCGGCGCCTGAGCTGGCGGTGCGGATCGACCATGCGCGGCCCAAGGTGGTGATGTCGGCCTCGTGTGGGATTGAGCCGTCCCGCCTGGTGGAGTACAAGCCGCTGCTCGATGCCGCACTCGATCAGGCTGAGCATCGGCCCGATCACTGTGTGATCCTGCGGCGACCGCAGTGCCGCGCGGAGCTGGAACCGGGGCGTGATCTTGACTGGGCCGAGGTGGTCGGCGCCGCCGCGCCCACCGGTTGTGTCAGTGTGCGGGCCACCGATCCGCTCTATGTTCTCTACACCTCGGGCACCACCGGTGTCCCCAAGGGCGTCGTGCGCGACAACGGCGGGCACGCGGTCGCGCTGCACTGGAGCATGAGCGCCGTCTACGGCGTCGCGCCGGGCGAGGTCTTCTGGGCGGCCTCCGACGTGGGATGGGTGGTCGGGCACTCCTACATCGTGTACGCGCCGCTGCTGGCCGGCTGCACGACCATCCTCTACGAGGGCAAACCGGTCGGAACCCCGGATCCCGGGGCGTTCTGGCGGGTGGTGGCCGAGCATGGGGTGCGCGTGCTGTTCACGGCGCCGACGGCGATCCGGGCCATCAAGAAGGAGGACCCGGCGGGGGAGCAGGCCGCCAAAACCGATCTGTCCGGCCTGCGGCATCTCTTCCTGGCCGGGGAACGCCTCGACCCCGACACCTACCACTGGGCCACCGGCCTGCTCGGCATCCCCGTCATCGACCACTGGTGGCAGACCGAGACCGGCTGGCCCATCGCCGCCAACTGCGTCGGCATCGAACAGCTCCCCCTCAAGCCCGGCTCTCCCACCAAGCCGGTCCCCGGATACGACGTGCGCATCCTGGACTCCGCCGGCGCCGACTGCCCGCCCGGCACCGAAGGCGCCGTCGCGATCCGCCTGCCGTTGCCGCCCGGCTGCCTGCCGACGCTGTACAAGGACGACCGGCGCTTCACCGAGTCGTACCTGACCCGCTACCCCGGCCACTACCTGACCGGCGACGGCGGCTACATCGACGCCGACGGTTACCTCTACGTCATGGGCCGCATCGACGACGTCATCAACGTGGCCGGCCACCGCCTGTCCACCGGCGCCATGGAAGAAGTCATCGCGGCCCACCCCGACGTGGCCGAATGCGCGGTGATCGGCGTCGACGACCCGTTGAAGGGCCAGCTGCCCATGGGGTTCGTCGTCCTGAAGGCCGGTGCCGACCGTGACCCCGCCGATCTCGAACGCGAACTCGTCACCATGATCCGCGACCGCATCGGCCCCGTCGCCGCCTTCCGCCGCGCCCTGGTGGTCACCCGCCTCCCGAAGACCCGCTCGGGCAAGATCCTCCGGGCGACCATGCGCGACATCGCCGCCGGACGGCCGTACCGCACTCCCTCCACCATCGAGGACCCCACCGCCCTCCAGGAGATCACCGACGCCCTGTAACCCCCGCCTGTGCCGCCCTCGACCCGTGTGTCTTGGGAGCAACGCTTCGGGCGCGGAGCCGTGGGGCTGCGGCGGCGTGGGGTTGTGGGGCCGCGAGAGTGTCGGGGGTGCCGGGGTGGGTGGGGATAGTTTGATGAAGGGTTAAATGTCGTGGCCCTAGGGTCGGGGTATGGAGCACAGCGTTGAGGTGAGGACCGACCGGCGGGCGTTGGCGGCGGTCGGGGTGACCGTGGTGTTGTGGGCGTCGGCGTTCGTGGCGATTCGGGCCGCCGTACAGGATTATTCGCCCGGCGCGCTCGCCCTCGGACGGTTGCTGGCCGGATCGCTCGCCCTTGGTGTGATCCTGCTGGTGCGCCGCGAAGGGCTGCCCTCGCGCAAGGCCTGGCCCGGGATCGCGGTGTCGGGGGTGTTGTGGTTCGGGGTGTACATGGTGGCCCTGAACTGGGGTGAGCAGCAGGTCGACGCCGGTACCGCTTCCATGGTGCTGGGGATCGGGCCGGTGCTGATGGCGTTGCTCGGCGGGTGGGTGCTCAAGGAGGGCTTCCCGGGGCGGCTGCTGGCGGGGCTGGCGGTGTCGTTCGCGGGCGCGGTCGTGGTCGGGGTGTCGATGTCGGAGGGCGGGGCGTCGTCGGTCCTGGGGGTCGGGCTGTGCGTGCTGGCCGCGGTGTCGTGGGCGGTGGCGATCATGGCGCAGAAACCGGCGCTGAAGTACGCCTCGGCGCTCCAGGTGACGACGTACGGGTGCGTCGTGGGCACGATCGCCTGCCTGCCCTTCGCCGGGCAACTGGTCACCGAGGCGGCGCGGGCCCCGCTGTCGGCCACGCTCAACCTGGTGTACCTGGGCGTCTTCCCGACCGCCGTCGCCTTCACCACCTGGGCCTACGCCCTCGCCAGGACGACGGCGGGCAAGATGGGCGCCACCACGTACGCGGTCCCGGCGCTGGTCGTGGCCATGGCGTGGGTGGCGCTGGGTGAGGTGCCGGGGTGGCTGACGTTCGCCGGCGGCCTCCTGTGCCTGGCCGGCGTCGCCGTCACCCGCTCCAGAGCCGGCCGCTGACAAGATCGACGATCCGCGCGGAGAAAGCCCTAAGAGCGGAAGGCCCTCTAACGGCGTGCTCCGGTCTTGGTCGCCAGCAGGCGGGTCAGGGTGGGTGAGGCCCAGGCGGCCCCCAGCATGAGGCGCATCATCACCGGCAACGACGTACGGCCCCGCCCCCGGCGCACCGCGTTGACCAGGGCGCGCGCCACCTGCTCAGGACTGACGGTCGGGATGATGCCGGCGATGCCCGGGATGCGCTCCTCCGAGCCGGGGTTGTTGGCGAAGTAGTCGCTGGAGACCTTGCCGGGGATGATTTCGGTCACCCCCACCCCGGTGCCGTGCAGGTCGGCGCGGAGGGCGGCGACCAGGCCGCGCAGTCCCCACCGGGCCGCGGTGTAGCCGAACGCGCCAGGCCAGGCGATGCGGGAGGCGGGGGAGTTGACGACGACGATGCGGCCGCTGCCCCGCCGTACCATGTCATGGGCGAAGGCGGCGCTCACGTAGCCGGCGGCGAGGAACGGCACCGCGGCCAGCTCCCTGAACTGCTCCGGCGAGGTCTCGTCGGCGAACAGCCACAGCCCGGCGCCCGCGTTGTTCACGATGACGTCGGGCACGCCGACCGTGGCCTTCACGTGCTCGGCCATGGCGGTGACGGCGGCCGGATCGCCCAGGTCCGCGGGGAAGACGTGTGACTTGCCCAGCTCCGTGGCCAGGGCGTGGAGCTTGACCTCGTTCCTGGAGGTCAGGACCAGCCTGGCCCCGGCGCGGGCGAACTCCCTGGCGGTCTCCGCCCCGATGCCCGACGACGCGCCCGTCACCAGTACGACCTTGCCCCGCAGTTCCACCGCATCTCCCGAAAAATCGCCCAATATGTACCAATATGGACCAATATCGCGCCAGGGTATCGGTCATCCGAAAACCCGGCGTCACCCGGAGGCGTGGTCCAGCGGCAGCTCGACGGTGATCGTCAGCCCGCCCTCTTCCCGGGGCCGCGCGGTGACGGTCCCCCCGTGGGCCTCCGCGATCACGCGCACGATCGACAGTCCCAGCCCGCTGCCCCGATCGGACCGCAGCCGGTCCCCGTGCAGCCGCCGGAACGGCTCGAAGATGGCCTCCAGCTCGTACGGCGGCACCGGCAGCCCGGTGTTGGCCACCACCAGCTCCACCTGCTCGGCCCGGCCCCGCGTCGTCACCCACACCTCGCCCTGCGGGTGGTTGTGGCGGACCGCGTTCTCCACGAGGTTCTGCACGAGCCGCTCGACCAGCACCGCCTCGCCGCTGGTCGGCGCCGCGTCCAGCAGCCGGTGGATGCTCACCTCGGCCTTGGCGGCCTCGACGGCCACCTGGTCGAGCACGTGCTCGGCCACGTCCATCAGGTCGAACGGCCGCCGGTCCAGCAGCGCCCGCTCGCCCTCGGCCAGCGCGAGCAACCCGTCGATGAGCCGCTCGTGCCGGGTGTTGACCAGCAGCAGCGACTCGCCGAGCCGCTTGACGTCTTCGGTGGCGTCGGGACGGCGCACGGCCACGTCGACGAGGGTCCTGTTGATGGTCAGCGGGGTGCGCAGCTCGTGGGAGGCGTTGGCGACGAAGCGCCGCTGGCCGTCGAAGGAGCGGGCCAGGCGGCCGAGCATGGTGTCGAAGGTCCCGGCCAGTTCGGCGACCTCGTCGCGCGGGCCCTCGTAGCCGATGCGCTCGGTGAAGTCGTGGCTCTGGGCGACGCGGCGGGCGTTCTCGGCCATCGCCTTCACCGGGCGCACCGCCCAGGAGGCGGCCCGCCAGCCGACCAGGAACGCCAGGCCGGTCCCCGCGGCCACGGAGGCCAGGCCGATCAGGCGGAGGTTGGCGAGCGTGTCGCGCCGGTAGACCGCCTGGATCTGCATCGCCCGGATGCGGGCGATCTCGTAGGTGTCGGAGAAGCGGGGGTACTCGCCGTAGCCGTACTGCGGGACGTTGACCGCGATGTGGGTCGGCGTCATGAGGCCGGTGCGGTAGGCGAGGCTGTGCTGCACGACGAAGTAGACGGCGGCCAGCACGACGGCGCCCAGCACCAGGAACACCGCCGCGCAGGCGAGGGAGAAGCGCAGGCGCACGCTCATGGGATGCGGTACCCCGCTCCCGGCACGGTCTCGATGACCTGCGGCTCGCCGAGCTTCTTGCGCAGCTTCATCATCGTGGTCCGCACGGTGTTGGTGAACGGGTCGATGTGCTCGTCCCACACCTTCTCCAGCAGGTCCTCGGCCGACACGACGGCGCCCTTGGCCCGGAGCAGCTCGGCCAGGACGCCGAACTCCTTGCGCGCCAGCGGCACGTACCGTCCGTCGCGGAAGACCTGGCGGTGCGCCCAGTCGAGCCGCACGCCCGCGCGGTCCAGCATGGGCGGGTCGGCGGGACGGGCCCGGCGGCCCAGGGCGTGCACCCTCGCCACCAGTTCCTCGAACGCGAACGGCTTCGGCAGGTAGTCGTCGGCCCCCAGCGACAGCCCCGCCACCCGCGCCCGGATGTCGCTCGCGGCCGTGAGCATGAGGACGCGCACCAGCGCCCCGTCGGCGACGACCCGCTTGCACACCTCGTCCCCGTGCACGAGCGGCAGGTCACGGTCGAGGACGAGCACGTCGTAGGCGTTCACCGACAGGCGCTCCAGCGCCGACTCCCCGTCGTAGGCGACGTCCACGGCCAGCGCCTCGGCGCGCAGCCCCTCCGCGATCGAGTCGGCGAGCATGCGCTCGTCCTCGGCGATCAGCACTCGCACTCTTCCCCCAAACGATCTTAAACTCCCGTAAGTCTGGTGATTGTCACATAACCTCCGCGTAACCAGATCGCGTGACGCCGAGGCTACATCCGGGGCGGTGGGCTACCCGCCCGTGACCACCCTGACTTCGACGCACCGGTTGTTCCTGGCCGTTCTCTCTCTGGCCGCGGCGCTGCGCGTGCTCGTCACGCTGGCCTACGACACCGCCCAGCTGTACTGGTACGACTCCTTCACCTACCTCGGCACAGCTCTCCACATGCGCCCGCAGGGTGCCTTCCACCCGGCCGGGTACTCGTGGTTCCTGTGGTTGCTGCGCCCCTTCCACAGCGTCGACCTGGTCGCCGCCGTCCAGCACACCATGGGCCTCGGCATCGCCACGATGATCTATCTGCTCCTGCGCCGCCGCGGCCTGCCCGGCTGGGCCGCGACGCTCGCCGCCGTGCCCGTCCTGTTCGACACCGGGTTCCTGCGCCTGGAGCACGCCGTGCTCTCCGACCTTCAGGTGATCTTCCTGACGATCGGCGCGATCACCGTCCTGCTGTGGCGCGAGCGCGTGGCGCCCGGCGCCGCCGCCGCGGCCGGCCTCATGCTCGCCCTGGCCGGGCTGACCCGCACGGCCGCCGTCCCCCTGATCGGGCTGGCGCTGCTCTTCCTCCTCGTACGGCGGACGCCATGGCGCACCACCGCAGCCATGGCCGCGACCGCCCTGGTGCCCCTGGCGCTGTACGCCGGCTGGTACGCCCAGCACCACGGCCGCTTCGCCCTCAGCGGCTCCGACGGCGTGGCCCTGTGGGCCAGGACGATGACCTTCGCCGACTGCGCCAGGATCCGCCCGCCGGCCGACCTGGCCCCGCTCTGCCCGAACACCGTCCGCCTGGACGCCGCCTCCGAGTACGTCTGGGACCCCGGCGCCTCCCTGAACCTGCTCGGCGACCGCTTCGCCCACAACGACCGGGCCCGCCGCTTCGCCGTCGCCGCGATCACCGCCCAGCCCCTCGACTATCTCCGCGAGGTCGCCAAGGACACCTCGCTGGCCTTCGCCCGGACGCCGATCGCGCACCCGAAACGGGTCTCGGTACCCGACGGCGCCTTCCCCACCGGCGTCTGGAGCCTGCCCGACCACCCCCTCGTCGCTCAGGCCCGCGCCGCCTACGACCCCGGCATCCGCGCCCAGCGCTCCGTCGAACCCTTCGCCGGCCTCCTGGCCCGCTACCGCTGGCCCTGGCTCCTGCACGGCGGCCCCTTCTTCGCCGTGATCCTGCTGGCGGGCCTGTCCGGCGTGGCCCGCCTGCGCCGCCCGGCCCGCCACGCGGTCGTGGACGGCGCGCGGGCCGGGGCCGCCGCCCGCTCCGCCGGTGACGCGCTGCTGCCGTGGGCGGCGGCCGTCTTCCTGCTGGTGGCGCCGGTCGCCGCGCTCGACTTCGACCACCGCTACGTGCTCCCCGCCATCCCGCTGGCCTGCGTCGCGGCGGCGCTGGCACTGAACGGCCTGCGCCGCTCCCTGCCAAAGGGCGGGAAATCGCCGTAGTATCCGGGCAAAACCAGCATTTGGGGGCGCCAGTTGCCGGTACAGCCTGTGAGTGTGGTCATCGACCCAGCGGTCTCCGCCGAGACGGCCGGACTCCTCCGTGCGAACGCTCACCTGCTGGCCAGGATCCGCTTAGGCTGGCGGCCCGAGCCCGTGGCGCGGGACCGCCCCCGCAGAAACCCGTCGAGCCTGCTCCTGCTGCTGGCCACGCCGCCCATGATCGCGCTGGTGGCCGTGCTGCTGGAGTCGCGCGTGGCCCCGGCGGGGTTCGTGGTGCTGGGCGCGTTCGTGGTGCTGGTCCTGGTCAGGATGGCCGCCATCAACGAGAGCCCGCCGGACGGCAGGGTCCACGAGCGGATCGTCTTCGAGCAGGCCCGCTTGAACGAGGGCCGCTACCTGCTGCCCGAGGACTTCGACACCGAGGCGCGGGCGATCCTGGCCCGCGCGCAGGAGGCCATCGGCACCGTCCTGCGCTCCCACGTCAACGCCGAGGGCCTGCTCGACGACATCCGCAACGCCGTCATGCTGCCCGCCCAGGAGTGGGAGATCGCCCGCCTGCTGGCCAAGCTCTCGTCACTGCGCACCGAGCACCGGGCGCTGCTCGGCCGGGGGGTGGCGCCGGAGGTGGCCGAGGTGGTCGCGCCGCTGGAACGTGCCCTCGACTCCAGCGAGGCCGCCGTCCTGGCGCGCGTCGAGGCCCTGGAGGGGTACGCCGGCCACGTGGCCGAGGCCGAGGCCGCCTACCATGCCCGCGGCCAGATCGAGGAGCTCAGGGCCAGGCTGCCCCGCTACGAGGAACTGCTGGCCGAGTCGGGGGCGGACGCGCTGGCCGTACCCGAGATAGAACGGCTCGCCGAGGACGCCGGCCACCTCGAACGGGCCTTACGGCGGAGCGTGACTTCCGCACACGAGGCGTTTCGCCATCTCGAAGGCTGACATTAGGACAGAACGTTACATAGGATCATTTGCGTGTCCGGGCGTCAGGCGAAAGTGGTTGTCGATCCAACCGTTCCCGACCAGGCGGCGGAGCTGTTACGGCAGCACCGCAAGCTTCTCGTCCGCATGCGCGGTGGCTGGGCGCCGCCGCACAAACGGCGCAGCGTGGCGGCGCGCATCACCTACAAGATCATTCTGATCGCGATGGCGTCCTCGGCGACCGTGGCCGCGCTGGCCTTCTTCCGCGCCGCGCACTACACCACGTTCGCGTTCATCATGACCGGCGTCTCCTTCCTCATCCTGGCCTCCCTGCTCAAGCCCAACCCGGACGCCGAGGTGGAGAAGCAGCTCGACTCCGAGCTCGACGTCTACGAGTGCGCCCGGCAGTACCAGGGCCGGTTCGTGCTGCGCGAGGACCTCGACGAGACGGCCAGGGCGCTCATGCTGCGCGCGCACTGCGCGATCGACACCGTCACCGAGTCGCGGGTCAACGCCGAGGGGCTGCTGGACGGCGCGCGTAACGCGATCATGCTGCCCGCGCAGGAGTGGGAGATCGCCCGGCTGCTGGCCAAGCTGTCGGGGCTGCGTTCGGAACACCGCGAGGTGATGTCCGAAGGCGTCACCCCGGAGGTGCTCGCGGTCTCCGAGCCGCTGGCCAGGGTGCTGGAGGGCAGCGAGCGGGCGGTGACCGAGCGCGTCGAGGCGCTGGAACGCTACGCCGGGCACGTGCGCGACGCCGAGCGCGCCTTCCGCGCTCGCAGCCAGATCGAACGGCTGACCGCCAAGCTGCCCCGCTACGAGGAACTGCTGGCCGAGTCGGGCGCCGACGGGCAGGCGGTGCCCGAGCTGACCGAGCTCGCCGACGACGCCGGCCGGCTGGAGCAGGCCCTGCGCGACAGTGTCAGCTCGGCGCACGAGGCGTTCCGGCATCTGGAAAGATAAGCCGATGGCCGATGTCATCGTAGATCCCGACGTGCCGGACCATCACGCTCATCTGTTACGGCGCCACGGGCCACTGCTGGCCAGGATCCGCCGCGGATGGGCGCCACCACGACGGACCGACGCGAGCCCGGCCCACAAGCAGAAGATGCAGCTCGGCCTGGCGGCGGCGCTCTCCATCGTGCTGGTCATCACCGTCATCAACTCCGGCTTCGACGGCTTCGGGTTCCTGCTCGGCGTCGTCACCGTGATCATCTTCATGACCGCGATCCTCCGGCGCGACATCGACCCCGCGGAAGACGAGCGCGAGGCCACCCTGCGGGAGGTCTACGAGCAGGCCCGCAGGCACGAAGGCCGCTTCATCCTCCTCGGCGACCTCGACGAGTCCTCCCAGCGGCTGCTGGGCAGGGCCGGCCGGGCGATCCAGGCCGTGCTCGCCTCCCGGGTCAACGCCGAGGGCCTGCTCGACGACGTGCGCAACGGGGTCATGCTGCCGGCCGAGGAATGGGAGATCGCCCGGCTCCTGGCCAAGCTGTCCTCCTTACGCGTCCAGCACCACAGGACGATCTCGACCGGTCTCGCGCCCGAGGTGGAGGCGGTCGCCGCGCCGCTGGCCAGAGCGCTCGACAGCAGCGAGGCGGCCGTCGTGGCCCGGGTGGAGGCGCTGGAACGCTACGCCAACCACGTGGCCGAGGCCGAGCGGGCCTTCCACGCCCACCACCAGATCGAGGAACTGCGGGGGCGGCTGCCCGAGTACGAGGAACTGGTGGCCGAGTCGGGGGCGGACGGCTTCGCCGTACCGGAGCTCGATCGGCTGGCGGACGACGCGGACCGGCTGGAGCAGGCGCTGAGGCGGAGCGTGCGCTCCGCCCACGAGGCCTTCCGCCACCTCGACCCGCACGACCGGCAGGAGGACCCCAGAAGCATCGGCCCCGGCGACACCCCGCACCTGGGCGCCGGGCCGGGCGATCCTCGCGAGAGGGACACCAGACCGGGCGACACCTGGCCGGGCGGCTGAGGGCTCAGCCCCTGCCGGAGCCCGCGGCGGCCTGCAGCAGCACGTCGGCCAGCGCGTCGGCGGCGTCCACGCGGCCGAGCTTGCGTGCCGCCTCCGCCATCGCCGCCCGCAGCGCCGGGTCGGCCAGCATCGGCATCAGCTCCGCCAGCAGCATCTCGGCCGTCGGCCGCGGCTCGAGCAGCGCCCGCGCCGCCCCGGACGAGGCCAGGTAGGAGGCGTTCTTGCGCTGCTCGTCGCCGCCGGTCGGGATGAGCGGGACCAGGACCGACGGCTTGCCCACGGCGGTCAGCTCCGAGACCGTCCCCGCGCCGCTGCGCGCCACCACCACGTCGGCGGCGGCGAACAGGTCGGGCAGTTCCGCGCCCACGTAGGGCACGGGGTGGTAGCGGTCGGCCAGCCCGGGAGGCAGCGGCACGGCCCGCATGTGCTCGATCCACGCCGGGCCGCACTGGTGCACGATCTGCGCGTGCCGCAGCAGCACCGGCAGGCTCTCGGAGATCAGCGTGTTGATCTGCTTGCTGCCCTGGGCGCCGCCGGTCACGTAGATGAGCGGCACCTCGA
The DNA here is from genome assembly GCF_042740095.1 of Nonomuraea sp. NPDC059023. NCBI lineage: Bacteria > Bacillati > Actinomycetota > Actinomycetes > Streptosporangiales > Streptosporangiaceae > Nonomuraea > Nonomuraea sp. NPDC059023. Next base: position 116,677 of record NZ_JBHYIO010000036.1, on the reverse strand, counting down.
AGGTGAGCCCGAAGTGGTCGTAGGCGGCGGCCCGGTCGCCGCGCAGCAGCTCGGGGCGGATCGGGTTGCCGGTCACGACCGCCTTGGTACGCGCGGACGCGGGCAGGTACTCCAGCGACGACTCGTGCGACAGCGCGATGCGGGTGGCCAGCCGGGACAGGATGCGGTTGGCCAGGCCCACCACGGTCGTCTGCTCGTGCATGACCAGCGGGCGGCGGATCAGCTTGGCCGCCACCCCGATCGGCACCGCGACGTAGCCGCCGGTCGACAGCACCACGTCGGGCAGGTACTTGGCGGCGTGCCCGACCGCCTGCGCGACGCCCACGGGGATGCGGAAGACGTCGGCGATGTTGGTGCCCAGCTCGCGCAGGTTGGGACGGCGGCGCAGCTTGCCCGTCGTGATCGCCTTGAACGGGATGCCGTGCTCGGCGGTGATCCTGGCCTCCAGGCCGTTCGCGGTGCCCACCCAGAGCACGTCGTGCGGCAACTGCCGCCGTTGCACCGCGGCCAGGGTGGTGAGGGCCGGGTACGTGTGACCGCCGGTGCCGCCGCCGGTGATCAGGAGTCGCAGGGTTCGTGCCATGCGATCAGAGTATTGCCGTACAGCGGAAACCGGTGTGCCCAGTCGAGGAGTCCGGCGTGTTCATCGTGCGCGCGGCGACCCGGTAGCGGTTGCAGTAGGAGTCGTGGCACATGTACGAACCCCCGCGAATGACCTTAGCGTCGCCGGCCTCCGGACCTGTGGGATTTTCCGCGAAATCCCACCATGAGGTGCCCCACCAGTCGGCCGTCCACTCCCAGACGTTGCCGGAGACGTTGTAGAGCCCGTAACCGTTCGGCTGGAAGGACTTCACCGGCACGGTGCCTTTGCTGGGCGCACTGGGGAAGGGCCCCTCCCAGATGTTGCACCGGCGGCGTCCCTTGGGCGCGAGCTCGTCCCCCCACGGGTACTTCGCCCGTTCCAGCCCGCCGCGTGCCGCCTTCTCCCATTCGGCCTCGGTCGGCAGCCGCTTGCCGGCCCAGGTGGCGTAGGCGTGGGCGTCGTTCCACGACACGTGCACGACCGGATGGTTCTGCCGGTCGCCCACCGTCGACCCGGGGCCCTCCGGCGTCCGCCAGGCGGCCCCTTCGACACCCGCCCACCAGGGCGCCTGCGGCACCGAGGCGTCCATGATCCCGCCGGTGGCGAAGGGCCGGAACACGAACGACCACCCGATGGCCTCCGCCTCGGTGACGTACCCGGTCTCCTTCGCGAACGTCGCGAACTGCGCGTTGGTCACACACGCCGGGTCGATGAGGAAGGCGTCGAGCCGCACCTCCCGCACGGGCCCCTCGCCGTCGCCCGGCCGCCCGTCGGCGTCGTCGCCGCCCATCAGGAACGCCCCGCCCGGCACCCGCGCCATCCCGCGCGGCGCCTGCCGCCTGGGCGTCACCTCCACCTGGTACGGCACCGCCTCAGCATCCCTGCTGGGCCCGCAGCACGACTCCACCTGCACCCCTTCGCCCGTCCCGGTTTCCTAGGCAGGGTAGCCCCCGCGTATGCCCGCATATCATCCGATCCCCGCGAGCAGACCCTCCGCTTCGCCGCAAGGCCCGTGGACCGGTAGCGTTCCTGCCATGCGACTCGGCGTTCTGGACATCGGCTCCAATACCGTCCATCTCCTCGTCGTGGACGCCCACCGCGGCGCGCGTCCCATCCCCGCCTACTCCCACAAGGAGGAGCTGCGCCTGTCGGAGCACTTGGAGAAGGGCAACACGCTCTCCTCCAAGGGCGTCGAACGGCTCGGCGCCTTCGTCGAGGAAGCGCTCCAGATCGCCGAGGACAAGGGCGTGGAGGACTTCCTGGCCTTCGCCACCTCCGCCGTCCGCGACGCCGCCAACGGCGAGCAGGTGCTCTCCGAGATCGACGCCCGCTGCGGCGTCGACATCCAGACGCTCACCGGCCAGGACGAGGCGAGGCTCACGTTCCTCGCCGTGCGCCGCTGGTTCGGCTGGTCGTCGGGCCGGCTGCTCGCCTTCGACATCGGCGGCGGCTCCCTGGAGCTGGCCGCGGGCGTGGACGAGGAGCCGGACGTGGCCGTCTCGCTCCCGCTGGGCGCCGGGCGGCTGACCCGCGACTGGTTCACCGCCGACCCGCCGCCCGTCGCCGAGGTGCGCAAGCTCCGCAGGCACGTACGCGCCGAGATCGCCCGCACGGTCGGCGACATCGTCCGCTACGGCCAGCCCGACCGCGCCGTGGCCACCTCCAAGACGTTCAAGCAGCTGGCCAGGCTGGCCGGCGGCGCCCCCTCCAGCGACGGCCCGTACGTCTCGCGCTCGCTGACCAGGGAGGCGCTGGCCGACTGGACGGTCAAGCTCACCACGATGGACGCCGCCACCCGCCGTCAGCTGCCGGGCGTCTCGGAGGGCCGGGCGATGCAGCTGGCCGCGGGCGCCATCGTGGCCGACGCCACCATGGACCTGTTCGAGGTGGAGCGCCTGGAGGTCTGCCCGTGGGCGCTGCGCGAGGGCGTCATCCTGCGCCGCCTCGACCTTCTCCCCAGCCGTGTGGTGCGCACCACATAAACGCATATCTTGCGCTAAATCGGGCAGGGCATGGTGCCATGTTGACGATGCTCGGCATGGCCGCCTCCCTGACGATCACCCTCCTGCTGTGCTTCCTGGCCGTTCTGCTCATCTCGGCGCTCACCCTCGTCGTCCTCGGCGTGCTGGCCAGACCCCGCTGAACGGTCAGAGGGACAGGCCGGCGGCGCCGGCCTCGAAACGCAGCCGCTTCTCCAGCGACACGACCGCGCCGTTCTCGCGCCGGTTGGTGAAACGCACGTCATCGGCCAGCGCGCGCATGATGAGCAGCCCCCGCCCGCTCTCCGCGCTCTCCTTGGGCTCGCGGACCTGGTGGGGGTCGAAGCCGCCGCCGGTGTCCACGACCCTGATCACGCACAGGTCGTCGTGGACGCCGGCGGTCACCATGTACTCGTCGCTCGGCGCGGCGTGCCGTACGACGTTGGTGCACGCCTCGCTCAGCATGAGCTCGATGTCGTCCCTGACCTGGGGGACGACGCCGAGCGATCGGAGGGTGCCGTCGAACATCTGGCGGATGAGCGGCACGCTCGCGGCATCCCTGGGCAGTCTCAGCGCGATGGTCGCCTCCATGGGCGCACCATGCCCGAAACCCCGCTGGTTATGCGTCCCTAAGACTCCAGCAGGCTGATCGCGACCTCCAGGGTCGCCTTCCTGCGCTCCTCCGGGCCGGCGTCCACGTCCTGGGTCAGCCACATGCCCGCGTGCAGGCTGAAGATCGCCAGCGTGCGCCTGATCCTCGTGGTCAGCGGGTCACCGGGCTCGACGAGCTCGGCGACCACCTCCAGCATCTTCTCCCGCATCCGCAGGATCTTCGGGTGGTCGCGCAGGGCCGTCTGGTTGCGTTCGAGGAACCGCGCCAGCCCGGCCTGGCGCGGCTGGTCGAGGCTCTCGGCGTAGCGGACGATGAGCTCGCGCCGGGTCTCGGGCGTGCGGGGTTGCGCCCGCAGCCACTCCAGCAGTTCCTCGACCTCGGCGACACGGTCGTCGGCGAGGCTCGCGACGATGTCGTCCTTCGTCTTGAAGTGGTAGTAGAGCGCGGCCTTGGTGACGCCGAGCTCCTCGGCGATCTCCCGCAGGGAGGTCGCCTCGTAGCCCTGCTCGGTGAAGAGCCTGAGGGCGATCTGCTGGATCCGCGATCGGGTGTCTTCCCGCAATGTGCACCTATTTCGAGGGATGGGTACGTAGTCTAGTCTAAGCTTGCCGGTCGGCAAGTAAGTAAGATCCAAAACCGGGGGTGTAATCGTGGAAAGACGGCGCGAAGTCATGGTCGTCCTCCCTGGCCTGATGCTCGCGATGGTCCTGGCGATGCTCGACAACATGATCGTGGGTACGGCGATGCCGCGCATCGTCGGCGAGCTGGGCGGCGTCACCCATCTGTCCTGGGTCGTCACCGCCTACGTGCTGGGCACCACCGTCTCCACCCCGATCTGGGGGAAGATCGGGGACCTGTACGGACGCAAGACCATCTTCATGGTCTCCATCGTCATCTTCATGATCGGTTCGGTGCTGTGCGGCATGGCCGGATCGGAGCTGCTCGGCGGCCCCGAGGGCGGCATGATGGAGCTCATCGCCTTCCGCGCGATCCAGGGCCTGGGCGCCGGCGGCCTCATGGTCAACGTCATGGCCATCATCGGCGATCTCGTCCCGCCCCGCGAGCGCGGCCAGTACCAGGGCATCACCGCGGGCGTCATGTCACTGGCGATGATCGCCGGCCCGCTGGTCGGCGGCTTCATCACCGACCACCTCGACTGGCGCTGGGCCTTCTACGTGAACCTGCCCGTCGGCGGCCTCGCCCTCGCCTGGCTCGCGGTCAAGCTCAAGCTCCCCAAGCACGTCAACCAGGTGCGCATCGACTGGCTGGGCGCGATCCTGCTGTCGATCAGCATCACCGCGATGGTGCTCGTCACCGCCTGGGGCGGCGGCCAGTACGCGTGGAACTCCCCGCAGATCCTCGGCCTGGGCGCGCTGGCCGTCGTGACGCTGGCCGCGTTCATCCCGATCGAGCGCCGCGCCGCCGAGCCGATCATGCCGCTGCAGCTCTTCCGCAACCGCAACTTCACGCTGATCTCGGCCATCGGCTTCCTGCTGGGCTTCGCGATGTTCGGCGCGATCAACTTCCTGCCGCTCTACCAGCAGACCGTCCAGGGCGCCTCGGCCACCAACTCCGGCCTGCTCCTGCTGCCGATGATGGGCGCCGCGATGGTCGTCTCGATCTTCGTGGGCAAGGCCATCACCGCCACCGGCAAGTACAAGCTCTACCCGATCCTCGGCGGCGCCGGCATGGCGCTGGGCATGTGGCTGCTCTCGCTCATGGGCGTGCTCACCCCGGAATGGCAGACCGGCCTGTTCATCGGCGTGCTCGGCGTCGGCATGGGCTTCCTCATGCAGACCACGATGCTCATCGCCCAGAACAGCGTCGAGCAGCGCGACCTCGGCGTCGCCTCCAGCACCTCGACGTTCTTCCGCTCCATCGGCGGCTCGTTCGGCGTGTCGGTGTTCGGCGCGATCTTCAACAACCACCTGCTGTCCGGGATGACCGAGCGCCTCGGGGCGGAGGAGGGCGCGCGCCTGGCGGGTGGCGGGGGCCGCCTGGACCCGGCGACGCTGGCCGCCATGGCGCCGGGTCAGCGCGCCGGAGTGCTGGAGTCGCTGGCCGGGGCCACCTCCAACATCTTCTGGTGGGCCATCCCGTTCGCGGTCGTCGTACCGCTGCTGGCGCTGTTCATCAAGGAGATCCCGCTGCGCGGCGGCGCGCCCGAGCCCGCGCAGGAGCCCGAGGAGTCGCTCAAGGGAGCCTGAACAGCTGGTCGAGCGCGGTCACCTTGAGCAGCCGGCGCAGGTGCGGGCTGACCGCGACCAGCCGCAGCGCCGCGCCCTCCGACTCGGCCTGCTGGTGGAGCCGGACGAGCGCGGCCAGGCCGGAGGAGTCGATGAAGGAGATCCCGGCCAGGTCCAGGTCGAGACGGTGGTAGCCGGGCTCGAACACCAGCCCGGAGAGTTTTGCCGCAGTGTCGAAGGCGAGGTCGCCGGTCAGTGAGAGCCTGACGGTGCCCGGCGCGGGAGTGGCGACCTCGACGCGCAGCGGGGTCTTGTCGAGCACGCCCCCAGCCTACGACGAGGGAAAAATCGGAGGCGGAAAACCCGATAGATCGGGACAATATCCTGCATGAACACCCATCGGATCCGGCGCCCGCAGATCGAGGACGCCGCCGCCATCCACGACCTCGTCTCCGCCTGCGACCTGGCGGTGCTCGGCCGCGTCGACACCACGCTCGACGACATCGCCGACGAGCTGGTCGAGCCCGAGTTCGACCGCGACACCGACGGCTGGCTGGCGGAGGACTCCGATGGGCGCCCGGTCGGCTGGGCCTGGGCCTGCCGCAAGGGCGACAGCGACAACGTCGACGTGGAGGTCCTGGTACGGCCCGGCACCGAAGGCCTGTCCGCGGGCCTGTGGGCGCTGGTGCTCGGCAGGGCCAAGGAGATCGCCGCCGAGCTCGGCCACGGCGGCGCCACCGTCGACATCGGCGTCTACCGCGCCGACGAGGCCAAGCGGGCCGAGGCCGGCGCCAAGGGCTTCCAGCCCGCCACCAGCTTCCACCGCATGCGCGTCGACTTCACCGCCCCGCCCGCGGCCCCGGAACCGCTGCCCGGCCTCACCCTGCACACCGGCGAGGACGAGGAGGTACGCCGCCAGGCCCACCTCGTCCACCAGGAAGGCTTCGCCGACCACTTCGGCTTCATCAAGGTCGGCTACGACGCCTGGTACCAGCGGCGCGAGGCCCAGAGCGTCAACGACTGGTCACAGCTCATCGTGGCCAGGATGGACGGCGAGCCCGCCGCCATGCTCCACGCCAACAACGCCTTCGTCCCCGACGAGGACTGCGGCTACGTCGGCACGCTCGCCACCCTGCCCGCCTACCGGGGCCGCGGCCTGGGCCGCCACCTGCTGCTCCAGGCGTTCGCCGCCGACGCCGCCCGGGGCAGGAAGGGCACCATCCTGCACGTCGACTCCAACAACACCACTCCGGCGCTCGGTCTCTACACCTCGGCCGGCATGAGCCCGGTCATGGTCATCGACGTGTGGCGCCGCCGGATCTGAGAACGCCGTCAGGCCCTGACCCGGTGCGCGGCCAGATGCTCCAGCACCGACTGGTTGGCCTCCCACCCGTCGGGGAACTTCACCGGCACGCCCAGCTGCACCGGCTCGGCCGACGGGTGGGCGTCCAGGAGTTCGGCGATGCCCGCCCGCGCCACCACCACGCACGCGTGCCGATGCCGTGAGGCCAGTACGCACAGCCGTCCCGACTCCAGGTGGAAGGCGGTCGCGTCGCGCCGCCCCGACAGCGGGTGCAGCACGATCGTCACGTCGTACTCGCGGCCCTGCAGCCGGTTGGCGGTGTCCACGGTGATCTCCGGCGGCAGCCCCGCGTTCCTGATCGCCGCCACCTGGTCGCGGTGGGCCGCGCCGACCGCGATGCGCTCGGCCGTCACCGGCCGCTCGCCCTGCTCCGAGCTCGCCACCGCGCCCCGCTGCAGCAGCCGCGCCGCCAGCAGCGCCACCGCCCGCACCGCCTCGCCGTCGGTACGGACCGTGTGCCGGTCCGGCAGCTCCAGCAGCGACCACCCCGAGCGCGCCGCCTCCTCAAGCGCCCGGTCGTGCACGGTCCCGAGCCCGCCGGTGCTCAGCTCCAGCCGGCGCTCACCGGGGCCCGTGCCCGAGGTGAAGCCGGTGAACGGATAGAAGGCCCGCGAGACCACCGGCGCCGCCGAGGCCGGCAGCCGCCACGAGACCGGCAGCCGGTGCACCGGCAGGTCTCCGTTGTGGCGCAGCAGGACCGACACCGCGCTCTGCAGCGGATCCCACGACAATCCCGACCAGCGGTCGGCCTCCACGATCGAGAACGGGTCGAGCTGGCCGGGATCGCCCACGAACAACGCCCGCTCGAACAGCCCGGCGATGCGCAGCAGCTTGTCCGAGCGCATCTGGTACGCCTCGTCCACGATCGCCCACGGCCAGGTACGCCCGGAGATCCACGCCCACTTGTCGGAGGTGGCCAGGACGATGTCCGGGTCGCCCAGGTCCTGGATGCGGGTGCCGACGGTGACGCCGGGAAGTTCCAGCAGCCGGCGCGGCGCCACGTACCCGCCGGCCGACAGCCGCCCCACGGTCAGATCCGGGTGCTTGTCGCTGATGCGGGTGACCAGGTCGTCGACCTGCTCGTTGGTCTGCGCCACGATCATCAGCGGCTCGCCGGTCGCCGCGATGTGCGCCGCGGCCCGCACGACGAGCGTCGACTTGCCCGCGCCGGGCGGGGAGTCGACCACCACGCCGCGGTGCTTGGGCAGGTCGGCCAGGACGTTCCTGATGACCTCCTCGGGGCTCACTCCCACGCCTCCCTGGCGTCGTCGTCGTTCGGCACGTACTCCAGCGGCGGGCCGCCGTGCGTCCACGGGGTCGCCTCGGGCTCGGGCAGCGTCGCGGCGCCCTGGAAGTCGTCGGTCAGCGTGGTGTAGCAGACCCGCTCGCCGACCTCGGGGACCGAGCCGGGGGCGGGCGCCTTGCCCCGGCCCATCCCCTTGGTGATCTTCAGGGTGACCAGGCCGCCGGCCGCCTCGACCAGCTCGGCGCCCTGGCCCTTGCGCTGCGGGGTGCCGAGGGCGCTGCCGGGCGGCAGCCGTACCGGATCGTCGGTCTTGACCACCACGAGCGGGCGCAGCTTGCGCGAGCGGCCCTCGCCCTCGCAGTGGTCCGGCTCGGTCTGCACCACCTCGCCGGCGAACGCCTCGCCCGACAGCCGATGGTCGGCCATGATCAGCGGGTCGTCGTAGGCGCGCTGCACGTCGTAGGAGGCCTGGGCGCGCTCCATGCGCGACAGGCGGGAGGCGGCGGCGACCGCGCCGTCGCGGCGGGCCTGCGGCGGGCCGCCCTCGGCGAGCTGGGTGGCGAAGCCGCTGTAGGAGCCGCGGTCCAGCTCCCACCGCTGCGCCACGCTCGCGCCCTCGGGCAGCGCCCGCAGCAGGTCGAGCGCCTGCCACATCAGCCGCCACGTGGGCTCCAGCTGGGTGCGCAGCGCCTCGGTGATGCGCTCGGCCGAGCCGTTCTCGATCGCGGGCGCGAGCACCTCGGAGTCGAAGCCGGGGTCGGTGGCGGGCCCGGCGGGCGGCCAGACCAGCGGGTCCTCTGCCTCGTCGGAGGGGCGCCCCTCGACCCACGCCATCAGGGCGGCCAGGTTGGCGTCCTCCAGCGCGCTCTGCCCGCTGGCCCAGTGGCGGCCCAGCTCCTCGGTCACGGCCAGCGTCAGCGACGAGCCCGGGTAGGCGGCGCGCTCGGCCAGATAGGTCAGCCAGCGGCCCAGCAGCGGCACGCCCTCCGGCACCGGGTACGGGCCGTCGGTGCGGCGAAAGCGGGTCGAACGGCCCAGCAGCGCGGTGAACGCCACGCCCACGCGGTTGGGCAGCAGCACCTGCGGCGCGTCGAGCGCGCGCTCGTAGGGGTCGGCGTTCTTGCGCTCGACCGTCTCGGTGTCGGCCAGGAAGCTCTCCAGGTACGGCAGCAGCAGCCCGGCCAGCTCCGCGGTGAAGGCGAAGCGCAGGTCGCGGTTGCGCGGCTGGGCCACCACGAGCAGCTGGGGCGCCTGCCGGTCGGTGCCGAACATGGCGGCCAGGGGCGCGGCGGCCTCGCCGGACAGCTTCAGCGGGATGAACACCATCGGCCGCTCGGACAGATGGCAGTGCCGTACGGTCGCGATCGGCTGCGCCCGGCCCTCCTGCAGGGCGCGCAGCTTGGCCAGGCTCGTCAGGAGACTCATGCGAGGCAGTCCTGGCGCAGCCGCTCGGCGCCGCGCAGCAGGCGGGCGATCTCCTCCTGCCCCTCGCGCGGGGCCCGGGTGCCGTCGGCCAGGCCGAGCGCCTCCTCGACGCTGGCCACGCCGCCCAGCTCGTCGCGGACGTTGCGGCCCAGCAGGTCGGAGGCGCCCTCCTCGCGGGCCTCGTCCCGGCAGAAGAAGCACAGGTCGCAGGTGGACAGGCAGTCGGGCGCGTAGCGGGCGGCGACCCCGCGCAGCGCGTCGGCCAGGTCTGCGGCGCGGCGCAAAGGCAGGCCGTCCTCGCCCGGCTCCAGGTCGAAGGTGAGCTCCTCCGGCAGCTCCTCCAGCAGCCGGTCGAGCGTGGTCATCCTGGTCAGCTGCCTGCGCAGCACCGCGAGCTGCCTGCGCACGTCCACCAGCTTCGCGACCGGGCGGTTGGCGAAGTTCTCCGGGCAGACCAGGACCACGTCGTGGGAGACGGCCAGCGGGTCGTGGCCGAGCTCCTCCAGCATCGTGCGCAGCGCCAGCACGTACACGGCCGCCTGCCGCGCGGCCGCCGCCACCGCGGCCGGGTCGGCCTGGCCGTCCACGATCGCGAACGACTTGATCTCCACGACGTGGAAGCGGCCCTCCAGCTGGAAGGCGACCACGTCCGGCTCCAGGTAGGCGGTGTGGCCGGCGATGTCCAGGCTCAGCAGCGGGTGGTCGTAGAGCGTGCCCGCGTCGTGCTCGCCCCTGGCCGCCCGGTCGAATAGCGCGCGGGTGTGGGCGTGGCGCAGGTGCGCGCCCACGTTCTCCACGTCGTGGTAGGCGACCTCGGCGATCGGCAACTCCAGCAGTTCGCGCAGCATGCGCAGCAGTTCGGCGCAGCCGTCGGACTTGACCAGCGCCTCGAACTGGTTGCCGCGGGTGATCGCGAACGGCGACTGCCCGAACGGCGCGGGAAAGCCCAGATGCCGCGCGGCCGCGTCCTTGTCCACCCCCGCGCCGTCCATGAGCGCCCGGCGCGCGCAACCCGGATTCGCGGCCAGCGCCGCGATGGCCCGGGCGTCGTGCGGTTTCGGCGGTGTCGTCCCCCGCAGCGCGTCGATCCGTCTCACGCCGTGATCCCTTCCTTGCCGAGGGCGCCGACGTTGGCGGCGCTCAGGAGCGCGGCGCCGAACAGCCGCGCGGGGTCGTCCAGTTGCTCGCGCGCGCGGGCCGCCAGCCCGGCCCGGTCGCGCGTGTCCCGATCCAGGTGTACGGCCAGCTCCGCCAGCGCCATCTCGGCCACGCGGCCGGGATCGACGTCCTTGCCCAGCTCGACCAGTTCGCCGCCGGGGATGTTGCGCCCCATCCTGGCCACCAGGCGCAGCGACTCCGGTGACGGGCCCGCGCTGCGCTGGATGTGCAGGGCCACCGCCGCCGCGCAGGTCAGGAAGTCGACTCTCGGGCTCAGCGGGCCCACCACCCGCCGCTCCAGCGGCCAGGTGCTCAGCGTGAGCAGGCCGCGGGCGGGGGAGAGGCGGTCGGTCAGGGCGGCGCACAGATAGTACGGCCGGCCGTACGGGCTGGAGCGGAAGGAACGTTCCTCGTCGCGGCGGATGCTGGTGAGCTGCGCGGAACGCAGCCCGCCGGAGAAGAACGCCTCGCTCACGGCCACGATCAGCCGGGGCTGGGCGGGGGCGCCGAGCGCGTCGAGCGCCTGGTGCACCCGTTCGCGCACGGTCGTGGTGCCGGCCCGCTTGCCGCCCGGGGTCTGGACGGGGGAGCTGACCAGGGAGTCCCAGGTGCGTTCCGCGGCGCGCAGGTCGGCGCGCAGGGCCCGGGCGGTGACCGCGTCACGGGCGCGCATGGCGCGGCGCACCCCGGCGCGGAGCTCGTCGATGCGCCTCTCCAGCTGGTCCAGCCGGTCACTCATGGCGCGAGGGTAGCAGGAGTTCCAGTATTTCCCAGTAATTTCGGCACGCGGCGGCGTGGCGCATGGCGCGAACCTCTGGTAGAGAAGTTGATGATACGTATAATCACGCCATGACCTACAAGGACCCCTCACTCCCCACCGCGGCGCGGGTCGACGACCTCGTGGCCAGGATGACCCTGCCGGAGAAGGCGGGGCTGCTGTTCCACACCATCGCCTGGTTCGCGCCGCCGCCGGGGGCCGAGACCGCCGAGAGCATGATCGACGGCAGGCACATGAACCACTTCAACGTGCTCGGCGGCGGCTCGCCGCGCGAGATGGCCGAGTGGCACAACGCCCTGCAGGAGCGGGCCGCCGCCACCCGGCTGGGCATCCCGGTGACGCTCTCCACCGACCCGCGCCACTCCTTCTCCGGCAACCCGGGCGCGTCGATGATGGCCGGGGCGTTCTCGCAGTGGCCGGAGCCGCCGGGGCTGGCGGCGATCGGCTCCGCGGAGCTGGTCCGGAAATTCGCCGACATGGCGCGGCAGGAGTACCTGGCCGTCGGCATCCGCGTCGCCCTCCACCCCCAGATCGACCTGGTCACCGAGCCCCGCTGGTCACGCGCCAACGGCACCTTCGGCCAGGACGCCGAGCTCACCTCCCGCCTCGTGCGCGCCTACATCCTCGGCTTCCAGGGCGAGCGCCTCGGCCCCGGCAGCGTCGCCTGCATGACCAAGCACTTCCCCGGCGGCGGGCCGCAGAAGGACGGCGAGGACCCCCACTTCGCCCACGGCCGCGAGCAGGTCTACCCCGGCGGCCGGTTCGAGCACCACCTGAAGCCCTTCGAGGCCGCCTTCGCCGCCGGAACCTCGCAGATCATGCCCTACTACGGCATGCCTGTCGGCACTGAGCACGAGGAGGTCGGCTTCGGCTTCAACAAGGGCGTCATCACCGGCCTGCTGCGCGAGCGCTACGCCTTCGACGGCATCGTCTGCACCGACTGGGGCCTGATCACCGACGCCTTCATCATGGGCCAGGAGATGCCCGCCCGCGCCTGGGGCGTGGAGCACCTCACCCCCGCCGAGCGCGTGCTGAAGGCGATCGAGGCCGGCGTCGACCAGTTCGGCGGCGAGGCCTGCCCCGACCTGATCACCGAGCTGGTCGAGGCCGGGCGGATCAGTATGGAACGGCTGGACGTGTCGGTGCGGCGGGTGCTGCGGGAGAAGTTCACGCTCGGGCTGTTCGACGCGCCCTTCGCCGACCCTGACGTGGCCGAGGAGGTCGTCGGGCGGGCCGACTTCGCGCGGGCCGGGTTCGAGGCGCAGACGGCCTCGCTCACCCTGCTGAAGAACGGCCCGCTGCCGCTGGCCGAGGGCGTGCGCCTGTACGTGGAGGGTGTCGACGCCGACCTGGCCGCCGGTTACGGCAAGGTCGTCGCCACGCCGGAGGAGGCCGACGTGGCCGTGGTACGGCTGGCCGCGCCGTACGAGCCGCGGCCGGGCGCCTTCGAGGCCTTCTTCCACTCCGGCAGCCTCGCCTTCCCCGCCGCCGAGATCGACCGGATCACCCGCCTGCAGCGCACGGTGCCCACCGTCGTGGACGTCTACCTGGAGCGGCCCGCGGTCTTCCCCGAGATCGCCGAGGGCGCCGCCGCCGTGGTCGCCGACTACGGGGCGAGCGACCGGGCGCTGCTGGAGGTGCTGTTCGGGCGGGCCGAGCCGAAGGGGCGGCTGCCGTACGAGCTGCCGCGGTCGATGGCGGCCGTCGAGGCGAGCCCGTCCGACGTCCCGGGCGGCACCGCAGACCCGCTCCACCCCTTCGGGCACGGCCTGCGCTACTGATCAGTCGCGTACGGCCAGCACCCAGCTGTGGTCGTCGGTCAGGAACCGATCCAGCCGCAGCCCGGCCCGCTCCAGTTCGGCCCGGAGGTCGTCGTCGGTCAGGCGCCGCGACCAGAACGACTGGGTCCACACCCGCTCGTCCTGCGTGTACCGCATCGTGGAGGCGACCACCCCGGGCCGCACCGGCTCCAGCGCCGCGAGGGTGATGCTGAGGTTGCCCGTGGTGCGCCCCCGGCCGACCTCCCACGCGTCGTGCTGCTCGGCCGGGGTCCACTGGATGAGGACGGCGCCGCCGGGCCGTACGTGCCGTGCGCACGCCGACAGCAGGTCGTGGCGCGCGCCGTCGTCGGCGGTGTTGACCAGGTAGGAGGCGAGCAGTACCGCGTCGAACTCGCGCTCCAGCCGCAGTTCCTGCGCCCGCGCCCGCACGGTCCGCGCGCCGCGCACGTGCGCGAGCATCTCCGCCGACTCGTCCACGGCCACGACGTCGTGACCGAGCGCGAGCAGGGGATGGGTGAGCCGCCCGACTCCCGAGCCGATCTCGAGGATCGACGCGCCGGGCGCGAGCGCGCCGCTGACGATCTCGGGCTCGCCGTTCGGCTCGATGAGGAGATAGAACTCAACAGGGGATCCGTCAGGTGTGATCGAACCAGGACCAGTGCCACTGTTAGCCATGTATCCACGCTAAAGCCTGTACTCCCGGCCGTCTGTCCCAAGATCGAGACATTGCCTGGATTCCACGGGACGATGAAGACGTGGGACGTCACCTGGCCGCCACCGCGGTGGGCCTGCTCGCGCTGCCCGCCGTCTACTACCTGACCGAGGCCGGCGCGCGGGCGCTGCGCGCCGGCTACACCGGCTTCGGCCCGAGCCCGGCCGGATTCGGCTACCTGAGCGCCGTGGCCGCGCTGGCCGGGCTGCTGACCGGATGGCAGCGGCTGTCCCCGCTGGCCGCGATCATCTGCGGGCTGCCGCTCGTCGCGCTCGGCGCCCTGTTCGCCACGCGGCTCGACCTCGCGCTGCTGGTCGCGGCGGGGCTGCCCCGCTGGGGCGCGCTGCCGGGCGAGCCGCCGGGCACCCTGGCCGGGGTCACCGGCCTCTACACGGTCGTCGGCGCGCTGCTGGTGACCTCGGCGCTGCTGCGCGGACGGGAGCGATCTATCCTTGCCGGGTGAGGGGACGCAGCCCGGACCGGCGCAGGGCGCTGCTCGACGCCGCCGACCGGGTGATCGAGCGTGACGGGCACGAGGTGTCGATGGCCGCGATCGCCGCGGAGGCCGGGATCACCAAGCCCATCCTCTACCGCCACTTCGGCGACAAGAGCGGCCTCTACCAGGCGCTGGCCGACCGCCACGTGCGCACCGTCATCGACCGGCTGCGCCCGCAGTTCACCGAGGGCGGCGGCGACCTGCGCTCGCGCGCCCGCGCCGCGATCGCCGTCTACCTCGACCTGATCGGCGCCAACCACAACCTCTACCGCTTCCTGTTCCACCGGGCCAGCGCCGAGGACAGCAAGATCCGCAGCCACATGACCACGCTGGTCAGAGGTCTCGGCGAGGAGCTCGCGCAGGTGCTGGTGGCCGAGGGCGTCACCCCCGATCCGGTACGCGCCCAGGTGCTCGGCCACGCCTTCATCGGCATGGTCCAGACGACCGCCGACTGGTGGCTCGACCACCCCGGCGTCGACCCCGGCGAGGTCGTCGACGGCCTGGCCGAGGTGATCGTGGCCGCGCTCGTCCCGCGCCCGGTCAGCCCCCGAACCGCGGCAGCTTCCCGTGGGCGCGCGCGTACCTGAGCGCCCAGGCGAACAACCCCAGCGTCAGCCCGAGACAGACGACGTCGAGCCCGGCTCGTGCTCGACGAGCCGACCGCCAACCTCGACCCCGACGCGGGCGACCGCGTCAGAGGGCTGCTCGGCGACCTGGCCCGCACGAACGGCAGCGCCATGCTGATCACCCCCACAACCTGCGCGAGGTGGCGCGCATGTGCGACCGGATCCACTTCATGGCCGGCGGCCGGATTTCAGGGGGTGCCGAGCAGTTCCAGCAGGTCCCACTCGGTCTCGCACACCCGCCGCCCGATCGCCGCCAGCTCCACCGAACGCGCGCCGCCGGCCAGGTGCCGCATCGTCTGCATGACGCAGATGACGCCCCACTTCAGCACCCCGAACGCCTCCCACCACCGCAGCGCCTCCCGGTCCACCGCGTACCCCGAGGCCTCCTCGTAGGCGTGGACCAGCTCGTCGTAGGTGCCGAAGCCGCCCACCGGCGCCTTCTGCCCGAACCGCCACGCCTTCACGCACAGCCAGCCGAGGTCCTCGACCGGGTCGCCGGCGTGGGCCAGTTCCCAGTCGAGCACCGCCCGCACGCCCTCGGGCCCCACGATCAGGTTCCCGTTGCGGAAGTCGCCGTGCACGACCGTCCGCCGCGCGCCGTCCGGCCGGGTCGCCGCCAGCCTGCGCAGGGCCAGCTCGAACACCGGATGCGGCTGCCCGGTCAGATCCAGCACCTCGCGCCACTGGGTCAGCGGATCCGCGTCCTGCTCCCCGGGCAGGGCGCCGAGCGGCATCCGGTGCACCGCCGCCAGCGCCCGCCCGCACTGCGCGGCCAGTAGCGGCCGGGCGTGCCGGTAGGCGTCGTCGCGCAGGATCTTGCGCGGGATCGTCTCCCCGTCCACCCGCGCCATGAGGATGTAGGAGTCCCCGGAGGCGACGATCTCCGGGACCGGCACGCCCGCCTCGGCGGCGGCGCGCATCAGAACCGCCTCGGCCGCCAAGCCGCCGCCGGTCTCCGGGGACGCGCCGGTGTTCGGGGAGGTGCCGGGGTTCAGGGGTGTGCCGGGGGAGTCCAGGCGCAGGATGAGGGCCCGCTCGCCGCCGGGCGTGTCCACGTCGAGCGACCAGGTCTCGCGTGAGGCGCCGCCGGGCAGCCGCGCGCTCGACAGCACCGCCGCCCCCGCGCCCAGCGCGTCCCGCACGATGTCCGCCACCCGGTCGCCGGTGTGCGCGCTCATCGCAGGCCGAACTCCCACGAACCGCCGCTCGTGTACGCGCCCAGGACCCGCCTGCCGACCGAGTCGATGTGCACCTCGTCGGGGCCGTCGTAGATGCGTCCGGCGCGGGCGTGCCGGTACATCCGGTCCAGGGGCGTGTCGGGGGTCAGGCCCGCCGCGCCGTACACCTGGATGGCCCGGTCGATCACGTTGTGCAGCATGCGCGCCCCCACCACCTTGATCGCCCCGATCTCGACGCGCGCGTCCGAACCGGCGTCCACCGCCTGCGCCGCGTGCAGGGTGAGCAGCCGCGCGGACTGGATCTCGGTGTAGGAGTCGAAGACGTGCTGGCGCATGAGCTGCTTCCTGGCCAGCGGCTCCCCGAACGCCGTGCGCCCGTGCAGGCGGCGGCACATCAGGTCGAAGGCCCGCTGCGCCTGCCCGAGCCAGCGCATGCAGTGGAAGATCCGGCCTGGCCCGAGGCGCTTCTGGGCGATGACGAAGCCGTGCCCGCGCTCGCCGAGCAGGTTGGCGGCCGGGACGCGGACGTCCTCGTAGCGCACCTCGCAGTGGGCGCCGCCGAGACCGAGCACGGGCGTCTCGCGGACGATCGTGTAGCCGGGCGTGCCGGTCGGCACCAGGATCATGGAGAAGGCCAGGTGGGGCGGGGCCTCCGGCTCGGTGCGGCACATCACGGTGGTGTAGGCGGCGCGGGAGGCGCCGGTGGTGAACCACTTGTGGCCGTTGATGACCCATTCGCCGCCGTCGAGCACCGCTTCGGTCTGGATCTGGGTGGGGTCGCTGCTGGAGATCTCCGGCTCGGTCATCGCGAAGCTCGGCCAGATGTCGCCACGCACGAGCGGCTCCAGGTAGCGCTCACGCTGGCCGCTCGAGGCGTGCTCGTGCAGCATCAGGGAGTCCTGCAGCGTGAACGTCCCGAGCGCGAGCTGGCCGAACTCGCTGCGCCCCTGCACCTCGTTGACGTAGACGTAGTCGAGGAACGGCAGGCCGCCGCCGCCCAGCTCACGCGGATGGCCGAGCGCCCACAGGCCCTCCTTCTTGGCCTCCTCCTGCAGCTCGCGCAGGGTGGCGGCGTCGCCGTCGCACAGGGCGGGCTCGGCGGGCTCGACCCGCTCGGTCATGAACGCGTGGACGGCGTCGCGAACCGGCCGGACGCTGTCGGGTACGGCGAAGCTCATGAAAGGATCACACCGTCTATCCGTTGCCCGGTCAACGGATAAGCGGTCACTTTCCAACGTCTTCGGCGGAGCGGAGAGGAGGCGCCATGGCGGCGCCGCACGACGTGCCCGACGCGGCCCAGCTGGTCGCGGCGGTCAGGCAGTTCCTGGAGGCCGACGTGTTGCCGGCGGTCGAGGGACGGGTGCGCTTCCACACGCGGGTGGCGATCAACGTGCTCGGCATGGTGGAGCGGGAGATCGAGCTGGGCCCGGCCCAGGCCGCCGAGCACGCGGAACGGCTGGCCGGGCTCGGCGTGGGCAGTGACGCGGAACTGGCCGCCCGGATCAGGGAGGGCCGCGCCGGCGACCCGGAGCTGCTCGCCGCCCTGACCGCGGCCGTGCGCGCCAAGCTCGACGTCGCCAACCCCGGTTACGCGGCCCCGTGACGCCGTCCCGCGGTCCGGGCGGGTGGCGAGGCGCAGATCACCGCCCGCCCGAACCGGGGCACGTACCGTCTGCACGGGGGCGACGGACGGGGCGTGCCCATTTGTCCACGGTGTTCCCGCGGAGGTTGCATCAACGTTGCCCCTCCGCGCCGGCCGCTAGTGCGGTGCGGACACGTCCAGGTCCTTGACCCGGGGGTCGCCCTCGTCGGCGAAGTACTCGTCGCGCCGCGTGCCGTCCTCGCCGTCGGCCACCTTCGCGGCCCGCAGGGCCACGGTGACGACGGCGGCCACCAGGAGGTTGACGGCCAGGGCGATGACGCCGGCGTAGACGGTCGTCTTCGTGTCGAAGCCGAGCTCGCCCAGCGAGAACGCCGAGCCGCCGAAGTGCAGCTTGCCGGAGGCGGGGTTCGGGATGGTGTAGAGCATCCACATGCCGGCCGCCAGGCCCAGGGCCCAGCCGGCGATGAGGCCGCCCTTGTGGAACCACCGGGTGTACAGGCCCAGGGCCACCGAAGGCAGCGTCTGCAGGATGATCACACCGCCGATGAGCTGCAGGTCGATGGAGAACTGCGGGTCCAGCAGCAGGATGCACAGCACCGCGCCGACCTTGACCACGAGCGAGACGAGCTTGGAGACCGTGGCCTCCTGCTTGTCGGTGGCGTTCTTGTTGAAGTACTCGCGGTAGATGTTGCGGGTGAACAGGTTCGCCGCGGCGATGGACATGATCGCGGCGGGCACGAGCGCGCCGATGGCGATCGCGGCGTAGGCGACGCCGGCGAACCAGTCGGGGAACATGTTGTCGAACAGCACCGGGACGACCGTGTTGCCGATCGGCTTGCCGTTCTCGCCGATGACGGGCTTGGTGCCGGCGGCGATCGCCATGTAGCCGAGCAGGGCGATGAGGCCGAGCAGGAAGCTGTAGGCGGGCAGCGCGGACATGTTGCGCTTGATGACGGTGCGGTTCTTGGCGGCCAGCACGCCGGTGAGGCTGTGCGGGTAGAGGAACAGCGCCAGCGCCGAGCCGAAGGCCAGCGTGATGTACTGCAGCTGGTTGCCCGCGTTCAGCAGCAGGCCGTCACCCGGGGCGGGGGACTTGCCGAACTTGGCCGCGGCCGCGTCGAAGATGTTGCCCCAGCCGCCCAGCTTGATCGGGATGTAGATGACCGCGGCCAGGATCACGATGTAGATCAGCGAGTCCTTGACGAAGGCGATCAGCGCGGGGGCGCGCAGGCCCGACTGGTAGGTGTAGGCCGCCAGGATGGCGAAGGCCACGATGATCGGCCAGTGGCCGGTGACGCCCATCGACTGCAGCACGGCCTCGATGCCGACGAGCTGCAGCGCGATGTAGGGCATGGTCGCGACCAGCCCGGTGACGGCCACGACCAGCGCCAGCGTCGGTGAGCCGAAGCGCGAGCGCACGAAGTCGGCCGGGGTGACGAAGCCGTGCACGTGCGAGACCGACCACAGCCGGGTCAGCACGAGGAAGACCAGCGGATAGATCACGATGGTGTACGGCACCGCGTAGAAGCCCAGCGCGCCCGCGCCGAACACCAGGGCGGGCACCGCCACGAAGGTGTAGGCGGTGTAGAGGTCGCCGCCGACCAGGAACCAGGTGATCCAGGTCCCGAAGTTGCGCCCGCCGAGGCCCCACTCGTCGAGGCTCTCGATGTCCTTCGGCTTACGCCAGCGGGCGGCCACGAAGCCCATGCCGCTGACCAGGGCGAACAGCGCGATGAAGACGACCAGTTCGGTCGTGTGCCCGCTCACTTGGTCATCCTGTAGACGACCACGGTGCAGGCGACGCCGACGAGGATGAAGGCGAGCTGCAGCCAGTAGAACAGCGGGAAGCCCATCAGCCGGGGTTCGTCGGCGTTGAACAGGAACGTGCACAACGGCAGCACGATCGGCACGATCAGCAGCCAGTTCCACGGGCTTTTGTCGGTGCGAGGTGGCGGCTCGGCCATGACCCCTCCGGTATGACAGTGGTTCGCGAGTGAGGGGACACTAGCGTCACAACCCAGACCGCCCAATGACTGAAATATCACGTTTTGGCCTATTTCTAGACCATTGGGGGATGGCGGGGGCGCGTCATCCGACGTGACATTAGTGAGGTTCGGCCGGGAAGCCGGGCGCGGATCGGCGAACGGTCGGCTCTTCGCGACGAACGGTCGGACGGACGGTCAGGCGAGCTCGTCGGCGATGTCCCGGGTGCCGTACCCCTCGGGCGCGGGCACCTCGGTGATCGGGTCGTCGCGGTCGTCGAACTCCACCCGCAGCGCTCTGGCCATCGTGGCGTGCATCTCGTACATGCAGGTGATGTAGGTGAGCTCGAGGATCTGCTCGTCCGGCAGGTGCTTCCTGAGCACGGCGAAGACCTCGTCGTGCACCCGGCCGCCGTCCAGCACGAGCGCGTCGGTGTAGGCGAGCACGGCCCGCTCCAGCTCGCCGAAGACGGTGCTCACCTGCCAGGAGGCGACCGCCTGGATCTTCTCCTCCGGCACGCCGATCGCGCGCATCTGCTTGCAGTGCTGCGAGTAGACGAACCGTGACTGCCGGGCCCATCCGGCGCGGGTCTGGCCCAGCTCGCGCAGCACCGGGTCGAGCGCGGACTCCCGGTAGAGCTGGAAGCCCTTCACGCAGTGGCGCAGGATCGCCGGGTCGAGCGCGAAGACCTCCCACCAGTCGCCGGGCGAGCCCGTGGCGGTGCCGTCGCCGGTCAGCAGGCGGTCGTAGAAGAACGCGGTGAGCGGGTCGGCGACCTCCTCGCGCGGGACCCGGCGCAGGCGCGGCATCAGGCGGTCCGGTCGGCGGCGGTCTTCGGCTCGTGCCGCACGTCCTCCTCGCGGCCCAGCTCCCGCAGCCAGCAGGCGAACTCGATGAGGACGCCGTCGGGGTCCTTGAAGTAGATCGAACGCACGAACACGCCCTCGTGCGGGGCGGGGGCGACGCCGAACTCGCTGTCGTCGTGGTTGAGCAGCACGCCCACGTCCACACCCTTGGCGATCAGCCGGTCGCGGTACTCCTCGATCTTGTCCGGCGGCACGTCGAAGGCGATGTGGTTCATGGAGCCGACCGCCGACAGCAGCTCGCCCCGGTCGGGCAGCCCCTTGGGCGCCGAGACCCCGGGCACCGCCTCCGGCGCGTCGGGGAACCAGAAGAAGGCCAGCGCGTTGCCGCCGCCGGCGTCGAAGAAGAAGTGCTGGCCCCAGCCCATCGGCAGCTGGATCGTCTTGATCAGCGGCATGCCCAGGACGCCGGAGTAGAAGTCGACGGTCTGCTTCATGTCCGAGCAGACCAGTGCCAGATGGTTGACCCCGCGCAGTTCGAACTCTTCGTTCATGGTAACTCCTTACTTATCACGCGAGAATCCTTGAGAAAACATGACATGAGGTGTCCTCTTTTCGGCCGAGAGTGGTCTTCATGAACATCGCACTGGTGGCAGGGGCCACACGAGGCACGGGCCGGGGCATCGCCGTACAGCTCGGCGCCGCCGGTTACACCGTCTACTGCACCGGCCGCTCCAGCGGATCGCAGCGCTCGGAGATGAACCGGCCGGAGACCATCGAGGAGACCGCCGCGCTCGTCACCGCCGCCGGCGGCACCGGCATCCCGGTCCGGGTCGACCACCTCGACCAGGAGCAGGTCAAAGCACTGGTGGAGCGGATCGAACGCGACCACGGACAGCTCGACGTCCTGGTCAACGACGTGTGGGGCGGCGACCGGCTCACCGAGTGGAACGTCCCGGTCTGGGAGCACAACCTGGACAACGGGCTGCGCCTGCTGCGGCTGGCGATCGACACCCACATCATCACCAGCCACTACGCGCTGCCGCTGCTGTCCAGGAAGCCCGGCGGCCTGGTCGTCGAGGTGACCGACGGGACCAAGAAGTACAACGACGACCACTACCGGCTCTCGCTCTTCTACGACCAGGCCAAGACCGCGGTCGTCCGGCTGGCGTACGCGCTCTCGCACGACCTGCGCGAGCACGGCTGCGCCGCCGTGGCGCTCACGCCCGGATTCCTGCGCTCGGAGGCGATGCTGGAGAACTTCGAGGTGACCGAGGAGACCTGGCGCGACTACATCCCGAAGAACGCCACCTGGGCGGTGTCGGAGACGCCGGCCTTCGTCGGGCGGGCCGTCGCGGCCCTGGCCCAGGACCCGGACAAGATGCGCTGGACCGGTCAGTCACTCGACAGCGGCGGCCTGGCCCAGGTCTACGGCTTCACCGACCTCGACGGCAGCCGGCCGGACGTGTGGCGTTACATCGAAGAGGTGGAGGACGGCGGCAAGAAGGCCGACGCGTCCGAATACCGCTAGACATCAGGGGTGTACAGGCGGGCCGTCCGCAGGACGGCCTCGCGCACCATCGCGCGCAGCTCCGGCGGCGCCAGCACCTCCGCCTCCGGCCCGAACCGCAACACCTGCGAGTACGCGACCGTCATCGACTCCACGGCCAGCTCGACCGTACCGTCCTCGCCCAGCGAGGCGAGCGCGTCCTCCAGCGCGGCCGGGTCGGCGATGTGCCGGAGCATGCGCACCCCGGACGGGCTGAGCCGCAGCGTGACGGTGGCGCGCAGCAGGGAGCGGGCGAAGCGGGCCGACTGCCGCCGCCAGTACGCCGCCAGGTCGAACTCCGGATCCCGGGTGAAGCCCTCCTCCCGGGCCACGACCGCCTCCACCCGGTCCACCCGGAAGGTCAGGAAGTCCCCCGTGTGCGCCACCAGGTACCAGACGCCCGCCTTGAGCACCAGCCCGTACGGACGCACCGTGCGCTGCCTGCCCTTGTACGCCAGCCCGACCACCCGATCGCTCCACACCGCCCTGGCCAGCGGCGCCAGCGCGGCCGGCGGCGGCTCCTCACCGGCGAACCAGCCCGGCGCGTCCAGATGGAAGCGCTGCGCCGCCGTCGAGGGCGCGTCCCGCAGCCCGGGTGACAGCGCGGCCGCCGCCTTCAGCCGGGCGGTGGCCGCCACGTCCTGCAGCCCCATCTCGCGCAGCGCCCCCGGCACGCCCGACAGGAACAGCGCCTCCGCCTCGGCCCGGTCGAGCCCGGTCAGCCGGGTGCGGTAGCCCTCCAGCAGCCGGTAGCCGCCGCGCCGCCCCCGGTCGGCGTAGACCGGGACGCCCGCCTCGCTCAGCGCCAGCACGTCGCGGTGGACGGTCCGCTCGGAGACCTCCAGTTCCTCGGCCAGTTCGGCCGCCGTCATCCCGCCCCGCCCTTGCAGCAGCAGGATCACCGACATCAAACGGGACGCGCGCACGATCCGACTCTAAGGGGCGGTCACTTCGGGCAGGAGGACGGCAGAGGGATGGCTGGGGGAGTGGAGGACCTCCACGTCGGCCGGCAGCATGGGCCCGCCGTCCGCGATCGGATCGCCGGTGCCCGGATTGCGGGCGATCGTCGGGTACGCCCCGGCCGCCACGTGGACGCGGATACGGTGGCCGCGCTTGAAGCGGTGCCCGATCGGCCACAGGTCCACCTCGACTCGCCGGATGTCCTCCGGGCCGCCGAGCGTGCGCCGTACCCCCTCGCAGATGTTCATGGACGCGCCCGACGGGTGCACGTCGCAGACCCGCACCACCACGTCGGTGCAGGGGGCGCTGGAGCGCACCGACAGCTCGGCCCCCACGGGACCGATCATCTCGGTGTCGGCGCGCAGCGGCGCGGAGGTGTAGACGAGCACGTCGCGGCGGGCCTCCAGGCGGCGCTGGTCGCGCGGGCGGGAGTCGGCCAGCAGCACCGGGCCGCCGATGACGGGCGTGGGATGGGCAGGGTGGTAGCGGAAGCGGCCGGCGCCGTCCTCGCCGGGCGCGGCCGGATCCAGCCCGAACCCGGACCGCAGGTGCCAGCGGCGCATCCGCATCCCCGGAACCGGCCAGTCCGGATAGTCGCGCCACTCGCCGGCGCCGGTCACGTACAGCCGCACCGGGTCGGCCCGCAACCGCGAGAAGTCACCCAGCAGGTGGGCGCGGAACCAGGTCAGCGCCTCGGCGACGGAGGGGCGGCCGTGGCGCATGTCCACGTGGTACCAGGGCCCGATGGTCAGGTACGGCCGCCGCCCGGCCCTGCGCATCGTCAGATAGTCCTTGATCTGCCAGGGCAGGAACACGTCGTACCAGCCGCCGAGCATCGTGACGGCGGCGCCGACGTCGGCCACGTCGGGGGAGAAGTCGCGCTTGGCCCAGTACGGCGCGGCGGGATCGCCGTGATGGGCGAGCAGATCCTGGTAGAAGGCCAGCGGATGCCCGGCCGAGACCAGGTCGAGCTCGCCCATCGGCCGTCCGGACAGCACCGCGCGGCGGGTCAGCCGGGGCGCGGTCAGCACGGCGGTGCCGCCGAAGCGGCGTGACATCGCGTCGGTCAGCGTCGTCCAGCTCAGCGCCGACTCCAACGCGAACGCCCCGCCCACGTAGGCGGCGTCGCGGAACTGGGAGGCGGTGATCTGCGTGGCCATCGCCCGCAGGTCGGGACCGGCGTAGGGGGCGATGGCCCACTGGGTGTAGCCGAGGTAGGAGGGGCCGAAGGTGGCGAAGCTGCCGCCGTACCAGGGCTGCTCGCGCATCCAGGCCACGGTGGCCAGGCCGTCGTCGTGCTCGTCGCCGAGCGGGTCGAGCAGCCCGCCGGAGCCGAATCCGCCCCGGCAGGACTGCATGACGACCTGGAAGCCCTGCCGGGCGAAGCCGCGGCCGAACATCCATCCGAAGGCGCCCCTTCGGCCGTACGGCGAGCGGATGAGCACGACCGGCGCGCGCGGCGCCCCCACGGGCGCGTAGTGGTCGGTCAGCAGCCGGACGCCGTCGGGCATGGGGACGGGCAGGTCTCTGGTGACACGTATTGGATATTTCCCCCGCATACCTCAACGGGTAACAGACGCGCGGGCGGGCGGACAAGGGGAATTCGCGCCCGTGGTCGGGGCGTGTCACGGCGGGAGGCGGGCTCGGGGCGTCAGCGCTGGTCGAGCGGCAGGGCGATGTCCACGACCTGGCGGCGCGACGGGAACGTTCCCACCTGGACGGCCGCACCGGTCAGGGGGTCGACGGTGTAGAAACGGGAGGACCCGCTCACGGTCAGCGCCGCGAAGGCGGTGTTGGCCGAGGCAGCGCCCTTGCGCAGCGTGGTGTAGATGTCGAAGCCGGCCGCTGAGCCCGCGTCCACGCCGAGCTTGCCGGTCGGGGCGAGGTTGCCGGCGTTGGCCGGCGACTGCACCGCGATCTGGTCGGCGGTCGTGTCCACGTCGAACAGCGTCGTGGCCGTCGTCGCGTCCAGGTCGTTGTTGGTGTACGCGGCGCCGCTCACGCCGAGCGCGGTGACGCCGGTCGTGGCGGGCGGGACGGGCGGGTTGGTGAGCTTGCCGTCGGTCGCGGTGGTGCCGGCGGCCGGGGCGCCCATCGGGTCGTCGATGTTGTGCCGCAGGTTCTGGCCGGTGTCGCTGATCACGCGCAGCCGGTTGGCGGCGGGGTTGAAGTCGACGCCGAAGTTCTTGCCGTCCAGTGCGACGCTGAGCTGGGAGACCTTGGTCGCCTTGGCCGCGCCGGACAGCGTGTAGACGCCGCCCTGGTCGCCGACGGCGTACAGCTTGCCGTCCTGCACGCGGTAGTCGATGCCGACCACCTTCGCGTCGCCCTTCAGCCCGTTGACCTTGCCGATGTCGGTGACGGAGCCGGGACGGTCGGCGCGGAAGGCGACCAGCCTGCCGTCGGCCGTCAGCCCGGCGACCCGCAGGGCACCGTCGCGCCGGGGGGAGGCGTCGGCGAGCGCGGGCGCGGCCAGGCCGGCGCCCGCGCAGGCCACGATGGCGGCGAGGGCCAGTGTCGTGCGCATGAGGTGTGCTCCTTCTTGTCGGGACTTTTCCTCCTTCTTCGTCCGGGGGCGCCCGCCGGATTGACCTACGGTCGCGTAGGGCATGACATTCGCGGCAAACTATCCCGTCATGGGACGAATTTTGTCATACGTCGCCCTAGGGGACAGCTTCACAGAGGGACTCGAAGACCCGGCCGCCACGGGCTTCCGCGGCTGGGCCGACCGGCTCGCCGAGCACATCGAGGCCGACCGGCCCGGCCTGCGCTACGCCAACCTCGCGGTACGCGGCCGGATCATCGACGAGATCGTGCGCGAGCAGGTGCCGCAGGCGGTCGCCATGGACGCCGACCTGGTCTCGCTCTGCGCGGGCGGCAACGACATCCTGCGGCCCGGCAGCGGGCCCGCGATCGTCGCCAGGCGGCTGGAACAAGGGGTGCGCACGCTCACCGAGGCCGGAGCCAAGGTGATGCTCTTCACCGGCTTCGACCTGCGGCACGTGCCCGTCATGCGGCTGGCGCACAGCAAGATCGAGGTCTACAACCTGCACATCCACGACATCGCCCGGCGCTACGACGCCCACCTGGTCGACCTGTGGCCCATGGCCGTGCTGCGCGACCCGCGCGCCTGGGACTCCGACCGGCTCCACCTCAACGGCGACGGCCACCGCCGCGTGGCGCTGGCCGCCGCCGAAGTGCTCGGGGTGCCGGTCGAGCAGGACTGGCGCGAGCCGTACCCGCCGCGGCGCCCGCCCGTCTGGACGGACGCCCGGCGGGAGGACCTGCGCTGGGCCAGGCAGTTCCTCGCACCGTGGATCAACCGCCGCCTGCACGGCCGCTCCTCCGGCGACGGCGTCAGCCCCAAGCGGCCGGGGCTGACGCCGGTACGGCCCGGCTAGTTCTTGTCGGGGCGCTCGGAGACGCGGACGGCGTTGACGATCGGCTGGCCGTCACGCCGGGCGAAGCGCACGTTCAGCTGGCCGTCGGTGACCTTCACGGTGTACGAGCGGTTCGCCGCCGTGTAGGTGCCCACCTCCAGGGCCAGGTCGAGCGCGGGTACGGCGAGCTGGCCCTCGACGATCACGTCGAAGACCCGGGAACCCGGACGCTTCGAGGTGATCTCGGCGAAGCCCAGTTCGACGGTGTAGGTGCCGTTCGGCACGTTGTCGAAGCGGTACTCCAGCAGGTTCTCGCGGGCGGTGCGGAACAACGTCTGCTCCGTGGTGCCCGCGATGGTCCTGCGGGTGTCGGCCGTGCGGTTCTGGTTGGCCACCCAGCCATGGCCGCCCTGGGTGTACTTGCGGTCGGCGGTCCACACGTCGCCCTGGGCGTCGACGACCTGCCTGGAGGCGCCGGTGTCGAGCGCCACCTGGTGCTTGGGCACCACGACGTTCACCGTGATCTCCAGGATCGGCTGGCGGCCGCTGTTGGACTTCACCGTGAGCTTGCCCGCCTGAACCGTGCCCGGCTGCACGCCCTGGCTGCTGACCGTGACCTTCACCGCGGCCTTCTCGCCCTTGGCGAGGCGGCCGGCGGTCGGCGCGGCGGTGAGCCAGGCGGCGTCGCTGGTGACGGTGTAGTCGGCGGGCGCGCCGAGGTTGGTCAGCTCGAACGAGCGGCTGCGGGTGACGCCCGTGGGCATGACCACGGCCAGCTCGCCGACCGAGGCGCTGACCGCGCCGGTGATCAGCGCCGTGTCCACCCGGGTGAACGCCAGCGGAGCGACCGTGACGTCCTGGGAGAACGTGCCGTAGTGCTCCCTGGAGACCTCCACCTTGTGGTCGCCGGCCGGCACCTGGCCGTAGAACGTGCCGTCGGCGCCCGTGGTGAAGGTCGCCGCCTGGCCCACCTTCACCGTCGCGCCGGCGATCGCCTTGCCGTCGTTGGCGTCGGTGACCGTGCCCGTGACCAGCCCGTGGCGGGTGGCCGCGACCGTCACGCTTTGGCCGGTGGAGACCGCGGCGGTGTTGAACGAGTACAGCAGCGCGTCGGTGCCGGGTCCGTTCTCCACGCCGATCGTGGCACTGTTGCCCTGCTCGCGGGCGCCCTCGACGTCCTTGTAGCGGTAGGAAACCGTGCCGTTCTCGCCCAGGAGCATCGACACCGAGATCCGCATCGTGGCGTCGGAGTAGAACTTCACGTTGCGCCACTCCACCACGTAGACGCGGTTGGGCGCGGCGCCCTGCGTGGCGGTGTAGATGCCCGACTCGGCGTCGGCCACGAGGTCGTCGAAGTAGGCGTAGACCGCGTTGTTCGGCGTGCCCGTGGTCGGCAGCGTGCCGTTCGAGCCGGTGGTGACCTTCTCGTTGGCGAAGGAGGCGTAGCCGTTCGTGGTGATCCACGCCTTCGTCTGCGCGGCGCCGTAGAACGGGAAGGTGAACGGCAGCGTCACCTGCTGCGCCTCGTCGTCGCCGGTCAGCGCCAGCTTCTCGGTCCCTTCCACGTACGGCAGCGCCTTGCTCTCACAGGTGTAGCCGAACCCGTCGCCCCGCAGCGGCAGGTCGACGTCCTTGACCACGTCCCCCGCCACCGTCACCTGGACGGTCGTCGAGGCCGTCGCGCAGCGCGAGCGCGGTGTAACGGTCACGTCGTAGGTGCCGTGAGGGATCGTGAACCGGTAACGGCCGTCGGCGCCGGTGACCGCCTGGACCGGCGTACCGGCGACGGAGAGCGTCGCGCCGGACTCGGGCGCGCCCGCGATCGAGACGAGGCCGGAAACCGTGCCGCTGTCCTTTCGCGTCATCGTGACGTCCGTGGTGGCCGTCTGCCCGGCCGCCACGGTGGCGCTCGCGGTGCCGGAGGTGTAGCCGAACCTGGACGCGCTCACCTGGTAGTCGCCGGGCAGCAGGCGCGGCACCGCGTAGGTGCCGTCCGCGCCGGTGAAGACCGTACGGCTCAGCGGCCCGGTCAGGCTGACCTCGGCATGGGCGACCGGAGCGCCACCGGCGGTGACGGTGCCCCTGAGGTCGCCGAGCCCGTCGCGGGGCGCCGACTGGACGGCGGCGAAGGAGTCGAGCCGGCCCTCGCCCCAGACGTTGTTGTCGGTCGGCGTGCCGCCGCAGCTGGTGTCGTTGACGTCGATCGCCGTGCTGTCCAGCAGCGGCCGCGTGGCGTCCACGTTGCCCTGCAAGCTCGGCGCCGCCGACCACAGCAGCGCCACCGTCGCGGCCACGTGCGGCGTGGCCATCGAGGTGCCGGTGAAGGCCGCGTAGCCGCCGCCGGGCACCGAGGAGCGCACGTTCACCGCGGGGGCGGCGATGTTCGGCTTGATCTCGCCGTTCTCGCCGGCGCCCTTGCTGGAGCGGGCGTACAGGACGTTGTTGATGTCGAGGCCGCCGACGCTGTAGCTGATCACGTACTGGCCGGGGGAACTGCTGGTGGTGCAGGCCGGGCCGGCGTTGCCGTTGGCGAAGGCGGGGAAGATGCCGGCGGCGATCCACGACTGCACGATCGTCTTGTACCAGGGGTCGAAGCCCGCTCCGCCCCAGGAGTTGTTGACGATGTCGGGCGCCAGGTCGGTCCGCTCGTTCTCGCCGTTGAGGTCGGTCGGGGCGGCCATCCACTGGCCGGACTTGATGAGCGACTCGTCGGTGCAGGTGTCGGTCTCGCAGCCCTTGGCGGCGATCCAGCGCGCGGCCGGCGCCACGCCGATGCCGTTGGCGCCGACCATGGTGCCCGTCACGTGGGTGCCGTGGTCGTTGTTGTCGCACGGGGCCGCGCTCGGGCACACGCCCGCCGGGTCGAACCAGTTGTAGTTGTGGTCGTAGGAGCCGTCGGGGCCCCGGCCCCGGTACTGCGCGGCGATCTCCGGGTGGGTGAAGTCGGCGCCGGTGTCGATGTGGCCGACGACGATGCCCTCGCCCTTGCTGCCGAGCTCGCTCCACACGCGGGGCGCGCCGACCCGGTCGATGTTCCACTCGACGGCGGCCTTGACCCTGGCCTCCGCCCTGCCCTGCTCCGGCTTCGGCACCGCGAACGTGCGTACCGGGAGGATGCTCTCGACCTCCGCCAGGTCCGCGATCGCGGTGGCGAGCTTGGCGCCCGCGCCGGTGACGCGCACGGCGTTGACGATCCAGTAGGGGGCGAAGTCGGCGTTCTGCGCGGTCAGCAGTTTGCGCAGCTCCGCCTGGGAGGACGCGGCGTGCCCCTTCTTGGTCTTGAAGACCTCGGCGGCCTTCGCGTCCTTGGAGGTGGCCCGGCGGGCCGCGGATAAGTTGGCCTCGCCCTTCATCTTGACCCAGAAGGTCGCCTTGTCATCGGCCTTCAGGTCGTCCATCACGGACTTGTCGATCTTGTCGGGTTGGGGTGCGGCCAGGGCCACGGACTGGGGGAGCAGGAGGCACAGGGCGGCTGCGGCCCCCGTGAGAGCCGCTCGCCAGGCGATCTTGACAACCATGTGCAGAGCGTGATTCGACACAGTCAAGTTGGCAAGAGTCAAAGTGGTAATTCGGGTTTTCTAGCTGTAATGCTGGAAGTTGCGCCAGCCGTCGCGCCACGGGATCTTCAGGCCCCGGCAGACGAAGATCACCATGCCCTGGATCTCGTTGTCCAGGCCGAGGCCGTTGTCGATCTCGCCGGCCTCGTCGCACGTGGTGAACTGCTTGTTCATGGCCCACCTGATCACGTCGACCGCGATGACCACGGTGCCGGTCTCGGGGGGCGGGCCGTACTCGAACAACTGGTTGTGCGCACTGTAGACACGCGGCAGGCCCGCGCGGTCGGCCGCGCCCGCGTTGCCGTAGTTGCCCATCAGAAGGATCACCCGCGAGCGCTCCTCCGGCGACAGCTTGTCGAACACCGACCGTAGCTGCGTGGCGAAGCTCGGCCAGCCCAGCGACTCGCGGACCACCTGGTTGGCCTCCGGGATCACCGTCTGCGCCACCTCTTTGGCGGGCAGGATCGGCAGCGCGATGAACAGGTTGCCCGCCGCCACCAGCGCCAGCCCCGCCGTGCCCACCACCCGCCAGCGCGGGCGCGCGGCCTCCAGGCCCACGCAGCCCGCCGCGAACAGCAGCACCATCAGCCCGGTGATGTAGTCGGGCCGGCCGCCGGAAATCACCGTCAGCAGCCCGGTCACCGGATAGGCCACCGCCAGCGCCCGCACCCGACGGTCGCGCCACAACCGCACGAACCCGAACGCCGACACCACCGCCGCCGCCGGGCCGAGCAGCAGCACCTGCATCGGAAGGAACAACGCGCGCATCTCCGCGCCCTTGTCGGCGCTCAGCGCCGCCGCCATCTTCAGCTGCGGCCAGCCGTTCGTGACCTGATAGAGAAGATTCGGTACGGCCAGCAGCACCGCGATCAGCGCACCCGCCCACAACCACGGGCTGAGCAGCACCCGGCGCGGCCCCACCGCGAGCAGGCCGGCGGCCAGGCCGATGACCAGCAGCGCGATCAGATGCTTGTTGTAGGTGGCCACCCCGATCACCGCGCCGGCGGCCAGCCACCAGCGGGGCTCGCCGCGCAGCAGCACCTTGAGGATGAACAGGATGGCCGCCGCCCACAGCGGCAGGTCGACGCTGAGCGTCAGCAGCGAGTGGCCGACGATCAGGACGAATCCCGCGGTCGCCACCCCCAGGCTGGCCAGTATCTGCGCGAACCGGCCACCGCCGAGCTCACGGACGATGAGTGCCACCAGCACCAGCAGCACCGCCGCGCACACGGCGGCGGGGACGCGGATGGCGGTCAGCGTGTCGCCGAACACCCCGATGGCGGCACGCGCCAGCATCGGGGTTAGCGGAGGTTGGTCGACGTAGCCCCAAGCCGGATGCTCGGCGAGCATGCGGAAGTACAGCTCGTCGCGGTGATAGTCGTAGGCCCCGCTTAAAGCCACCAGGATCGCGGCCGTGCCGAGAGCGATCGCGGTGACGGGCCGCCAGGCGAAGGCGCGCTCCATACTCGCTGAAGTTAGGTGCTTGACTCGGGCTTGTCACCACGTGCGAGCCCCTAACCCGCCCTTACGCGAACCGCTGCCGTGTCAGGGGGCACGCCATGGTCACGACCTCGGCCGGGCGTGTTAGCATCCCTGCATGCGAATCGGCTTGCAGAGCCAGTGGTGGCGCCCCTTCTAGGCGGCGCGTACTTCGCATTCCTCAACGACGGCCGCCCCGGAAGGCGGCCTTTGTTGTCTCGCCTCCGGGGCTCATTGGGTTAGCAAGGGGCAGGCAGCAATGGAGACGAGCGGATATACGACCGCCGGTGGCGTCCATGTCGAGCGGGAGACACGTGAGGTCGCCGAGGAGGCGCTCGAAGAGATCGTGAGCGCGCTCGGAGAACGGCGCGGCGGCGCGTTCTCCTCGGGCATGGACTACCCGGGCCGCTACAGCCGGTGGGCCTTCGGCTATGTCGACCCGTGCGTCGAGCTCGTCGCCAGAGGGCGGCGCATCAGCGCGACGGCGCTGAACGAGCGCGGCCGGGTCGTGCTGCCCGTGCTCGCGACCTGCCTGCTGGCCGCGGGCAAGCCGGTGGCCCAGCCCACCGCCGACCGCGTCGAGGTGCACGTTGCCGAGAGCGACGAACTGCTGCCCGAGGAGATGCGCAGCCGCCGCCCGACCGTCTTCACCGCCATCCGCGAGGTCATCGCCGCCTTCGCCGGAGACGACGCCCACCTCGGCCTGTACGGCGCCTTCGGCTACGACCTGGCCTTCCAGTTCGAGCCGATCCGGCACGAGCTGACCCGCCCCGACGACCAGCGCGACCTGGTGCTGCACCTGCCCGACCGGCTCGTGGTGATCGACCGCCAGCGCGAGACCAGCGTCGAGCACCGCTACGAGTTCACCGTCGACGGCGTGTCCACCCGCGGCATGGAGCGCACCGGCGCCTCGGTGCCGCAGGTGGTCCCCGGCCAGATCCCGCCCAACCCCGAGAAGGGCTCCTACGCCAAGGTCGTGGCCGCGGCCAAGGAGAAGTTCAAGCGCGGCGACCTGTTCGAGGTCGTGCCCGGCCAGGTCTTCCACTCCGTCTGCACCGACCCGCCCGCCTTCTACCGCACCCTCCACCGGTCCAACCCCGCCCCGTACGAGTTCATCATCAGCCTCGGTGAGGGCGAGCACCTCGTCGGCGCCTCACCCGAGATGTACGTGCGCGTCAGCGGCGACCGCGTGGAGACCTGCCCCATCTCCGGCACCATCGCCCGCGGCTCCAACCCCGTCGAGGACGCCGAGGCCATCCGCACCCTGCTGTCCTCCGTCAAGGAGGAGAGCGAGCTGACCATGTGCACCGACGTCGACCGCAACGACAAGTCCCGCATCTGCGTGCCCGGCACCGTCAAGGTCATCGGCCGCCGCCAGATCGAGCTCTACTCCCGCCTGATCCACACCGTCGACCACATCGAGGGCCGCCTGCGCCCCGAGTTCGACGCCCTCGACGCCTTCCTCACCCACATGTGGGCCGTCACCGTCACCGGCGCCCCCAAGACCTGGGCGATGCAGTTCATCGAGGACCACGAGGCCACCACGCGCAGATGGTACGGCGGGGCCATCGGCTTCATCGGCTTCGACGGGTCCATGAACACCGGGCTCACCCTGCGTACCGCCCAGATCAAGCACGGCGTGGCCACCGTGCGCGCCGGAGCCACGTTGCTGTTCGACTCCGACCCCGAGTCGGAGGAGCGCGAGACCGAACTCAAGGCCAGCGCGCTGCTCGGCGCCCTGGACGCGGTCAACCGCCCCGAATCCGTCCCCGTGACCCCCGCTCCCGAACAGCCGGGGCTCGGCATGAAGGTCCTGCTCGTCGACCACGAGGACTCCTTCGTCAACACCCTCGCCGACTACTTCCGCCAGCAGGGCGCCGAGGTCACCACGCTGCGGCACGGCTTCCCCGCCGAGATGATCGACACGATCGCCCCCGACCTCGTCGTCCTGTCTCCCGGGCCGGGGTGGCCCTCCGACTTCGGGATGTCCGCGCTCATCGACGAGCTGTACTCCAGGAACCTGCCGGTCTTCGGCGTGTGCCTGGGGCTGCAGGCCATGGTCGAGCACGCCGGCGGGACGCTCGAACTGCTCGGCTACCCCGAGCACGGCAAGCGCGGGCAGGTCTCGCGCCTGGGGGAGAGCGCGTTGCTGGAGGGCCTGCCCGAGACGTTCACGGCCGCCCGCTACCACTCGCTGCACGCCAAGCGCCCCGGGGTGGTCTCCTTCACCCCGACCGCCCTGACCCCCGACGGCAACGTCATGGCCATCGAGGACCCTGCCAACCGGCGCTACGGCGTCCAGTTCCACCCGGAGTCCATCCTCACGGCGGAGGGTGACGCCGGCGCCAAAATCATCGCCAACGTCCTCCGCCTGACCCGCCGCTGACCCGTGGGTGGGCAGGCGCCCTTTCCGGACCCCTGCCCACCCACCTCCACCCCCGCACGCGCGTGTTTCCATCCCCTGCGCGTGTTTCCCCACGCACCTCACGCCCGTCCCTGCCCCGCCCCACCCCGGTTCCTCCGGCGTGCCCTTTCCCGCCTCGACCGTCCGCCCACGGGCTCTGCCCTCGGTGAACATGGGACCGGCGTTACGGGGCGCATCGGGGCATCCCCGGGCGGTGCCGCCGGGACAAGTGCGCAATCGCGGCGTGTGGTCCGGCGCGAACGCCTAGGCTCGCCCGCATGCTCCCCGTAGACCTTCCCGACGCGGTACGCGAGGCGCTGCTGGCGCCCCTGGTGGACCACCACTGCCACGGAGTGAGGCGCGACGAGCTCAGCAGGGCGCAGTTCGAGCTGCTCATCACCGAAGGCAGCACTCCCGCGCCCCCCGGCACCACCCACTTCGACACCCCCGTCGGCGCCGCGATCCGCCGGTGGTGCGCGCCGGTGCTCGACCTGGAACCCCACGCCCCACCCGCCGTCTACCTGGCCAGACGCGCCGAGCTGGGCGCGGGCGAGGTCAACAGGAGGCTGCTGGAGGCGGCCGGCATCGTGGCGTTCCTGGTGGACACGGGTCTGGAGGCCCCCGAACTCCTGTCCGCCGCCGAGATGGGACGCCACGGCGGCGCCGCGGCCGACGAGATCGTCCGCCTGGAACAGATCGAACAGGACGTTGCCGAAACCGCCCAGATCGCCGTCGACTACATGGACAGCCTCGCCGAGGAGCTGGCCGCCCGCGCCGCCCGAGCCGTAGGCCTGAAGTCCATCGTCGCCTACCGCTGCGGCCTCGACTTCGACCCCGCCCGCCCGAGCAGAGGCTCGGTCATCGCCGCCGCCAACCGCCGGCTGTCCGACCCGAAGCAGCGCCTGACCGACCCGATCCTGCTGCGCCACCTGCTCTGGACCGCCGTGGACGTGGCCCGCGAGCGCGGCCTGCCCCTGCAGTTCCACACCGGGTACGGCGACACCGACCTCGACCTGGACCGGGCCGACCCGGCCCTGCTGACCGGCTTCATCCGCTCCCTGCAGCCGATCGGCGTCCCGGTCATCCTGCTCCACTGCTACCCCTACCACCGCCAGGCCGCCTACCTGGCCGCCGTCTTCCCGCACGTCTACGTGGACGTCGGCCTGGCCCTCACCTACACCGCCGCCGGCTCAGCCAGGGTGATGGCCGAACTGCTGGAGCTGGTGCCGTTCCACAAGCAGATGTTCTCCTCCGACTGTTACGGCGTCGCCGAGACCTGCCACCTGGGCGCCCTCTACTTCCGCCACGGCCTGGCCCGCACCCTGCGCGCCCGCCTGGACGACGGCGAGTGGAACCCCACCGACTGCGCCCGCATCGCCCACATGATCGGTTCCGGCAACGCCCGCCGCGTCTACCGCCTCTGACGCCCCCGAACAGCTCCAAGGACCGCACAGAGCGCCACCGGGCGACCCGTCACGCGGGTGCCGCTGGGATGCGCGGACAGGCGCGGCGGGCCGCAGTGGCCGAGATGGTCCGATGCGGTGAACCGGCAGCGCGTCAGCCGCGAGCAGGCGACGCCCTGGCCAGGTGAGGTCCGGGTGGGCGGCGACCGGGTGTGTGGGGTGGGGTTAGCTGGGGTCGAGGCAGGCGCCCAGGTTGGTGCCTACGGTTTGCATGGCTTCGGCCAGCGCGTTGACCTGGTCTCGGGTCAGGTGGTCGAACAGGACCTCGCGCAGCGCCTTCGCGTGGGCCGGGGCGATCTCGGCGATCAGGGCGCGGCCGGTGTCGGTGAGTTCGGCTACCGTGGCCCGGCCGTCGGTCTCGTCGGGGCGCAGCCGCACGTACCCCCGCTCCACCAGCTTGCTGATCCGGTGGCTCAATCGGCTGATGGACACGTTGGAGGTGGCGGCCAGGTCGGACAGCCGCTTCGGGGCCGATTCCAGTGAGCACAGGAACCCGTACTCGATGTGCACCAGCCCATGCGCGCGGAACGTACGCTCCACCTGCGGAATGCCGAGCAGGAACACGGCCATGAGCCCGTGCCAGGCGCGCTGCTCGTCGGCGTCGAGGCCCTCGATCAAAGAACTCCCAGCGTCAGAACCGTCCGATGGCGATGACGACCGCCACCGCCAGCAGTACCAGGTTAACGGCGAAGTTCTCCTTGCGCCGCACGTGTACGCCCGCCGCGACGACCATCGTGAGCGCCAGCCCGACGGCGGCCAGCGGCGTGAGGACGGGCGCGATGCCGGTGGCCCAGGGGAGGACGAGGCCGAGCGCGCCGAGGAACTCGACGAGGCCGACGAGCCGGAGCTGTCCCTGGGTGAAGTCGTCCACGTACGGCATGCGCTCCCTCACCCGCTCCTTCGCCACGACCATCTTGCTGACGCCGGAGGCGGCGAAGGCGAGGGCGAGCAGGATCTGGAGGATCCAGAGAACCACGTCCATTGGTTGTCCCTTCAAGTTATTACGGTGAGCCAGACTGTAGACCTGAAAACTTGAAGGGACAACCTTTCGACCAGGATTGCGGCCATGCCCGAGTCCGTGTCGTGACCGTCCCGATCACCGGGCGACCGCCCCGCGGCCCGCGACGGCCGCGGGGCCGTAACTCCTCCGCACACATCTACGCGAAGCCTATGAAAAGCGAAATTTCCTGACTGATGATATTGAATCGTGACCCGCCGGTCAGTCAGGGCAAGGTGATGATCAAGACGCCAGAACCCCTTACGCAACACCTGGAGGTGTCGTGTCCTGGCGTCCCATCACATCATCGGCTCTTGCCCTCTCGCTCGCGTTAGCCATCCCCCTCGCCGGCCAGGGCCCGGCCCACGCCGCCGACCCGCCGGCCGTCGAGCCCCGCGCCGGCACCGACGCCCCCGCCGAGGTGAGCGGCCTGGCCGAAGCGGCGGCCGGAGGCGACCTCGCGACCGCGGCCAAGAACCACCTGAAGAACGCCCGCTACCACCTCGACCCCGCCGACCTCACCCCGATCCAGACCGTCACCGACGGCCAGGACACCACGGTCAGGTTCGCCCAGAAGCACCGCGGCCTGCCGGTCCTCGGCGGCCAGTACCTCGTGCACTTCCGCGGCAGCGGCGCCGCCCGGCAGGTCACCGGCGCCGGCGGGCGCTTCCTCACCGAGCTGAGCGTGGACACCACGCCCCGGCTGACCGCCGAGACGGCCGGCCGGATCGCGCTGACCCGCTTCGTCACCGACCCGCTCGCCCGCCGCACCGTCAAGACCGGCCAGGGCAGCCTGGTCGTCGTCCCGCGCGGCGCCAAGGGCCGCCTGGCCTGGAAGCTGCCGATGACCGGCCTCGACCGGGCCAAGAAGAAGCTCCTCGCCTTCGACGCCTACATCGACGCCCACTCCGGCCAGCCGCTCCAGGCCATCAGCCGGATCCAGATGGAGGGCCCCGCCACCGGTTCCGGAACCGCCTCGGACGGCCGCGCCGTACCCCTGAACCTCTACCAGCGCGCCGACGGCGTCTACGAGACCCGCGACCGCGCGCGCCCGATGTGGAACGGCACGACCGGCGAGATCCTCACCTACGACGCGAACAAGGGCGACCTGTTCGACTACCTCGTGCCCGGCGTCCCGCCCGGCGCCAAACTGGCCGAGTCGCCCACGCCCGTCTTCGGGCCCGGCCACACCGAGAGCGGCGCGGCCGACGCCCACTGGGGCACCGGCAAGGTCTACGAGTACTACCGCGGGCTCGGCCGGGAAGGGCTCGACGGCAAGGGCGGCTCGATGCTGTCCGTCGTCAACGTCACCTTCTTCGGCCAGCCGTTCGAGAACGCCCTGTGGGACGGCACCAAGATGGTGTACGGCGGAGGCGGCCCCACCTACCACTCCCTCGCCGCCGGCCTCGACGTCGTCGGCCACGAGATGACCCACGGCGTCATCACCAACAGCGCGAACCTCGCCTACTTCGGCCAGTCGGGCGCCATGAACGAGGGCCTGGCCGACTACTTCGGCAACGCCATCGAGGTCGACGCGCTCGGCGTCCCGATGAGCCACCCCGACGCGAGCCTGGTCGGCGACCGGCTGTGCAAGACGCTGCCGCCCAAGGAGTGCGCCATCCGCGACCTCGACGACGGCCGCTCGGCCGCCAAGGACTGGATCGGCGTCGGCGTCAGCCTCGACGGCGGCGGCGTCCACCTGAACTCCACGATCTTCTCCGGCGCGCTCTGGGACATCCGCGAGAAGCTCGGAGCGAAGGCCGACAAGGTCGTCTACAAGGCGCTGACGGAGTACATGACGCCCATCGACGACTTCGCCGACGGCCGCCGCGCCGTCGAGTCGGCCGCCCGCGCGCTCGGGGTGTCACCGCACGACCGGGTGACGATCGCCCTGGCCTTCGAGCGCCACGGCATCCGGCGCGGCTGGGAGCGGGGCATCCGCACCGACAGCCGCGTGCTGGTCGACAACATCAGCGACGGCGGCTCCCGCGCCGGCGTGGCCGGCGACCGGTACGTGGTCGGCAACTCCTCGCCCGACGCGGCCGAGCCGACCTCGATCCTCACCGGCCGCCTCCGGGGCGGCAAGCCGGTCAAGCTCTCGCAGAACACCTCCTGGAACTTCGTCCCCGTGATCGACGGCCGGCGGGCGGTGTGGGGGGCGTTCGACGCCGACGCCGGCACGTACCGGATCCTCACCCGGCCGCTGGACGCCGGCGCGCCCGAGCAGGTGGCCGCCGAGGTGTCCACGCCCCTCGGGACGGTGACGGCCTCCGGCGAGGCCATCGCCTGGGACGCGCTGGACACGACCACGTTCGAGACGGAGGTGTGGCTGAAGAAGGGCACGGCGCCACCGGTCAACCTCACCGCGGCCGCCGGCGTGCTCGGCGTCCAGCCCGAACTCAAGGGCGGCAAGCTGTCCTACCTGCGGGTCTGGAGAGTGGGCGAGAAGACGCACACCACGCCCGTCGTGTACGACGTCGTCACCGGCACCGAGACGCCGCTGCCCGAGGTGCCCTCCACGGGCCAGGAGCCGTCGTCCTCGGGCATGCCCGTGCTCACCTCCAAGCACGTCGTGTGGTACGCCGACACCGACGCCGACGACGTCTACGGCCTGGTGCGGGCCAACCACGACGGCACCGGCCTGACCTGGCTGGTGCCCGACGGGCCGAAGGCGCTGCTGCCCAGCACCATCGACGCCAACGACGACATCGTCACCGTCGGCGTCAACCCGCACGGCGACGGCACGCTCACCAACGCGAACCTGCCCAAGTTGTTCCAGCTGCCCGTCGCGGGCGGGCCGCTGACCCGTTTCTCCTGCAACAGGGGCGACCAGTTCGCCAACGTCTCCGGTGACGGCACGCTCACGGCCTGGATCGACGGCTCCGCGGGAGACACCGATCTGGTCTACCGCGAGCGGCCCGCCGGCCGCTGCTGACACCCTTCCGGCCGCCCGCCGTACCCCGTCACTCCGAGGTACGGCGGGCAAGTCGCGAACCGACCCCCGGACCTGGTTTGCTAGGGCCGTCACATCGCCAAGCCGGGGGGCTGCCATGCACGCCGTTGAACCAGAGGTCTTTATCGTCGCCCGTCCCGAACTCGACTACGACGAGCTGGCCCGCTACCTCGGCGAGGTGGGCGGCACGGCGTGGCTGGAACGGCTGGACCGCGGCGACCTCGACGCCCAGAACCTCGCCGAGTTCGCCGGGCGGCTGTGCTACCGCTCCTTCGAGCCCGGCCTCAACCCCAACGTGGTACGCATCCGCAAGGACCAGACCCAGTACCTGCAGAACATCCTGGCCAGCGCCCACGGCTCGGTCCTCGAGCACGTCAGCTTCAGCTTCGTGCTCCACAACGTCAGCCGCGTGCTCACGCACGAACTCGTCCGCCACCGGCCCGGCGTGGCCATCTCGCAGGAGTCGCTGCGCTTCGTCCGGCTGACCGAGCTGCCCTTCTGGTTCCCCGACTGGGCCCGCGAGGACCCCGAGCTGATGAAGCGGGCCGGTGCGGTGCTGGAGCAGCTGGAGGAGTTCCAGGGGTGGATGGCCGGGCACTTCGGCCTCGACGAGGAGGGCGTGCCGTTCTCGGAGAAGAAGCACCGCACCTCCTTCATGCGGCGCTTCGCCCCCGAGGGCGTGGCCACCGGCCTGGTGTGGACGGCCAACGTGCGCACGCTGCGCCACACCATCGAGGCGCGCACCGCGGTCGGCGCGGAGGAGGAGATCCGCCTGCTCTTCCAGCGCATCGGCGAGCTGATGAAGAAGGAGGCGCCGGCGCTGTTCGGCGACTACGTGGTCGAGGACGGCGCCTGGGTCCCCGGCTGGCGCAAGGTCTGACCCCTGCACCTCCGGCGGAGTAAGGGTTTACGTCAGCGGGCGGCGCACCAACAATGAGCGTGTGCGCCGACTGCTGATCATCCTCGGAGTTCTGGTGCTGGTCGCCGCCGCTGCCTACGGTGGCCTGTGGGCCAGCACCGGCCGTTCGCAACTGGCCAGGGCCTTCTTCTGGGGCGACTCGGACGTCGGTGACTGGCAGCGTTTCCCCTTCCGCAAGGTGTCCACGGGCACCCCGGCGCCGCTGCCCAAGCAGCCGCAGGCGATCCCCGGCCTGGACGAGCAGGCGCTGGCGGCGGGCCAGACCACCGCGTTCGTCGTGGTGCGCGACGGCAAGCTGCTGTACGAGGGCTACTTCAACGGCACCCGCCGCGACTCCACGCTGACCTCGATGTCGGTGGCCAAGTCGGTGCTGTCGCTGCTGGTGGGCGTGGCCGTGGGCGAGGGGAAGATCCGGTCGGTGGACGACCCGATCACCACGTACGT
Organism: Nonomuraea sp. NPDC059023; assembly: GCF_042740095.1. Taxonomy (NCBI): domain Bacteria; kingdom Bacillati; phylum Actinomycetota; class Actinomycetes; order Streptosporangiales; family Streptosporangiaceae; genus Nonomuraea; species Nonomuraea sp. NPDC059023. The sequence goes on along the minus strand of NZ_JBHYIO010000036.1, from coordinate 76,059 downwards.
GCCGGAGCTGCGCGAGCGCGACCCGCGCTTCGAGAAGATCACGCTGCGGCACCTGATGGCCATGCGCTCCGGGCTGCGCTACGACGACGAGGGCACGCCGTTCAGCGACGACACCAGCACCTACTACAGCCCGGACCTGCGCGGTCTGGCCATCGACGACTCCGGCGTGGAGGGCGATCCCGGCCAGGGCTTCCGCTACAACAACTTCAACCCGCTGCTGGTCGGGCTGGCGCTGGAGCGAACGACGAAGGTGCCGGTCGCCACCTACCTGGAGCAGAAGCTCTGGCGCCCGCTCGGGATGGAGGCCGACGGCTCGTGGAGCCTGGACTCCTCCGACGGCTTCGAGAAGATGGAGAGCGGCGTCAACGGCCGCGCCGTCGACTTCGCCAAGCTCGGCATGCTCGTGGCCGAGCAGGGCAGGTGGAACGGCCAGCAGCTCGTGCCCGCCGAATGGATCAACGAGCCCAACACGCCGGTGGTGGCCCCGAACGGCTGGGCCGACGGCTACCAGCTCTTCTGGTGGGCCCGCGGCGAGGCCAGGATCGCCTCCGGCCGCTACGGGCAGGTCATCTACGTGGTGCCGGACAAGAAGCTGGTGATGGTGCGCTTCGGCGTGGACACCGGCGGGCGCGCCTGGCCCGCGTTCATGGAGACGCTGGCCGAGAAGCTCTGAGGACCGGGCGCCCACGTGAGCGCGGGCGCCGCGGCCGTCAGAGGGCGGGCAGGACGTAGACCTCGGCGCCCGGTGGGAGTTCGCAGTCGAGCCGGCCGACGCCGTGGCCGTTCTCGCCGCACACGATCATGTTGATGTGGCGGCGGATGCTGCCGTACTCGTCGCGCAGCCGTTCCTCCAGCGACGGGTGGACGCGGCGCAGGGTGTCGAGCGCCGAGCCGAGCGTCGGCGGGGTCTGCGGGTCGGCGCCCACGGCGAAGACCTTCACCTCGCTCTGCCCGCTGACCCACCGCTGGAAGGCACTGGGGAGCACGAACACCACCATGGTGACGGGCCTGGCCATCGCCTAGAGCACCGCCGCCCGGACGGTCTGGACATCCGGCAGGTGGCCGGCGATCTGCGACCAGCTCTCGCCGCCGTCGCGCGAGCCGTACACGCAGCCGTCGCGGGTGCCGAAGAAGACGCCCGCCTCCGACGCGGTCATCGCGTCGCGCAGGACGGTGGAGTAGACGGGCGGTTCGGGCAGGCCCTCGGCGAGCGGGCGCCAGGTGTCGCCGGCGTCGTCGCTGCGGTAGACGCGGTAGCGGTGCTCGACCGGGGTGCGGTCCATGTCGGCCTGCAGAGGCAGCACGTAGACGGTGTCGGGCCGCGCCGGGTCCACCACGATCGGGAAGCCGAAGTCGGAGGGCAGCGGCGAGCCGATGTCCTTCCAGGACGAGCCGAAGTCGTCGCTGCGGTAGACGCCGAAGTGGTGCTGCAGGAACAGGCGTTCCGGGCGCGCGGGGTGGAAGGTCACCTTGTGCACGCACTGCCCGAACTCCGGGTACTGCTGGCCCTCCGGCATGAACGGCGCGCGGATGCCCTGGTTGGCCGCCTCCCACGTGGCGCCGCCGTCGGTGGAGCGGTAGAAGCCGCCGGTGGAGATGGCGACGCCGAGGATCTTCGGGTCGGTCGGGTGGTTCAGGATCGTGTGCAGGCACAGCCCGCCGCCGCCGGGCTGCCACTGCTCGCGGTGCGGGTGGCGCCACAGGCCCTCGACGAGTTCGTAGGTGACGCCGCCGTCCTCCGAGCGGAACAGCGCGCCCGGCTCCACCCCGGCCCAGACCACGTCGGGTTCGCTGGGGGAGGGCAGCAGCTGCCAGACCCGCTCCAGCGTGGCGCCGCTGTCCTCGGGAAAGGCGATCGGCGCGCGGTCGGCCTCCTGCCAGGTCTCGCCGAGGTCGTCGGAGTACATGACCGACGGGCCGAAGTGGCCGTACTCGATGCCGGCGAGCAGGCGGGGCGTGGCGCCGCGGGTGTCGATCGCCACGGCGGGCACGGCGACCGTCGAGAAGTGGATCGGGCCGACCTCGAACGGGCCGCCGTCGCCGGATCGCGCGAGGAACAGGCCCTTGCGGGTGCCGATCGCGAGTATGGCCTCACTCATGTCGGAGCTCCCATCGTTCGCATGTTCGCTTCTCGGCCATCGTGTCACGGCATGGCAGGTACCGCCGGTGACTGTGGGATTTGTACCGAAGGTCGTTCGATTACCCGTCAGGTAATCGTGATACTTCCCCACCCTCGGTAGATTCCGGGCTATGGAAGCGCTTGCTATGCATGAAGAGTCCTTTGGTGACCTGCTGAGATCCTGGCGCCAGCGGCGCCGCGTCAGCCAGCTCGACCTCGCCATCGAGGCCGAGGTGTCGGCCCGGCACGTCAGCTTCCTGGAGACCGGCCGGGCCCGGCCGAGCCGCGAGATGGTGATGAAACTCGCCGAGGAGCTGGAGGTGCCGCTGCGGCACCGCAACCGGCTGCTGGTCGCGGCCGGGTTCGCGCCGGTCTTCCGCGAGCGCGACGTCACCGCCCCCGAGATGGACGCGGTACGGCGGGCCCTGGACAAGATCCTCGCCGGGCATCAGCCGTACCCGGCGGTCGTCGTCGACGCGACGTGGAACCTCGTGGCCGCCAACGAGGCCGCCGGGATGTTCATGGACGGCGTGCCCGACCACCTGCTGAAGGACCCGATCAACATCATGCGGCTGTCGCTGCACCCGGAGGCGATGGGCGGGCGCCTGCTCAACCTGCCCGAGGTACGTGCCCACCTGCTGCACCGGCTGCGCCGCCAGGCGGAGACCAGCGGCGACGGCCGCCTGGCGGAACTGCACGACGAACTGGCCGCCTACACCTACCCGGGCGTCGAGCTGAACGTCGCCGTCGTGCCCAGCCCGGCCGACATCCTGCTGCCGCTGAGGGTGCGGCACGGGGAGCGCGTGCTGTCGATGTTCACCACGATCGCGACGTTCGGCACGCCCGTGGAGGTGACGGTGTCGGAGCTGGCCATCGAGACGTTCTGGCCCAACGACGAGGAGACCGCGGCGTTCTTCCGTTAGGCGCTCACCGCTCCGACCGGACGATGTCGCGGTGGATGCGTGACAGCGGGACGCCGTCGATCTGCAGGCGGCGCACGGTCTCGTTGACCATCGCGGGCGGGCCGCAGACGTAGACGTCGTGCTCGGACCAGGTGTGGAAGCGCTGGGTCACCTCCGGCAGGTGGCCGCGCATGCCGTCCCACGACGGCTGGTCGGAGACCACGGGCAGCACGCGCAGCCACGGGAACGACGACTCCATCCTGATCAGATCCGGCAGGTCATAGAGCTCTTCGGCGGTACGCGCGCCGTACAGCAGATGGATGTTGGGACGCCGGCCCGAGGCGATGACGTGCTCGATGATCGCCTTGATCGGCGCCAGCCCGGTGCCGCCGGCCACGCACAGCATGTCGCGCGCGCCGCGCTCCTCGGCCGCCATCGTGCCCATGGGCGGGCCGAGCATGACGGTGTCGCCGATGCGCGTGTGCCGGATCAGCGTGGTCGACACCCAGCCGCCGGGCACCGCGCGTACGTGCAGGCGCAGGGTGTTGTCGGCGCGCGGGGCGTTGGCGATGGAGAAGGTCCGCCAGACGCGCGGCCAGCGCGCCGTCTGGACGTTCACGTACTGTCCCGCCGTGTACGGCAGGCGTTGCGTCGGCCGGAGCGTGAGGACGGCGATGTCCTGGGCCCGGCGTTCGTGGTCGATCACCTCGGCCAGCCACCACGCGGGCGAGACCCCGGCGTCGGCGGAAGCCGATTCGATCATGAGGTTGGCGGCGGCGGTGTAGGCGGCGACCCAGGCCGCCTCGATCTCGTCGTCCCACACGTCGGCGGCGAAACGCCTGATCGTGGCCAGGAGCGCGTTGCCGACGGCGGTGTAGTGCTCGGCCATCACGCCGTACTTGCGGTGGTCGCGGCCGAGCTGGCCGAGATAGGAGGCCAGGCTGTCGGGACTGTCCAGGCTCCACACGATGCGGGTGAGAGCGGTGAAGAGCCGGTCACGCTGGATGTCCATGGCCGGAGGGAACATCCCTCGCAGGTGCGGGCTCTCGGCGAACAACCGGCCGTAGAAGTAGGCGGCGGCTTTGTCGGCCACCGGTTCGACGACGGAGAAACTTTCCTTGACCAGGCGCGGATTCAACGTCATTTAACTGACCCCACTTTTCGGCCGGAATCTCATTCCGGTCGTGATGTTCACCTCCCTGACGGCTCCGGGTGACGAGCGCTCGACGGGCCCCGGCTCGGCCGATCGCTCGCTTTGGAGTCTTACATCACTACGTTGGGGCCACAACCGTTTCACCTCAATATGGTGCGAACCACAACTATCCGTAACTGTAACGTTATTTTCCGCATTCATCTGGTTATGGCGACGGACTTTGAAAGTGAATGTTAATCGGATTCGCATTCATGCCCCTTTCTCCCCGTCTTCGGCGCCCCCATTGCGCCGCCCTCCGGGCCCGCCGCCGCACACCGCCCAGCGAACGCGGCCCCGTCTCCTCGCCGCGCCGCCTCGCCCTGTCTGCCTGGCTGGGATGCGGGCCGTACCTGGTGGCGCCGGTTTTCTATCAAGTGATTGACAGAAGGGAGCTCGTGGGGGTTTTCTATCAAGTGATTGAACGTGCGAGGAGGCGGGGCGTGTGGGGGTGAAGCGGGCCAAGGACGGGCCGCGGGCTGTGGAGCGGCGGGAGCGGCTGGTCGCGGCCGGGTACCGGGCGATGCTGCAGTCAGGGCTGGAGGGTGCGCGGACGCGGGACATCGCCGCCGAGGCCGGGATCACCGTGGCCACGTTGCATTACTACTTTCCTACCAAGAACGACCTGGTCAAGGCCGTTCTGGAGCACACGATCCGGGAGCGGATGCTGGCGCCGCTCGGGCTGGACGCCGACTGGGAGGACGGGCCGGCGGCGCTGCGGGCCATGGTGGACGGGCTGGCGCGGCAGGCGGAGGCGGAGCCGGGGCGGTTCCGGCTGCTCAGCGAGATGACATGGGCGGCGCGGGAGGACGCGGACCTGCGGGCCATGCTCGCCGCCTGGCATGACGAATGGCACCGTACCGTCGCCGGGTGGCTGCGGGGTGGTCAGGGCGACGGGCGGGTGCGGCGCGACCTCGATCCCGAGGCCGCCGCTGCGCTGATCGTGTACTGCGTGCTCGGCCTGGTGATGCGGCCGCCGCTGCCCGCCGGGACGGGTGAGAGGGCCGGTGCGGAACTTGAGCGCTTGCTGGCCGGGATCGGGAATCGAGGAGCGGGCTCATGAGTGAGGAACGTACGCAGGTTCTGGTGGCCGGGGGCAGCCTGGTGGGGCTGTCGGCCGCGCTGTTCCTGGCGCGGCACGGGGTGGAGGTGATGGTGGTGGAACGGCATCCGGGCACCTCGATCCATCCGCGTACCCCCGGCTACAACGCGCGGACGATGGAGTACTTCCGGGCGGCCGGGGTGGAGAAGGCGGTCCGGGCGGCGGGGCCGTGGGAGCTGGCCGGGTCCGGGCTGCTGTGGGCGGAGAGCCTGGCCAGTCCCAACCAGTTCTGGCTGTCGCCGCCGAACGCGCGGGGCGCCGACGAGGGGTTCGCGGACGTGAGCCCGTGCGAGGACGCGGTGCTGTCGCAGGACGTGCTGGAGCCGGTGCTGGCCGGGTACGCCCGCCGGTACGGGGCGGACCTGCGGTTCGGGGTGCGGCTGGAGGCGTTCGAACAGGAAGCCGACGGGGTCCGCGCCGTGCTGCGCGACGCCGGAACCCCGCCCGGCGGGGTAGGCGAGGAGGGCGAGGGGCGGGCCGCGGGGGTGGGCGGGACCGTCGTCCGGGCGGACTACCTGATCGGTGCGGACGGGGCCGGTAGCGCGGTGCGGGCCGGGCTGGGGATCGGGATGAGCGGGATCGGGGTGCTCGAGCACGTCGCGGGCATCATGGTCAGGGCTGACCTGGGCGATCTGCTGGACGGCAAGGGGTTCGCGATCTGCCAGGTGAACAATCCGGGGTTCTCCGGCATGGTGCGGGTGGTCGGCGATCGGCTGGCGCTGCATGTCTCGTGCGCGCCGGGGGAGGAGTTCCCGCCCGAACGGTGCGTCGAGCTGGCCAGAGCCGCGGCCGGGATCGCGGATCTGGACGTGGAGCCGCTGGATGCGATGCCGTGGCAGTCCAGCGCCGCGGTCGCCGACCGGTTCTCGGTGGGGCGGGTGTTCCTGGCCGGGGACGCGGCGCACGTCATGCCCCCGTCCGGGGCCTACGGCGCCAACACCGGCATCCAGGACGCCGCCAACCTCGCGTGGAAGCTCGCCGCCGTCCTCCAGGGCTGGGCCGGTCCTGAGCTGCTCGACACCTACGACGCCGAACGCCGTCCCGTCGCCGGCCTCACCGTGGACCAGGCGGTGGCGACGGGCAAGGAGTGGTTCGGGGCCGAACTGCCCGAGGGGGCCGGAGAGGTCGAACTGCTCGACGAGGTGACGCTGAAGTTCGGCTACCGCTATGGGCCGGGCGAGCCGTTCGAGGACCCCCGGCGGCCCGGCGGCGCCCCGGGCGGGCGCGCGCCGCACGTGTGGCTGGGCGGCGTCTCGACGGTGGACCTGTGGTCGGACGGCCCCGTCCTGCTCGCCGGTCCGGACGGCGCCGCGTGGGCCGAGGCCGCCCGCCGCCTCGCCGCCCACGACAAGGTCCCGCTCCGTGCGCGCCTCCTCACCGGAACCACCGGCACCCAGGGGTACGGCGAGGCGCCCCCGCGACCAGCCGCCTCGGCCACGGAGGTGCCCCCGGAGACCTTCGCCGACCCGGAAGGCCGCGCCGCCGAGGCGTTCGGCATCACGGGTTCCGGGGCGGTGCTGATCCGGCCGGACGGGTTCGTGGCCTGGCGGGCGGCCGAGGCGGTGGCGGATCCCGGGGCGGCGCTCCGCGAGGCCTGGCACCGGCTGGCCCACTGAGAACACGTGCGGCAGGGACCGGAAAGGGGCGCTAGCCGGATCTCGGGTTGAAGACCAGGGCCAGCGACCGCAGCGCCAGGATGAACCCGATCAGCAGGAACGCGCCCCCGACCACCGCCAGCAACCGGATGTTCGGCGTGATCATCGGCCCGATGTCCGCCGTGATCAGCATGATCGCGCCCAGCGTCGCGCTCCCCGCCAGCACCGCGATCACGATCTGCTGCACCAGCCCGGTCAGGAACCGCCGGTCCCCGTCGTCGGCCAGCGGCCGTACGTTGAACGAGAGCCTGCCCTCCTCCAGATCCTCGACGACATGGTTGATGCGCCGCGGCAGCCGCTGGAGGATCGGCAGGTAGCCGGCCAGCCGTTCCTCCAGATCGGCCCTGACCTTGCCGGGCTCGACGGCCTCGCGCATCAGCGCGCGGCCCTGTTCGCGGGCGGCCCCGACCATGTCGACGTCGGGGCTGATCAGCGCGAGGGTCCCGTCGAGCGCGGCCAGCGCGCGGAAGGCGGCCGCGATCTGCGGCGGTACGGCGAAGCCGTTGTCGTGGACCACCCTCAGCAGGCTGCCGAACATGCCGCTCGACCCGCCGCGCCCGGTCCCGGTCCGGTAGCGGACCATGAGCTGCCCGATCTGCCGCTCCAGGTCACGTTCGGCCAGGCCACGCGGACGGTCGAGCAGTTCGATCAGGGCGTCGGTGGCGGCGATCGCGTCGTCCCTGTCGACGGCCAGCAGCAGCATGCCGAGCGCCCGCCTGGTGGAGTCGTCGAGCCGGCCGACGGAGCCGAAGTCGAGCAGGCCGAGCCCGCCGTCCTCGTCGACCAGGACGTTGCCGGGATGCAGGTCGGCGTGGAAGACACCGGTGCGTACCTGCTGCCTGAGCACCTCGCTGAGCAACTGGTGCGCGATCTGGGCGCGGCGTTCGCGGCCCAGGGCGGCCAGCACGGGGCCGGCGGCGCCGACGGGGGTGCCGCGCAGGCGGGTCATGACGAGCAGCGTGCCGCTGGAGTGTTCCTCGACGACGTCGGGCACCGCGATGCCGCCGTCGAGCGTGGCCGACACGGTGCGCAGGTTGTCGAGTTCGACGGTGTAGTCGAGCTCCTCGTCCAGCGAGGCGGCGAACCCCTTCGCCAGCGTGAAGACCCGCAGCGAGCGCCCCCACGGCGTGCTGCGCTCCAGCCTGCGGCTGAGCCTGAGGATGATCTCCATGTCGGAGGCGACCTGGGCGCGGGCGCGCGGCCGCTGCACCTTGAGCACGACCTCGCGGCCGTCGAGCAGCCGCGCCGCGTGCACCTGGGCGACGGAGGCGGCGGCCATCGGCTCGGGGTCGACGGAGGCGAACACCTCGCCCACCGGCCGGCCGAGCGCCGCCCTGATGGCCGTCTCGATCTCGGGCCACGGCTCGGGCTCCGCCCGGGTCTGCAGGGTCGCGAGCTGGTCGGCGAACTGCCCGGGGATCAGGTCGCGGCGGGTGGAGAGCATCTGCCCGAGCTTGACGAAGGTGACGCCGCCCTCGTTGAGCGCCGCCTTCAGGGAGCGGGCGAGTTTCGTGTCGCCGTGGTAGGGGTCGGCTCTGCGCCTGCCGCGCAGGTAGCCGCCGAGGCCGTGCCGTACCGCGATCTTCATGATCTGCGCGTAGCGGCGGGCCCGGCGGCGGCGGGCCCGCCAGCCCTTGAGCAGGTCGAGCGGGGACGGCAGCGTGCCGGTGGGGACGACCACCTCCAGCACCACGAGGCCGGTGAGGCCGAGGACGAACACCCACGCGACCACCAGGCCGAGGACGAGGTACGCGGCCGGCATCGAGACCATGATCCGGCCGTCGGCGACGATCCCGGCGAACTCGGAGAAGGAGGTGACGGCCGAGCCGATGGCGCTGGTCACGAACAGGCCTACGACGATCGTGCGGGGCCAGCCGACCGGGATGCCGAGCGCGCGCCTGGCCACGACGGCGGCCAGCCAGGCGGTGACGGCCAGGGTGAGGGGAGTCAGGAGGTCCATGCTCAGGAACGCCCCTCGTCGTCTTCGTCTTCCTTGGCCTTGTCGTCCTCGCCGGCCTTCCGCAGGGCCGCCATCATGCGAGACTCCTCCTGGTCGATCCAGCGCATGGTCGACTTCGTGAAGTGCTTGCCGTAGCGGAACAGGAGCTCGGGCGCGCCCAGGGAGGCGGCCTGTTCCGCCTCGGGCAGCTGGTCACCCGGCAGTACCGCGTCGATCACCTTCTCGAACTGGGAGAAGATGTTCTTGCGTTCCTCCAGGAGGCGGCCGACGAGGTCGGGGCTGCCGCCGCCGGCGAAGAAGAGTTTGACGAGGTTCTCGTCCCTGATCTGGACGGGCGAGGACAGCGACTCCAGCCAGGCGCGCAGCGCGGAGCGGCCGGAGTCGGTGATCTCCCAGCGCTGGCGTGAGCGCGGTCCCTCGGCCTCCCCGTCCGGCCGGATGAGCCCCTGCTCGGCCAGATGGCGGAGCTGGGGGTAGAGCTGGCCGTTGCTGATGCCCCAGAACGCCTCCATCGAGCGCTTCGCGGCCCGCAGGATCTCGTAGCCGGACTGCGCCTTCAACGACAGGAAGCCGAGGATCGCCCACGCGGTGGGCGTCAGATCGGGCAGCTGATCATCTTGTGCCATGCGGCCAGCATAATGCGTCTGGCAGACATATGGCGGAGGGCGCTGACCTGCCCTCTCCTCTGGGAGGCGCCTGCACGGTGCGCGCGCTCACGTATCTGCCAGACATATTAGGGGCGCTGGGGCCGGGGTGCGCGCCGACCGGGCCCAGAACGCCTCTAAATGCTGATAAATCAGCCAAAACCGGGATAAAACCAACCTTTGCCATATATCTGACAGATAACGCGGGATGGATTGACTGATCGTGTGAAGTCGGAATAATCGGATCTTGGTGTGTGAGTTCCTCCGCCGCCACAAGCGACACCCCGCAGGACGGCCACGCCTCCCATCCACCCATGCAAAGGTTGTCATGGCTTCCCCTCGCTCGCCCCAGCAGGCGCAGTGGCTCTGGCCCGTCACCCTGGCCCTCCCGATCCTCGCCGCGCTGCTGGCCTTCGCCGCCGCGACCGGCGCCGCCGCCTGGTTACCCGTAGCCGCGGGCGTGCTGGCGCTGATCTGCGCCGTGGCCGTGGCCGCCGTCCGGTACGAGCACGGAGCCACGGTCCAGGCCCTGGAGCAGCGGGAGCGGGCCAGTAAGCAGCGCGAGGCCGAGTTCCAGCACCACGTCCAGCAGCGCAACCTCCAGTGGAACAACCACCTGGCCGCGCGCGCCGCCGCCCTCGACGAGGCGGTCAAGCACCTGGTCACCGAGCGCATCCCGGCGGTGGGGAACGACACCCCGGTGCCCCCGCCGTACCAGAACGGGGCCCTGGACGAGGAGGTGGCCGCCCGGCTGGAGGACGTGCTCGACGCCGTGGCCGGCTCCGCCAAGCAGGACAGCGAGCGGCAGGAGTCGCTGCGGCTGGCCGTCGTGGCCCTGGCGCGCCGGGTGCAGACCTCCGCGCACCGCATCCAGGAGACCGTCTCGCTCATGGCCGAGCGGCACCCCGGCAACCCGGACGTCCTCGAGGCCAGCATGCAGGTCGACCACGCCGCCGCCCAGCAGGGCCGCCACGCGCAGAGCCTGGCCGTGCTGTGCGGCGACTGGCCGGGCCAGCAGTGGCCCAAGCCGCTCGCGCTCGTCGACGTGGTACGCGCCGCCGCCTCGCGCATCGTCGCCTACAAGCGCGTCGAGGTCTCGGGCGACCCCGACACCGCCGCCTCGGCCAAGGTCGTCGAGCCGCTCATCCACCTCGTCGCCGAACTGCTGGCCAACGCCACCCAGTCCTCGCCCCCCGCCACCACGGTGCTGGTGGCCATCCGCAACGTCCAGCGCGGCGCGGTCATCGAGATCGACGACGGCGGCGTCGGCATGGACGAGCACCACCTGGAGCAGGCCCGCGAGGTCGTCTCCGGCCGCCGTAGCGTCGGCGTCGGCGAGGTCGGCGAGATCCCGCAGACGGGACTGGCCGTCATCGGGCACTACGTGCGCCGCCACGGCTTCCTGGCCGACCTGCTGCCCTCGCCCTACGGCGGCGTGCGCGCCGTGGTGCTGGTGCCGACCGACGTGGTCGAGACGCTGGAACCGGTGTCCGCGCCGCCGGTCAGGGCGGCCCGGCCCGCCGTACCGGAGGAGAGGGCGCCGCACGCCGCCCCCCAGGATCCCGAGCTGCCCCGCCGCCGCTCCAAGCGCGGCGAGGCCGCGCCCCCGGCAGAGGGTACGGCGGGCGGCCTGTTCACCGCGGCGGAAGGCCCGGTCGAGGAAGGCGTGCCCGCGGACCAGCCCGCGCCGGCGCACACCGAGACGACGCCCGAGCAGGCGGGCGCCTGGATGGCGGCCTTCTTCGACCACAACGCCGACACCGAGCCCGGCGACGACGGCGAATGATGGATGGACGGCGAACGACGGATGGACGGCGGATGCCGGATGGACGGCGGATGACGGATGGACGAATGACGGAGGAACGGATGCAGCAGGACCAGGACTGGATGATCGGCGAGGTCGTCTGGGTCCCCGGTGTCAGGCACGTCGTCGTCCTCAGCTCCGACGGGCTGCTGAAGGCCCGCTCCGCCGGAACCCCGCGCGACGTCGCCGACCGCCTGTCGGCGGCCTGCTCGGGCCTGCAGTCGCTGGCGCAGAGCGTCGGCAGGGAGTTCGGCATGGACGGCGGCGCGGTCAAGGAGCTGATGGTCGGCTTCGAGGGCGGCTACCTGTTCGCGCGCTCGGCGGGCACCGGCTCCCACCTGGTGGTGATCACCGAGCCGGTGGTGGACCCGCGCCTGATCGCCCAGCAGATGCAGGCCCAGGTCATCAAGATCGGAGAACGGAACTTCAGCACCCCGGCCCGCAGGGCATGACGGACCCGGGCGACTACAAGGACCAGGCGGTCCGCCCGTACGTGCTGACGCAGGGCAGGGCCCGCCCCTCGCGCAACACGATCGGCCTGGACACGCTGCTCGTGGTCACCGAGGCGGGCAAGCCGCTGCCGGTCTCGGCCAGCCGCCAGGAACGCGACCTGGTGCGCATGTGCCGCAGGCTGCTGTCGCTGGCCGAGGCGGCGGCCTACCTGGAGCTGCCGCTCAGCGTCGCCTCGATCCTCGCCTCCGACCTGGTCGACTCCGGCCACCTGACCGCCCGCTCGCGTATCCCCGAAGTCGCCCGGCCGTCACAGAACATGCTCAAGGAGGTGCTGGATGGCCTCCGCAGGCTCCGCTGACCGCTACCTTCCCGACACGGTCCAGGAATCGGTGAAGATCCTCGTGGTCGGCGACTTCGGCGTCGGAAAGACCACCATGATCGGCTCGGTCAGCGAGATCGAGCCGCTGCGCACCGAGGAGACGATGACGCAGGCCAGCGTCGGCGTCGACGACCTGGCCGGGCTGGAGGCCAAGGCCACCACCACGGTCGCCATGGACTTCGGCCGCATCACGCTGAGCCCGCTCACCGCGCTCTACCTGTTCGGCACGCCGGGCCAGCAGCGCTTCTGGGACCTGTGGGCGGGGCTGTCGGAAGGGGCCGTGGGCGCGCTGGTGCTCATCGACACGCGGCGCCTCGAAGGCAGCTTCGAGGTGCTCGACCAGCTCGAACTCCGCGGCGACATGCCGTTCGCGGTGGCGGTGAACCTGTTCCCCGACTCGGTCAGGCACAGCAGGAAGGCGCTGCGCGAGGCGCTCGACCTGGCCCCGGACACGCCGATCGTCGAGTGCGACGCCAGGAACCGGGCCTCCTCCCTCGACTGCCTCATCACGCTGGTCGAGCACGCCGTACAGAAAGAGCAGGCGGGCCAGAAGGCGCCCGCCGTACAGAAAGAGAAGGCATGACCACCCCGCTCACGGCCACCACCGACTACGAGGAACTGCGGGCGCAGTGGGGTGACGTGGCCTGGGTCGAGTTGGAGCCCGGGGTGGGCGCCTGGCTCGTCATGGGCTACCAGGAGATCCTCACCATCACCCGCCAGGAAAAGCTCTACAGCCGCGACGCCCGCAACTGGCGGCTGTTCCAGGAGGGTGTGGTGCCGCCGGACTCGGGGCTCGGGCCGATGATGTTCTGGCGGCCGAACGTGATCGGCGCCGACGGCGGCGAGCACCGCAGGCTGCGCCGTCCGCTGGACGACGGCGTGGCCGCGATCGACCAGCGGCGCATGCGCCGCTCGGTGGAGGGCATGTGCGCGGACCTGATCGCCGGCTTCCGCGACAAGGGCAGCGCGGACCTGGTGGGGGAGTACGCGGCGGTCATCCCCATGCTGGCCATCGCCGACCTGTTCGGCCTGGACGTCACCCAGGGGCACGAGCTGCTGGCGGCGCTGCGGGCGCTGTTCGGCAGCGCCGAGGACTCCCAGGCCGGCAACAAGAAGTTCGAGGAGATCCTCGGCGGCATCATGAACGCCCGCCAGCAGGACCCCGCCGAGGACCTCACCAGCCGCTTCCTGCGTCACCGCGACCTGAACGGCGACGCCGAGGTGCTGCAGTCGATGGTGGTGATGATCTCCGCAGCCCAGGAGACCACGACCACGTGGATCTCCCAGACGCTGCGCCTGGTGCTCACCGACCCGCGCTTCGCCGGCCGCATGCGCGGCGGGCGGCTCGGCGTCGACGACGCGCTCGACGAGGTCCTGTGGCGCGACCCACCGATGACGAACATGCCGGCCAGGTACGCGCTGCGCGACACCGAACTCGGCGGCCGGCGCATCGCGCGCGGCGACGCCCTGGTCCTGGGTCTGGCCGCGGCCAACGCCGACCCGAGCGCGCACACCGGCGAAGCGGTGATCGAACTCGGCAACCGGGCCCACCTGGCGTGGAGCGCGGGCCCGCACGCCTGCCCCGCCCCGGTCCCGGCGCGCCTGATCACCCGCACCGCGGTCGAGACGGCCCTGCACCTGCTGCCCGACGTCCGCCTCGCGGTGGCGCCGGACGAGCTCACCCCGCACCCCTCGCCGTGGACCCGCTGCCCCGCGGCGCTCCCGGTCCTGTTTGGAGATCACTGATGGACATCATCACGCTCGACCCGGCCGGAACCGACCACCACGGCGAGGCGGCCAGGCTGCGCGAGGCGGGACCGGTCGTGCGGGTGGAGCTGCCCGGCGGCGTCCAGGCCTGGGCCGTCACCCACCACGAACTGCTGGCCGAACTGGTCGCCGACCGCAGGGTGAGCAAGGACTGGCGCAACTGGAACGCCATCCGGCGCGGCGAGATCCCCGACGACTGGCCGCTGATCGGCATGGTCAAGGTCACCAACATGGTCACCGCCGACGGGCGCGAGCACCACCGGCTGCGCAAGTTCGTCACCCAGACGCTGACGCCGCGCCGCGTGCAGGGCATGCGGCCGAGGCTGGAGCAGATCGTGGACGGGCTCCTGGACGACCTGCCCGGCCACGCCGCCCCCGACGGCACCGTGGACCTGCGCCCGCACTACGCCTACCCGGTGCCCATGCGGATGATCTGCGAGCTGGTCGGCGTGCCCGAGCACGAGCGCGACGAGCTGCGCACGCTGGTGGACAGCATCTTCCGTTCGACCACCTCCCCCGAGGAGGTGCTGCGCACCCAGCGCGACATCTACCTGCTGCTGGGCCGCCTGGTGGCGGACAAACACGCCGCACCGGGCGAGGACCTGACCAGCGCGCTGATCGCCGCGCAGGTGGACGACCCGGAACGGCTGACCGACGAGGAACTGGCCGGGACCATCTGGCTCATGCTGGCCGCCGGGCACGAGACGACGCTGAGCCTCATCGTCAACGCCGTACGGGCGCTGCTGACCCACCCCGACCAGCTCTCCCTGGCCCTGAAGGGCGACGAGGCCACCTGGGCCGCGGTGGTGGAGGAGACGCTGCGCTGGGACGCGCCCATCGGCAACTTCATGGCCCGCTACCCCCTGGAGGACCTCACGGTGGCGGGTGTGACGATCCCCGCGGGCGAGGCCGTCCTCGCCCCCTACAGCGCCGTGGGCCGCGACGCGGCGCAGCACGGCGCGGACGCCGCCCGCTTCGACATCACCCGCGAGCAGCGCCGCCACCTGGCCTTCGGCGGCGGGCCGCACGTGTGCCTGGGCGCCGCGCTGGCCCGCCTGGAGGCCGCGGTGGCCCTGCCCGCCCTGTTCGCCCGCTATCCGGACATGTCGCTGGACGCCGCGCGCATCCCCCCGGTCCCCTCCCTGTTCTCCAACTCCGCCGCCACCCTCCCGGTCCGCCTCTAGCCGAAGATCGCGGGCGGGTCGCCGGTGTACCAGACGTTGTCGATGACCACCCGGCTCATCACCCAGCGCCCGTCCTCGCGTACCAGCTCCACGTCGTAGAGGTTCTTCAGCAGCGCGTGCACGCTCCGGTCGGCGGTGAGCAGGTGCTGGGCCTCGACCATCGCGGTCAGGCGGGCCGTGCCGCCGGTGATCTGGACGCGCGGGTTGGTGACCTGGTGCGTGGTCACCACCCGGCCCGCGAACCCGCCCAGGATGGTCGAGACGATCGTGTCCCTGCCCGACATCACGGGCGGCGCGGCCCCCCACTTCGCGGCGGCAGGGCCGAAGTCGAGTTCGGCGTCCCCGGCGAAGGCCGAGGCGAACAGCTCCGCGTCCCCCAGGTCCTGGCCCAGTGCGAACCGGTACAGGGCGTCGGTGATCTCCGGCAGGTCGCGCGGGTCCGCGCCGTCCGCGAGCGCGCGGTCAGTAGTGACGTACATGTGATTCATCCTTGTTTCGTCCGTTCTCGTCATCAATGCGCGTCTGTGCAAGGATCATGAAGCGTGGTTTAACGGTCCGGGGTGGCATGGTGGAGAGATACGAGCTGGAAGCCTTCCTGACGCTGGCCGAGGAACTGCACTTCGGCCGCGCCGCCGAGCGGCTGCACGTGTCCACCGCCCGGGTCAGCCAGACGATCAAGAAGCTGGAGCGGAAGGTCGGGGTGCCGCTGTTCGACCGCAGCAGCCGGCGCGTCGAGCTGTCGGCGGTGGGACGGCAGCTGCACGAGGAGATCCGGCCCGCCTGGGAGCTGATCGGCGCGGCTGTGGAACGCGCCATCGAGACCGGCAAGGGCATCACCGGCACGCTCACCGTCGCCTTCGTGGGCCCGGCCGGCGGGCAGCTCGTCGTGGGGGCGGCCGAGGAGTTCCGCGCCAGGCAGCCGGGGTGCGCGGTGGACATCAGGGAGGCGCAGCTCGGCGACGTCGTGCCCTGGCTGCGCGAGGGCGTGGCCGACCTGGCGCTGACCGGCTTCCCCATGGACGCGGCCGGGGTGGTGGCCGGGCCGGTGCTGGTGCGCGAGGCGCGGATGCTGGCGGTGCCCGCCGGGCATCCGTTCGCCCGCAGGAGGCGGGTGTCGGTCGAGGATCTGGCCAGGGTGCCCGTGCTGCGGCTGCCCGAGTCGGTGCCGGAGTCGCACCGGGCCGACCGCACGCCCCGCCGTACGCCGGCCGGCCGGGCCATCGCTCCGGGCCCGGTGGCCGCGACCCTGCACGAGATCCTCACGCTCGTGGGGGCCGGGCGCGGCGTGTTCCCGGTCGGCGCGCAGACCCGCCGCTACCACCCCCGCCCCGACGTGGCCTACGTGCCGTTCGGCGACGCGGCTCCGGTGGAGTGGGGCCTCATGTGGCGGTCCGGGGGAGGGAGCGCCCGGGTCCTCGCCTTCGCCCGCGCCGCCGGAGACCTCCTGTCCGCCCACCGCTAGCCGAAAGTGGATCGGCACCTGAGATTCGGGCGGGGATAGAAGTGACAGAACGGGATCTCCGGGAGAGCCGACATAACCGAAATGGTCTGCGCCATGATGGGCTTGAGGCCCCAACTCCCTGGAGATCGCATGTCTCGACCCCTGATCGGTATCACCGCCTACTTCGAGGCCGCCCGCTGGGGCGACTGGGTCAGGGAGGCCGTGCTGTCTCCGCCCTCGTATGCCAAAGCCGTCACCCGCGCCGGTGGCGCCCCCGTGATCCTGCCGCCGCTCGGCCTGCACGCCGTCGAGGACTACGTACGCGGGCTGAAGGGCATCGTGCTGGCCGGTGGCGTCGAGGTCGGTGCGCAGGCCTACGGCGAGGACGACGACGCCAGGGTGGCGGAGCCGCAGTCCCACCGCGACCGGTTCGAGCTGGCGCTGGCCCGCGCCGCCGTCCAGGCCGACGTGCCCATCCTGGCCGTCGCCCGCGGCATGCACGTGCTCAACGTCGCACAGGGCGGCACGCTCATCCCCTGGCTGCCCGACGTGCTCGACCACGAACGGCACGGCGAACAGGGCCCGCACGTGATCCAGGTGAGCGTGTCGAGCAAGCTCGGCAAGGCCGTGGGCGACAAGGTCGAGGTCGTGGCCCCGCACACCCAGTCGGTCCGCAGGCTCGGCTCGGGCCTGCTGGCCGTCGCCTGGGCCGACGACCAGATCGTCGAGGGCATCGAGCTCCAGGGGCACCGGTTCGGCGTGGGCGTGCAGTGGCACCCGGAACGCGCCGAGGAGATCAAGCTCTTCGATGCGCTCGTGGAGGCGGCCCGCTAGGCTTCGGATCATGCCGCTGCATCCCCAGGCGCGGGACTTCGTCGCGCGCTTCCCGTCGGATCTGGGCGTCGACCCGGACACGCTCGATCTGGGCGCCATCCAGCGGATGCGCGCGGAGGACGGCCTGGCCGCCGAGCGCGGGCCGATCACGCACCTGCCGTTCGTGCGCGATGAGACGGCCGAGGGCGTGCCCATCAGGATCTACCGCTCCGACCGCGGCGAGGACGCCCTGCCGGTCGTGGTCTACTTCCACGGCGGCGGCTTCGTCTTCGGCAGCGTCAAGCGCAACGACGCCGTGGGCCGCGACCTGGCCATCCGCACCGGCGCCGTCGTGGTCTCCGTCGACTACCGGCTCGCTCCGGAAAACGTCTTCCCCGACGCGGCCGACGACGCCTGGGCCGTGGTGCGCGACGTCTTCGCCCGGCCCGCCTTCTACCAGAGCAACGGCCGCGTGGCCGTCATCGGCGACAGCGCCGGGGGCAACCTCGCCGCCGTGGCCGCCTGGCAGGCCCGTGACGCCGGGCTGAGCCTGGCCCACCAGGTGCTGGTCTACCCGGTCATGGACGCGGCGATGGACACGCCGAGCTACAAGGAGTTCGCCGAGGGCTTCGGGCTCGACGCCGGGGAGATGGCCTGGTTCCTCGCCCAGTACGCGCCGGGCGCCGACCCGGCCGACCCGCGCCTGTCACCGCTGCGGCTGGACTCCTGCGAGGGGCTGGCGCCCGCGACCGTCGTGACCGCCGGGTGCGACGTGCTGCGCGACGAGGGCGAGCGCTACGCCGAGCGCCTGGCCAAGGCCGGGGTCGCGGTGGAGTCACGCAGGTTCGACGGCGCCGTGCACAGCTTCTTCGGCCTGCCGGGGCTGTTCGACCAGGCGATCGAGGCCCGCGAGTACGTGGCGGAGCGGCTGCGCGAGGACCTGGCCCCGTGACCTACGCCTACGACAAGCTCAAGACCGACATGCCCGCCGACGGCGTGCTGCGCGTGACCATCAGCGAGCCGCGCCGCCTCAACGCCGTCGACATGGCCGGCCACCGCGAACTGGCCGAGATCTGGCGCGACATCGACCGCGACGACGCGGTCCGCGCGGTCGTGGTCAGGGGAGAGGGCGGCGCGTTCTCCGCCGGGGGCGACCTGTCGATGATCGAGGAGATGACGCTCGACCACGCCACCCGGCTGCGCGTGTTCGGCGAGGCCCGCGACATCGTCTACAACGTCCTCAACTGCTCCAAGCCGGTCGTCTCCGCCATCCAGGGCCCGGCGGTCGGCGCGGGGCTGGCCGTGGCGCTGCTGGCCGACATCTCCGTCGCCGGGCGCACCGCCCGCATCATCGACGGCCACACCCGCCTCGGCGTCGCGGC
This sequence comes from Nonomuraea sp. NPDC059023, assembly GCF_042740095.1. NCBI lineage: Bacteria > Bacillati > Actinomycetota > Actinomycetes > Streptosporangiales > Streptosporangiaceae > Nonomuraea > Nonomuraea sp. NPDC059023. The sequence continues at coordinate 57,265 of NZ_JBHYIO010000036.1, read as the reverse complement.
GGGCGACCACGCGGCCATCATCTGGCCGCTGCTGTGCGGCATGGCCAAGGCCAAGTACCACCTGCTGCTGTGCGAGCCGGTCTCCGGCGCGGACGCCGAGCGGATGGGCCTGGTCAGCCTGTGCGTGGACGACGACCAGGTCCACGACAAGGCCATGGAGATCGCGGTACGGCTGGCCGCCGGCGCCCAGGAGGCGATCCGGCTGACCAAGTACTCGCTCAACAACTGGCTGCGCATGGCCGGACCGGCCTTCGACGCCTCGCTGGCCATGGAGTTCCTCGGCTTCACCGGCCCCGACGTGCGGGAGGGTGTCCAGGCCCTGCGCGAGAAGCGGCCGCCGAGCTTCTAGTCCGCCAACCGGCTCAGCGCCATGTTCCTCACCGCGCTGCTTCAGAAGCTGCGCGGCAGGCCGAGGACCTGGGTGGCCAGGTAGTTCAGGAGGAGTTCCTCGGTCACCGGCGCCACCTTGCCGATCCGGGCGTCGGTGAGCAGGCGGGCCACCGGGTACTCCAGCGAGTACGCCATGCCGCCGTGCGTCTGGAAGGCCGCGTCGGCCGCCTCCCACGCGGCCTGGGAGGCGGTCAGCTTGGCGATGTTGGCCTCGGTCCCGCAGGGCAGCCCGCTGTCGAACGACCACGCCGCCTTGTACAACATCAGCCGGGCCAGCTCGATCTTGGCCTTGACCCGGGCCAGCGGGAACGCGATCGCCTGGTTCGCGCCGATCGCCCGGCCGAACACCTCGCGCTCCTTCGCGTACCCGACCCCGACGCGCAGCGCCACCTCGGCCCCGCCCAGCGCGGAGGCGGCCAGCAGGATCCGCTCGGGGTTGAGGATGTCCCACAGCACCAGCGCGCCCTGGTCCACCTGGCCCACGACGCTGCTCGCCGGCACCCGCAGGTCGTCCAGGAACACCATGTTCGACGGCGTCGTGTTCGCGCCCATCTTGGGGATCGGCCGGTAGCTGAGCTGCCCGGCGGCCACCGCCTCCGGCACGTTCACCAGCAGCACGGTCAGGCCGTTGGTGCGCGGCTTGGCCTCGGCCGCCGGGATCGTCCGCGTCACCAGCAGCATCCAGGTCGCCCGCTGCACGCCGGTGATCCAGATCTTCTGGCCCCTGACCACGAACTCGTCGCCGTCGCGGCGGGCCGAGGTGGTGATGGCCAGGGAGTTCGACCCGGCGTCCGGCTCGGTCAGCGCGAAGCAGGTCTCGATCTCGCCCGTGGCCATCTTGGGCAGAAGCGCGGCCTTCTGCTCGCCGGTGCCGTGCCTGGCGATGGTCAGCGCGCCGAAGCCGGGCGTCAGCACGTACGTGAACGCCGAGCCCCCCGCCGATCCCGACGCCGACAGCGTCTCGGTCGCGACCGCGAGCTCCAGCAGCCCCTGACCGCCGCCCCCATACTCCTCGGGTACGGCCAGCCCCAGCCACCCGCCCTTGGCCAGCTCCGCCCAGACCTCCTCGGGCCAACGCTTCTCGGCCTCGCAGCGCTGCCAGTAGTCCATGTCGTATCGGGCGCAGATGTCGCCGACGCCGCGCTGGACGGCCAGCGCGCTCTCCGGAAGCGTGAAATCCATCGGCCCATCGTAGAAGGAAGTTCTGGTCAGGGTCGAGCCGCGCGGATCACCGTCGACCCGCGCGGTCAGGCTCAGGCTCAGGGGCGGGGGCGGCGCGCGTGGAAGACGAAGGCGGGCGGCGCGTTGCGCCACACCGTACGGCCCGGCACGACCTCTTCGAACCGCTCGTCCAGCAGGTTGCGGAAGCGGCGGGCGGCGCTGAGCGGAATGGCGTGGATGTAGGAGAACGTGGTGAACGCCCCGCCCGCGCCCAGCGCCGTGCACACCGCGCCGAGCAGCTGCTGCTGCAGGCTCTCCGGGAAGGCGGCCCAGGGCAGGCCGCTGACCACCACGTCCGCGCGGTTCAGGCGGCGCTCGGCCAGCAGTTCCGGTAGCCGGGCGGCGTCGTCGCGTACCACGTCCACCAGCGGGTAGCGCTGGGCGAGCAGCCCGGCCAGCGAGTCGTTCAACTCGACGGCCATATGGTGCCCGCGCCCGCACAACCGGCGCTGGATCTCGGCCGTGAAGGGACCGGTGCCGGGGCCGAGCTCGACCACGACCGGTTCTCCGCGTTCCGGGATCGGGGCCGAGACCGCCTCGGCCAGCCGCCTGGAACTGGGTGCGAGCGCGCCGATGCTGGCGGGCGAGCGCAGGAACTGGCCCAGAAAGAGAGCGGTGTCGTTAGACATGTGAGGAAACCTACGGCATAGATCGGGGCTCGCTCCTCGGTCCAACGGACAGAGTTCCGGCCACTTGGAGGAGGCCCGGTCCTCCGCCAGGAGGACCCGGCAGCCGGCCCGCGGGGATAGCGTTTGTCCATGTCTTGGCGATGGCGGGGAGTGCCGCTCGATCTCCTCCTGGCCGCCTCCGGCATCGGCCTGGACCTGCTCATCTCGGGCAAGGCTCCCGCCTGGGAGGCGCGGCCCGCCCTGTCGGTGATCCTGTTCGCGGTGCTGGCCGGGGCGCCGATGGGGTTCGTGCGCCACCGGCCGGTCGCCGTCGTCCTCTACCTCGCGGCCTTCCTCGTCTACACCGACCAGATCGGCTCCTTCACCTCCAACACGGCGCAGGTGCTGCTGTGCGCGGCCCTCGGCGCCGCCGCCTACCGCACCCGCTGGCCCTGGATGGTGGCGGCCGTGGCGGCGGGCGCGCTGGCCTGCGCGTTCAACATCGCCGACCCGGGCGTGGCGTTCACGTCCAGCGCGTGGATGTACTCGGTGGGGCTCGCGCTGTTTCCCGCGCTGCTCGGCGCGTATCTCCAGCGGCCGGCCGTACGGCTGGAAGAGCGCGCCATCGCGCCCGACCTGCTGCTCGCGGCGGGCGGCGTCGCCTACGCGGTGCTCAGCACGTGGACGAGCTGGCACGCCGCCGAGCAGCCGATCTGGGTCACCGGGCTGCTCGCGGTGGCCGGCGGGCTGTCGCTCGGCGTCGCGCGGCGGCTGCCCGGCCTGGTCTTCCTGCTCCAGGGGCTGCTGCTGCTGGCCGCCGACAGCTACCTGCCGCAGGTGGTCAACACCTGCATGCTGCTGGTGCTCATCTCCATCGGCGTGTTCGCGATGCGGGTCTCCTCGTGGCTGTGGACCGCCGCGGTCTACCTCGCCGCGTGCATCCTGGGCTCGATCGCCGTCGTCGAGCCCGGCGTCGAGACCACGCCGGTCCGCGTCGTGGTGCTGATGGCGCTGGTCGTCACGCCGGTGGCGATCGGCCGCTACCTCGGCGCGAACCAGGCCGCGCGCTCGGCCGAACAACTGCGCGCCCGCGAGTCGGCCCGCCTGGCCGTCGCCCAGGTACGCGCCGACCAGCTCGCCGAGCGCGAACGCATCGCCCGCGAGGTCCACGACATCGTCGCCCACCACGTCGGCGCCATGGTGCTGCGGGCCGGAGCCGCCCACTACGCCGCGCCCGAGGGCCCGATCGCCGACGCGCTCGCCGACATCCGCCAGACCGGCCACCAGGCGCTGGAGGACCTGCGCGGCCTGCTCCACCTGCTGCGCGACCCCGACAGCCCGCCCGACCTCCTCGCCGACCCCGGCGACGTGGTCAGGGAGTCGGCCGAGCGGATGAGCGCCGCCGGCCTCGTGGTCGCGCTCGACGTCGACCCCGCCATGGAGGAGGCGCCGCTGGTCACCCGCGCCTCCGCCGCCCGCATCGTCCAGGAAGGCTTGACGAACGTGCTCAAACACGCAGGACCCGGCACCGAGGTGAGCGTCAGCGTCACCCCGGCCCGCACCGCGGGCGGCCTGTCGGTCGAGGTACGCAACGGCCCGCCGGTCACCACCCGCGAGCCGCTGCCCTCCTCCGGCCAGGGGCTGGCCGGGATGCGTGAGCGGGTGCGCGCCCTCGGCGGCGCCCTGACCGCCGGCCCCGACGGCCGCGGCGGCTGGCTGCTGAGCGCCACCCTGCCCGGCGCCCGGGGGAGCGCCGCGTGATCCGCGTGCTGGTCGCCGACGACCAGGCCCTGGTACGGGCGGGCGTACGCATGCTGCTGCAGGCGGCGGGCGGCATGGAGGTGGTCGGCGAGGCCGAGGACGGAGCCGAGGCCGTGCGCCTGGCCGCCCACCTCACGCCCGACGTCATCCTCATGGACCTGCGCATGCCCCGCGTCGACGGACTGGAGGCGGCCAGGCGCATCCTGGCGGCAACCCCGTCGGCCAGGATCGTCGTGCTGACCACCTTCGCCGAGGACGCCAACGTCTACGCCGCGCTGCGCGCCGGGGCGCTCGGCTTCCTGGTCAAGGACGACGAGCCCGAGCGCATGGTCGACGCCGTGCGCAGGGCCGCGATCGGCGAGCAGCTGCTGGCGCCGTCCGTGCTGCGCCGGGTGGTGGAGCGGGCGCTGGCCGCCGAGGACGTACGCGCCGAGGCCGCGCCGGCGGCCCACCTGACCGACCGGGAACTGGACGTGCTGACCCTGCTCGGCTCCGGGCTGTCCAACAGCGAGATCGCCGAGCTCCTGCACGTGGGCGTGACCACGGTCAAGACCCACGTGGGGGCGGTGATGGAGAAGCTGGGGCTGCGCAACCGCATCCAGGCGGCGGTGGTCGCCCACCGGATGGGGCTGGTGGACGCCCACTTCCGCCCCATCACGCGACCCGCCCCCTGATCAGCTCCGTCAGCGGGGGAACACCGGGGATCCTCGGCACCGTCGCGATCCCGCGCTCGGCCGGCCTCGGCTTCGCCGGAATCCCGCGTTCGGCGGGCTTCGGCTTGGCCGGGATCGCGCGCTCGGCGGGCCTCGGCTTTGTCGTGACCCGGCCTCCGGGGACATGGCCCGCCGACGCCTCGTCGGCCGCGGGCGGGACGGCCGGGCGGCCCGGTCCCGGCGACGACCCGTTCCCCGAGGAACCCGGGAGCACGGCCCTCATGATCTCGGACGAGCCGCCGGCCCGCTGGAGCCGGGCGCCCACCATGACCATGCGCAGCGCCCGCTCGGCCGCCGCCACCAGGAACTCCTCGCCGCCGTCGATCGCCTCGGCCAGCCGCATGGGCCCCGGCACGATGCTCTCGAAGGCGTCGATGCCCGCCTCGTGCACCTGGCTGGCCCCGGCGCCGATGGTTCCGGCCAGGGCGAGGACGGGCTTGCCGTACCTCTTGGCCCGGCGCGCCACCTCGGCCGGGATCTTCCCCGACGGCGTCTGCGCGTCGATCGCCCCCTCCGCGGTGATCACCAGGTCGGCGGCGGCGATCTTCGCGTCGAGGTCCACGTGGTCGAGCAGCACCTCGAAGCGCGGCAGCAACCGCCCGCCCACCGCCGCGAGACCCGCGCCCAGACCGCCGGACGCCCCGCTGCCCGGCGCGGTCCGCAGCCCGCCGGCGCCGAGGTCGCGCTCCAGCACCCCGGCCCAGCGCTCCATCGCGGCGGCCAGTTCCTCGACCCGCTCGGGCGTGGCCCCCTTCTGCGGCCCGAACACCCGCGCCACGCCGCGCGGGCCGCACAGCACGTTGCACGGGTTGCAGGCCACGAGCAGTTCCACGCCCGCCAGCCGGGGGTCCAGCCCGGAGACGTCGATCCGGTCCAGCCGGGCCAGCGCCGCGCCGCCCGCCGGCAGCGCCCGCCCCTCCGCGTCGAGCAGCCGCGCCCCCAGAGCCGTCAGGGCGCCCGCGCCGCCGTCGGAGGTACCGGAGTCGCCGCAGCCGACCAGCACCCGCCGCACCCCGTGATCGAGCGCGGCGGCGATCAGCTGGCCCACTCCGTACGTCGTGGTCAGCCCCGGATCGCGCAGCTCACGCGGCACCAGCCGCAGCCCCGCGGTCGCCGCCATCTCCACCACCGCCGTCCCGCCGGGCAGCAGCGCGAGGTGCGAGTCCACCGGCGCGCCGACCGGCCCCGTCGTCGTGTACGGCACCAGCCGCCCGCCCAGCGCCTCGGCCAGCGCGGCGGCCGAGCCCTCGCCTCCGTCCACCAGGGGCAGTGTCTCGGTCCTGGCCAGCGGCAGAACCCGGCGTACCCCGCGGGCGATGGCCTCGGCGACCATCCCCGCGCTCAGGGACTCCTTGAAACCACTCGGGGCGATGAGAATACGCATGATCATCCTTCAGTAGGGCAGGCCGAGAAGCGGCCACACCATGAGTGCGAAAAGCAGAACGAGCCCGGCGGTCAGCGGCGCGAGCACCGCCGACAGGGCCAGCAGGTGGCGGGAGCCGTACGTGGGGACCTCCTCGATGCGGTGGAAGAGCGCGACGGGCTTGGCGGAGGCGGGCAGGGTGTGGCAGAACCCCGCGGCGGCAGTCGAGGCGAACGCGGCCGCGGCGGGGGAGACCCCGAGACCGGCGGCGGCGGTGATGACGAGCGGGACGAGCACGCTGGAGCGCGCCGAGCGCGACTGCAGCAGCAGGTGCGCCAGCGTGCTCACGCCGACCACCGCGGCCAGGAACTGCCAGGCCGGCACCCGCACCCCGAACAACCCGCCGGCCAGCCAGCCGGCCGCCCCCGACGTGGTCATGGCCACGCCCATGGCCATGGTGGCGGCCATGAACATGAGCATCGCCCAGGGCACGGTGGCCAGCGCCTTGTTCATGGTGATCGTCCCGGCCTTCGGCGTGGCGGTGAGCACCGCGCCGACGAACGCGACGACCGCGGGCGAGACCCCGTGCAGCGGCTCGGCGCACCACAGCGCCACCACCACGCACAGCAGCACGGCCGAACGGCGCTGCGGCCCGTCCAGCGGCCCGCTGACGGGCACGCCGGTGGCCTCGCCGACCGCCTCCGCGTCCACGCTCACCGGCTCCCGCCGGTCGGCCCGTCGCGTGATCATGAGCAGCACGATCTCGGCGCACAGGTGCGAGGACACGACGGCCAGCGGCAGCCCGAGCAGCAGCCAGTGCGCGAACCCGATCCGCTCGCCCGTGGCCTGGAACAACATCTCGACCGTGATGAGATGCGCGCCCGCCCCGATGAGGGAGGCGACCGCCGAGAGCAGGATGACCGCGGGAAAGACCAGCGCCAGCGCCACCACGACCCGGCGCCGGCCCTCCAGCACCTTGGCCAGCGCCAGGAACACCGGCACCGCCAGCGCCGCCCGCCCCGACGTGGCCGGGACCGCGAACGCGCTCACCACCAGCGCCGCCGTGGTCAGGTGCACCAGCCGCCGTACGGTCGAGGCCCGGGAGACCAGCCAGGCGGTCGCCCGCGCGGCCAGCCCCGAGGCCGACACCCCGGCGGCGATCACGAAGGCGCAGATGAGCAGCCACACGGTCGGCTCACCGAGCGCCCCGAAGAAGTCGTCGGCGGGTAGCACCCCCGACACCACCAGCGCCAGCCCGGCCCCGAGGGCGACGAGCGTGTCGTCCACCTTGGCGATCATCCACAGAACGGTCGCCACCGCGAACACGCCCAGCGTGATCTTCCCCTGCGTGCCGAGGCCCGGCGTGAAGATCACGACGGCGGTCACGGCAAGGGCGCTGAGGAGGAGGGCGGAGATCGTTCTTGTCACGACCACGATCGTCGCGGAGCGTGATTACCCGTTCATGAGGCGTTCATGAGCGCTCTCTCACGATTGCCGTAGCCTGGAGGGGTGTACGTCAAGATCTGCGGCCTGAGCGAAGAAGAGCACGTCCGCACCGCCGTCGAGGCCGGCGCCGACGCCATCGGCCTCGTGCTCACCCACAGCCCGCGCCGCGTCACGCCCGAGCGCGCGGCCGAGCTCGCCGCCCTGGTCCCCCCGCACGTCCTGACCGTGGGCGTCTTCAAGGGCGAGGACCCGGACACGGTCAGAGCCGCGGCGCTGACGGCGGGCGTGCGCGCGATCCAGCTCCACGGCGTCCACCCGCACTCCGACTTCACCGCGCTGAAGGACCTGGGCCTCACGCTGGTACGGGCCGTGGCCGCCGACGCCGACCTGCGCTGCGGGGCCTACGACGAGGACCTGCTGCTGGTCGACGCGCCCCGGGCGGGCGCGGGCGAGCCGTGGGACTGGTCCGCCGTCCGCGGTCGTCCGACGGGCCGCTGGCTGCTGGCGGGCGGCCTCACGCCGGAGAACGTGCGCGCGGCGGTGGCCGCCGCCGCGCCGTGGGGCGTGGACGTCTCCAGCGGCGTGGAGGTCGCGCGCGGCGTCAAGGACTCCGCCCTCATCCGGGCCTTCCTCACCTCCGCCCGCCGGTAACCCACCCCCCAGGTACGGCTCCCGCGATGCCTGTCCGCCATACCGGCCGCGCGAGGCCGGGGCGGGGAGGGGACGGTGGGGGGAAATGACGGAGTCCGGGGACGCCCAGCAGGTGATCGCGTGGGAGGACAACCCAACGCAGTAGGGTCGCAGCGTGAGCGAAACTTCCGCCGAGGACCGGATCTGGACAGTTCCGAACCTGCTGAGCTTCCTGCGCCTGCTTGGCGTCCCTGTGTTCCTCTGGCTGGTTCTGGGGCCCAAGGCGGACGGCTGGGCCATCGCGCTGCTGATGGTGGCCGGGTTCACCGACTGGCTCGACGGCAAGATCGCCCGCGCGTTCAACCAGACCAGCCGCCTCGGCCGGATCATCGACCCCGCCGCCGACAAGCTCTACGTGTTCGCCACGATCATCGGCCTGCTGTTGCGCGAGGTCATCCCCTGGTGGCTGGTGGTGCTCATCCTCGGTCGTGAACTCTTCGTCGCGAGTTTCGCTCCCGTCCTTCGCAAACACGGCTACCGGGCACTCCAGGTGCATTTTCTGGGCAAAGCCGCCATGTTCAACCTGATGTACGCCTTCCCGCTCCTCTTCCTCGCCTCCCACACTGGGTGGTATGCGGAAATTGCCCGGATTACCGGCTGGGCCTTCGCGATCTGGGGAACGGGCCTGTACTGGTGGGCGGGGCTGTTGTATGTGGTACAGGTGCGCCAGCTCATAAAGGCCGACAAGAAGGAGTGATCGGGTGAAGGCGGTCGTGATGGCGGGCGGGGAGGGTACTCGGCTGCGACCGATGACCGCCAACCAGCCCAAACCTCTCCTGCCGGTGGTCAACCGCCCGATCATGGAGCACGTGCTCCGGCTGCTCAAACGGCACGGCCTCACCGAGACCGTCGTGACCGTGCAGTTTCTCGCCGCGCTCGTGCGCAACTACTTCGGCGACGGCGACGAGCTCGGCATGAGCCTCAACTACGCCACCGAGGACCTTCCGCTCGGCACCGCCGGCAGCGTCAAGAACGCCGCGGACAAGCTCAGGGACGACCGCTTCCTGGTCATCTCCGGCGACGCCCTAACGGATATCGATTTATCGGACATGATCCGTTTCCATCGTGAGAATGCGGCGCTCGTCACCATCGGCTTGAAACGCGTGCCCAACCCGCTCGAGTTCGGGATCATCATCGTCGATGAGCACGGCCGCATCCAGCGCTTTCTCGAAAAACCCACCTGGGGCCAGGTCTTCTCCGACACCGTCAACACCGGCGTCTACGTCATGGAGCCCGAGGTCCTCGACGAGGTCGCCGACGGCGAGGTGGTCGACTGGTCGGCCGACGTCTTCCCCCGCCTGCTCAAGCGCGGCGCCCCGCTCTTCGGCTACGTCGCCGAGGGCTACTGGGAGGACGTCGGCACCCACGAGAGCTACCTCAAGGCCCAGGCCGACGCCCTGGCGGGACGCGTCCAGCTCGACATCGGCGGCTTCGAACGCTCCCCGGGCGTCTGGGTCGCCGAATCGGCCACCGTGGACCCCGACGCGGTCCTGAAAGGCCCCCTGCTCATCGGCGAGTACGCCAAGATCGAGGCCGGCGCCGAACTGCGCGAGTTCACCGTCGTCGGCAACAACGCGCTGGTCCGCGAGGGCGCCTTCCTGCACCGCGCCGTCCTGCACGACAACGTCTACCTCGGCCCCGGTGCCCACCTGCGCGGCTGCGTGATCGGCAAGGGCACCGACCTCATGACCGGCGCCCGCGTCGAGGAGAACGCCGTCATCGGCGACGACTGCGTCATCGAGGCCGAGGCCTACGTCTCCAGCGGCGTACGCGTCTACCCCTTCAAGACCATCGAGGCCGGCGCCGTCGTCAACACCAGCGTCATCTGGGAGTCGCGCGGCCAGCGCAGCCTGTTCGGCCCCCGCGGCGTCAGCGGCCTGGTCAACGTCGAGATCACCCCCGAGCTGTGCGTACGGCTGGCCAGCGCCTACGCCACGACGCTCAAGAAGGGCGAGCGGGTGGTCACCGCCCGGGACTCCTCACTGGCGGCCAGAGCGCTCAAGCGGGCCGTCATCGGCGCCCTGACCGCCAGCGCCATCAACGTCCTGGACCTGGAGGCCGCCCCGCTGCCCGTGGCGCGCTTCCACACCTCCCGCGAGGCGGCCGCCGGCGGCATCGCCCTGCGGACCACCGCGGGCGACCCCCAGAGCGTCGACATCGTCTTCATGGACCAGCGCGGCTCCGACCTGCCCCCCGCCGCCCAGCGCAAGCTGGAGCGCGTCTACTCCCGGCAGGAGTTCCGCCGCGCGTTCCCCGGCGAGATCGCCGAGCTGCGCTACCCGGCCAGGGCCGTCGAGGACTACGCCCACGAGCTGCTGGCCTGCGTGGACATGACCGGCGTACGCGACATGAAGGTCGTCGTCGACTGCGCCGGCGGCACCGCCACGCTGGTCCTGCCGACGCTGCTCGGCCGCGTCGGGGTCGAGGTGCTGACCGTCAACGCCCGCCTGGACGAGGCCTCGCCCACCGAGACCCTCGCCGAGCGCCGCCGCGACCTGCAGCGCCTGGCCGAGCTGGTCAGCTCCTCACGGGCCGCCTTCGGCGTGCGCTTCGACCCCATGGGCGAGCGCATCGCCCTGGTGGACGAGCTGGGCCAGCTCATCGGCGAGGAACGCGCCCTGCTCGTCGTGCTCGACCTCGTCGCAGCCGAGCGCCGCCGCGGGCGCGTCGCCCTGCCCGTCACCACCACCCGCGTCGCCGAGCAGGTCTGCCGCTTCCACGGCGTCCAGGTCGAATGGACCTCCACCGCCACCGACGCGCTCACCTCCGCCGCCGCGGCCGAGGACCTGGTCTTCGCCGGGGACGGCCGGGGCGGCTTCATCGTGCCCGAGTTCAGCCCCGCCGTGGACGGCCTGGCCGCCTTCATGCGCCTGCTCGGCCTGGTCGCCCGCACGCGCCTGTCGCTCAGCCAGATCGACGCCCGCATCCCCGAGGCGAGCCTGCTCAAGCGCAGCGTCCCCACGCCGTGGGCGGCCAAGGGCGCGGTGATGCGCTCGGTCATCGAGGCTGCGGAGGCGGCGGGTGAGGGCTTCCGCGTCGACACCACCGACGGCGTACGGCTGGCCGCCGATGACGGCGGCTGGGCGCTCATCCTCCCGGCCGCCACCGAGCCCGTCACGGACGTCTGGGCCGAGGCCGCCGACGCCGACTCGGCCCAGGCACTCCTGGAACGCTGGGCCCGCATCGTCGAACAGGCCTCAGGAGCGTGAGACCGGATCATCGGAACGTGGCGTACCGGATCATCGAAGGGGATTCCGGAGTGTGACACGCCGGATCTTCGAGTGGATCATTGGGCCGGCATCTGGGAGGATGACCTGCCGGATTGCCCGGCAGGCAACAGGAACGTGACAGAAAGGCAGCGCGGCGGCATGGACCTTGAGGCAGACTCGGCGGTAACTTTGTCACCGTCCAAACCTGTCGTCAGGCGTCCGTCTTGACCTTCGTCGCTGATCAGCGTAAGTTGCGGCATTCGCAAACTTGAAGAGCGAAGCGAGGCGCGCCCCGAGCACCGTTGCCGCGACTTCGCGGTAGGAGGCCGAGCCGATCGATGCCGAGCGTCTACTGCACGCAGTGCGGGCACGCCAACCCCGAGGATGCCCGTTTCTGCTCCCGCTGTGGGTCACCGCTGACCAGACCCGAGGTCGCCGGGGACACCACTTCGACCATCTCGGTCGCGGGAATCGAGGCGTACGAGGCGGAGACCGGTGAGTTCATGCTCGCCGAGCGGGCCCTGGTGGAGCAGCTGCCTCCGGGCACCGCGCTGCTCACGGTCACCAGGGGTCCCAACGTCGGCAGCCGCTTCCGGCTCGACAAGGACCTCACCACGACCGGGCGCCACCCCGAGAGCGACATCTTCCTCGACGACATCACCGTCTCGCGCCGGCACGTGGAGTTCTACCGCCACCACGGCGGCCAGTTCTCCGTGCGCGACGTGGGCAGCCTCAACGGCACCTACGTCAACCGCGAGCGCATCGAGGAGGTGCCGCTGCACTCCGGCGACGAGGTGCAGATCGGCAAGTTCCGGCTGGTCTTCCTGATGCGGACCGCCGTCGCGGGATGACCTCTCAGGCGGCCCGCTCGCACATGAGCATCGGGGAGGTGCTCGGCCTGCTGCACGCCGAGTTCCCCGACGTGACGATCTCCAAGATCCGTTTTCTGGAGGGGGAGGGGCTCATCGAGCCCGAGCGCAGCCCGTCCGGCTATCGCAAGTTCACGCATCTGCACGTGGAGCAGCTGCGTTTCATCCTGCGCGAGCAGCGTGATCACTATCTCCCGCTGCGCGTGATCAAGGACAAGATGGCCGAGTCGTTCGGGCGGCCGCACGCCGTACAGGAGACCTCGGAGGTACGGCTCAGCCGCGCCGAGCTCCTGGAGGCGGCGGGGCTGAGCGAGGAGACGCTCACCGAGCTGGAGGACTACGGCCTGCTGGCCCCCGTCGCGCGCCGCTACGACGAGGACGCGCTCCAGGTGGCGCGAAGCGTCGGCGCCCTGGCCAGGTTCGGCCTGCACGCCCGGCACCTGCGGGCGGTCAAGGCGGCGGCCGAGCGTGAGGCGGGGCTGGTGGAGCAGACCGTCGCGCCCATACTCAAACGCCGCAGGCCCGGCGCGATCGGGGAGGCCGACGAGGTGGGCAGGGAGCTGTCCGCACTTCTTCTCGACCTGCACGCGGCCCTGCTGCGCGCGGGCGTACGGAGTGTCCTGGGCCGATGAAGAGGCCACCGGCGCACCCCCAGGTGTCCGCCGGGTGTTACGTTGAATTGCATAAGAGCGGTCAGGTGTCGGATACGGAGCAGCCCGTGTTGCAGATGGAGGTAGTGGGCGTTCGCGTTGAAATGCCCACAAATCAGCCGATCGTCTTGCTCAAGGAGGCACACGGAGAGCGGTTCCTGCCGATCTGGATTGGGATGACCGAGGCGACCGCCATCGCGCTGGCCCAGGCCGAGGAGCCGCCGCCGCGACCCCTCACGCACGACCTGTTCCGCGACGTGCTCAGCGCGCTCGGCGTCGGCCTGCGCGCGGTCAACATCGTCGCGCTGCGTGACGGCATCTTCTTCGCCGATCTGGTCTTCTCCAACGGCGTCGAAGTGAGCGCCAGGCCGTCCGACTCCATCGCGCTCGCCCTGCGCACCGGTGCCCGGATCTTCGCCAGCGAGGAGGTCGTGCAGGAAGCCGGTGTGATCATTCCTGACGACCAGGAGGACGAGGTGGAGAAGTTCAGGGAGTTCCTTGACACGATCACGCCCGAGGACTTCGGCAGGGCGGGGTAGGTATTTCAGTGAATTTACGCTTCACGACGCGCCGAGCCGGATCGTTGACTGCGCTTGGTCACGGTCCTACGGTGCAAGTGAAACCCGTGGTCGCGCGTTGCGAACCCCCAGATCAGGCCGCGGGATGAGAGAAAGCCGGAGGTCCGCGTGGCGGTCAGCAGCGGCGAGGGAAAGACGGCCGGCCAGGAAGATCCGGTGCGGCGCGAGAGCGCGCGGCAGCGTGCCGGAGAGCAGGGCCTGCTCTTCGACGACGCCCCCGCGACACTTCCGGGTGACATCGGCTACCGGGGCCCGACGGCCTGCTCGGCGGCCGGCATCACCTACAGGCAGCTGGACTACTGGGCCAGAACCGGCCTGGTCGAGCCCACGATAAGGGCCGCCCAGGGCTCCGGCTCGCAGCGCCTGTACAGCTTCCGCGACATCCTGGTGCTCAAGGTCGTCAAGCGGCTGCTGGACACCGGAGTCTCGCTCCAGCAGATCCGCACCGCCGTACAGCATCTGCGTGATCGAGGCGTCGCCGACCTCGCGCAGATCACGCTCATGAGCGACGGCGTCAGCGTCTACGAGTGCACCTCCGCCGACGAGGTCATCGACCTGTTGCAGGGCGGTCAGGGCGTGTTCGGGATCGCGCTGGGCAAAGTCTGGCGGGAAGTCGAGGGGTCGCTCGCGGAGCTGCCGGGGGAACGAGCCGCGGCCGGTGACGACCCGGCCGACCACCCCGCGGACGAGCTGGCGCAGCGGCGTCGCGCGCGCAAGATCGGATAGCTGAGCGTGCCGGAACGCCTGACGCGGTCCGGCGTAGTAATCTAGGTCCCGAAGGCTGACGACCCCGTGCGGGAGAGTCCCCGACCCTGAGTCGGGGCGCCGAAGGAGCAACCCTCCCCGGAATCTCTCAGGCAACCGGTACCGCTCGGGTGAGGCAACTCTGGAAAGCAGGCACGCCAGCCAGGCGCGCCTCACCGACGGTGCAAGCCCCGCCCGCGGGGTGAAGCTCTCAGGTCCCATGACAGAGGGGGAGACCCGGCCACCGCGCCCCGGCGCCGGTCTCCATCGCCTCGGGAGGGCACCCTCATGACCGACCTGACAGCACCTCCGTTCTCCACCCGCCACATCGGGCCCTCGGCCGACGAGCAGCAGCGGATGCTGGAGGCCGTCGGCTTCGAGTCGGTCTCCGATCTGGTGGCGGTGGCGGTGCCCGAGGCCATCAGGGCCAAGGACCAGCTGAAGCTGCCCCCGGCGGCCAGTGAGAGCGAGGTCATCGCCGAGCTGCGCGAGCTGGCCGGCCGCAACCGCGTGCTCACCTCGATGATCGGCCTGGGCTACCACGACACGATCACGCCCGCGGTGATCCGCCGCAACCTGCTGGAGAACCCCGGCTGGTACACCGCGTACACGCCCTACCAGCCCGAGATCTCGCAGGGCCGCCTCGAGGCGCTGCTCAACTTCCAGACGGTGGTCTCCGACCTCACCGGCCTCGACGTGGCCGGCGCCTCCCTCCTGGACGAGGGTACGGCCGCCGCCGAGGCGATGACCCTGGCCCGCCGGGCCGGCAAGTCCAAGAGCCCCGTGTTCGTCGTCGACGCCGACGCCCTCCCGCAGACCAAGGCCGTGCTGGCCACCCGCGCCGAGCCGCTGGGCATCGAGCTCGTCTACTCCGACCTCGACGGCGAGCTGCCCGAGTGTTTCGGGGTGCTGGTGCAGTACCCGGGCGCCTCCGGCCGCGTGCGCGACTTCCGCGCGCTGGCCGAGCGCGCGCACGGCGCCGGCGCCCTCGTGGTCGCCGCCGCCGACCTGCTCGCCCTCACGCTCATCGCCGCGCCCGGCACGCTCGGCGCCGACATCGCGATCGGCTCCTCCCAGCGCTTCGGCGTGCCGTTCGGGTTCGGCGGGCCGCACGCCGCGTACATGTCCGTGCGCGAGGGGCTGCAGCGGCAGATGCCCGGCCGCCTGGTCGGGGTCTCGGTGGACGCCGACGGCGCGCCCGCCTACCGCCTGGCCCTGCAGACCCGCGAGCAGCACATCCGCCGGGAGAAGGCCACCTCCAACATCTGCACCGCCCAGGTGCTGCTGGCCGTCATCGCCGGCATGTACGCGGTCTACCACGGGCCGGCGGGCCTGCGGCGGATCGCCCGCCGTACCCACGCCCACGCCGTGACGCTCGCCGAGGTGCTGCGCGCGGGCCGTGTGGAGGTCGTGCACGGCGAGTTCTTCGACACCGTGACCGCCCGCGTGCCCGGCAGGGCCGCGCAGGTCGTCGCCGAGGCCGCCGCCCGCGGCGTCAACCTCTGGCAGATCGACGCCGACCACGTCTCGGTCTCCTGCGACGAGAAGACCGAGCTCGCCCACCTGGAGCAGGTCGCCGCCGCCTTCGGCGTCTCCGCCGGGCTCAGCGACCTGGCCGGTGACGACGCGCTGCCCGCCGCGCTCGCCCGCGAGGACGACTACCTCTCCCACCCGGTCTTCCACAGCCACCGCTCCGAGACCGCGATGCTGCGCTACCTGCGCAAGCTGCAGGACAAGGACATCGCCCTCGACCGTTCGATGATCCCGCTGGGCTCGTGCACGATGAAGCTCAACGCGACCACCGAGATGGAGCCGATCACCTGGCCCGAGTTCGCGGCCGTCCATCCCTACGCCCCGGCCGAGCAGACCGAGGGCTACCTGGAGCTGATCGGCACGCTGGAGTCCTGGCTGGCCGAGGTGACCGGCTACGACGCCGTCTCCATCCAGCCCAACGCCGGCTCGCAGGGCGAGTTCGCCGGACTGCTGGCCATCCGCGCCTACCACCAGGCGGGCGGCGACACGGCCCGCGAGGTCTGCCTCATCCCGTCCTCCGCCCACGGCACCAACGCCGCCAGCGCCGTCATGGCCGGCATGCGCGTCGTCGTGGTCGCCTGCGACGACGAGGGCAACATCGACCTCGCCGACCTCGACGCCAAGATCGCCAAGCACCGCGACGCGCTGGCCGCGATCATGGTCACCTACCCGTCCACGCACGGCGTGTACGAGGAGACCATCACCGAGATCTGCGCCAAGGTCCACGAGGCCGGCGGCCAGGTCTACGTCGACGGCGCCAACCTCAACGCCCTCGTCGGCCTGGCCAAGCCCGGCGAGTTCGGCGCCGACGTCTCCCACCTCAACCTGCACAAGACCTTCTGCATCCCGCACGGCGGCGGCGGTCCCGGCGTCGGCCCGGTCGCCGTCCGCGCGCACCTGGCCGCCTACCTGCCCGGTCACGCGCTGCGTCCCGGCTCGCCGGTCGGCGCGGTCTCGGCCGCCCCGTACGGCTCCGCCGGCATCCTGCCCATCTCCTGGGCCTACATCAGGATGATGGGCGGCGAGGGCCTCAAGGCCGCCACCGAGCAGGCCATCCTGTCGGCCAACTACCTGGCCCGCCGCCTGGCCCCGCACTACCCGGTCCTCTACACCGGCCGTGGCGGCCTGGTCGCCCACGAGTGCATCATCGACCTGCGCCAGATCACCAAGGAGACCGGCGTCACCGTCGACGACGTGGCCAAGCGCCTCATCGACTACGGCTTCCACGCGCCCACGATGTCCTTCCCGGTGGCCGGCACGCTGATGATCGAGCCGACCGAGAGCGAGGACCTGGCCGAGCTCGACCGCTTCGCCGACGCCATGGTCGCCATCCGCGGCGAGATCGCCAAGGTGGCCTCGGGCGCCTACGACAAGGACGACAACCCGCTGCGCAACGCCCCGCACACCGCCGAGGCGGCCACCTCCGACACCTGGGCGCACCCCTACACCCGCGCCGAGGCCGCCTACCCGGTCAGCTCGCTGCGCGACGGCAAGTACTGGGTGCCGGTGCGCCGCATCGACCAGGCCTACGGTGACCGCAACCTGGTCTGCGCCTGCCCGCCGCTGGAGGCGTACGAGGACTGAGGTTGACGAAGGCCCCCGAAGGCCCCGGGAAGCGCTTTGTGCCTTCCCGGGGCCTTCGACGGTCCGGGCTCGGGAGCCGACGGTAAAGGCTGCCGGAGCGGCGGCATGTCCTCATGACTTTCCTCTTGATCCACGCTCTCATGTGCTTGCTCAGGCCCCGACGGGGCCCGTTTCCAAGCCGTGGAGAAGTGAATGATCCTTCGGGGAAGATCGGTGAAGGCCGCCCTGGCTCTGGCGCTGGCGGTCAGCGCGCAACTCGTGGCCACCCCGCCGTCGAGCGCCGCCTCCGCCCCGCAGCAGGGGCTCAGAATCACCCGTTTTCTCGGTGAGCAGCGCCTTCCGCACAAGATGGAGTTCGAGGGCACGGTCGTCGGCGGCCTGTCCGGCATCGACCGCGACCCGCGGACCGGCACCTGGTACTTCATCTCCGACGACCGCTGGCGCTACAACCCCGCCCGCTTCTACACCGGTGCCCTCGACATCGACCGGCGCACCGGCGCGTTCACCGGAGTACGGCTGACCGGCGCCACCACGCTCCTGCGCCCGGACGGAACCCCCTACCCCGGGTACGGCAAGCCCGAGTCCGCCGACCCGGAGACGATCCGCTTCGACCGGTGGAGCCGCAATCTGCTCTGGGGCCACGAGGGCGACCGGCCGGACGCCCGCAACCCCGGCATCCCGCTCGCCGACCTGTTCGTCCGCTGGGCCGGGCGCGACGGGCGGCACCTGGGCGAGCTCCCGCTGCCCGGCAACCTGAAGGTCACCGGCACGGACAGCGGCCCGCGGCGCAACTTCGGGTTCGAGGGGCTGACGTTCGCGCCGACCACGATCGCCGCCATCGTGGAGGGCCCCCGCTACGAGGACGGCGAGCCGCCCACCGTCGAGTCCGGCGCTCCGGCCCGGATCACCGTGTGGGGCCGCGACGGCCGGCTGCGCGGGCAGTACGCCTACCCGATCGACCCGCTGCCCGCCGCCCCGATCCCGCCGGACGGCGCCACCGACAGCGGCGTGTCGGAGATCCTGGCCCTCGACGACCACCGCTACCTGGCCCTGGAGCGCTCCTGGATCGAGGGCGTGAACTACAAGGTCAAGCTCTACGAGATCGACCTGCGCCGGGCCACCGACGTCCAGGACAGGAACAGCCTGGCGACCGGGCGCCCCTACCGGCCCGTCTCCAAGCGGCTGGTCATGGACCTGGAGAACGTCAGGGCACCGGTCCAGAACCTGGAAAGCCTGGCCTGGGGGCCGCGCCTGGCCACCGGCGAGTGCACGCTGGTGATCGGCAGCGACGACAACTTCGACCAGCGGGAGGTCACCCAGTTCCTGGCGTTCGGCGCCCGGGGCTGCTGAGGTCCTCATGTCTGCCGTCGTGGCGTCTGTCATGGGCCGCCTTGGGTGTTCGTCACGGCGGCAGGCAACAAGAGCGTGTCCATCAGGGATAGATGAGGACAGGCCGAGTTGCGAGACGTGATCGCCCCGAGTCGTTAGGCTCGGGGCGATCAACGTTCAGAAGGAGCCTCCTTGACACCCCCAGACGTCGACGCGTCCCCGCTGGAACACGCCAGGAGGCTGGCCGAGGGCGGTGATCTCGATGCGGCGGCGGCCATCCTGTCCGAGCTGGCCGCCGACCCCGCGGGGCCCGACCGGGCGCAGGCCGCGGTGGGGCTGGCGGTCGTGCTGGAGCAACGGGGCGACGCCGAGGGCGCGCGGGCGGCCGCCCGGGTGGCGCTGTCGACCGGCCATCCCGAGTACGGCGCGCAGGCCGCCTGCCACCTGGCCCAGGGCTTCGAGCGCGAGAACCGGCCGGAGCAGGCCAGAGGCGCCTGGCAGGCGGTGCTCGGCATGGGCGCCCCCGAGTACGTGGCGCTGGCGCGGCTGGGGCTGGCCAGGCTGGCCGTACAGCGGGACGACCTGGAGGCGGCGGAGGAGGAGCTGCGCGCGGCGATCGGCGCCGGAGACCCGCACCTCGGCGCGCGGGCCGCCCAGCAGCTCGGCGACCTGCTGCTGCTCCAGGGCGAGCCGGGCGAGGCCGCGGACGTGCTCATGGCCGCGCTGCACGACGCGCCGGCCGCGGAGGTGGCCAGGCTGCGGGTCCAGCTCGGGATCGCCCACCTGGAGCTGGCGTGCGCGGAGTTCGCGGGCGCGGTGGAGGACGGCGACGAGCCGGGCACGAGCGCGCTGGCCATCGAACTGCTGGCGCGCACGCTGCCGCTGCGCGGGCGCGCCGAGGACGCCGACCGGGTCTGGAGCTACGGACTCAACCACACCGACCAGGCACTGGCCGAAGAGGTCCGCCTGCGCCTCGACCGCGACGGCTGACCGCCCGGCCCCCGCCGGGCACAGCGCCGCCCCCGCCGGGCGTACCTGCTCCCGGCGGGGCGTACCTGCTCCCGGCGGGTCTACCGCGGGCCACGGAGCCCTCGTACCCGTGGCAGAGCGGTGTGCGGTCAGCGGCCGCGCATGATGGCGACGGCCGCCACCACGTTCACCATGATGATCGCCAGCCATGCCATGACCAGGCCGGCCGGACCGGCCGCCGAGGCGGCGATGGCCGTGAGCGGGATGCCGAGGGCCAGCGAGCCGAGCGCGATGGGGATCAGCGATGAGCTGCTCGATTTGTGGTTCTTGCCGGGTCTGGGGCGGTGGGTGTCGAGTTCGGCGCGCACCCGGGCGGCGATCGTGGCGTCCAGCCGCTCCACGAACGATTCCACCAACGCCTGCTCGTATTCGGGACCGAGATCGCGCCGGGCGTCGAGAGTCGCCTGCAGCTCGTCGCGGAGAGGACGCATGTCTGCCATACCGAGATTGTCCCCTCCCGGCGGCGCGCCGTCATCCCACCTGAGAGCCAGGTCGCGCCTCCTCCCCGAGTACCGTTGTCGCCATGGAGATCACCACTGCGCGCGGTCCCGCGCGGGTCGACCTCGACGAGGTCCGGCGGCCGAAGCTGCTGCTGGTGCTGACGCACGGTTCCGCGGGCACGGTGGACGCGCCCGACCTGCTGGCGGTGCGCGAGCACGCGCTGGCCGCGGGCGTGAGCGTGGCCAGGGTGACGCAGCCGTTCCGGCTGGCGGGGGCCAGGGCGCCGGGCTCGCCGGAGCGGCAGGACGAGGCGTGGGAGGTCGTCGTGGCGGCGCTGGTCGCGCGCTTTCCCGGCCTGCCGCTGGTGCAGGGCGGGCGGAGCAACGGGGCCCGGGTGGCCTGCCGTACGGCGCGGCGGGCGGGCGCGGCGGCCGTGGTGGCGCTGGCGTTTCCGCTGCATCCGCCGGGGCGGCCGGAACGTTCCAGGGCGGGGGAGCTGCGCGAGGCGGGCGTCGACGTGCTCGTGGTCAACGGGGACCGGGACCCGTTCGGGGTGCCGGACCCGGCAGACGCCGCTGAGCTGGTCGTCCTGCCGGGGGAGGGACATGATCTGAAGAAGGACCCCGGGAAGGTGGGCGAGATCGTCGCCCGCTGGATCGTGCGTTACGCGTAGGTCAGGCGGCGCCCACGGCGGGACGGTGCGGTGCGATGACGATGCCGCCGGGCAGGAGCTCCCCGGTGTCCTCGAACAGGACGACGCCGTTGCAGAGGAGGCTCCACCCCTGCTCGGGGTGGCAGGCGAGGGTTCGTGCTGCCTCGCGGTCGGGCGCCTCGGCAGACGGGCAGACCGGGTCGTGCGGGCACATCGGCGTGCCTCCGATATCTCGTGAATGGCTCCCATGTCGCACTGAGCTGACGGGGAGCGGCTCGGCTTGTTCGTTTCTAGCAAGTGTGCGACGTGGGTCACACAAACCGACATAGCCCGTTCGGGCGGTTAGTGGAGGGTGCCCCGGGTGAGTCTGTGACCTACGACACAGCGTGTCTTAAGCAGGATAACGGTCCAAGCGCGACACGCCGACTAAATTTGCAGTCCTTTGATGAGTGCGTCGAGGCCGCGCTCGAAGTCGGCGTCGGCTCGCTCGTCGCGGCGGGTCCAGGTGTCGACCTCCGGATCGGCCCAGCCGGACTGCTGGACCTCGACCGCGACGCTGCCGAAGACGAAGGCGCGCATGGTGCGTACAGCCTCGGCGGCGGCGGGCAGGCCGGCGTCGGCGAGTTGCTCGGTCTGGTCTCTGATCGAGACCGTGGTGGCGCCCTTGGGCGGCTTGGTCAGGGCGAGGGCGAGCACGCCGGGGTGGTCGCGCAGCGCCTCGCGCCCGGCCCTGCACCAGGCCTTGGCCGTCTCCTGCCAGCTCGAACCCGCCTCGACCCGGACGGCGGTGACGTGCTCGGCCAGGGCGTCCATCAGCGCGTCCTTGCCGCGGGGCAGGTGGTGGTAGATGGCCATGGCCTCCACCTCCAGCGCGTCGCCGAGGCGGCGCATGGTGAGCCTGCGCAGGCCCTGGCTGTCGGCGATGTGCAGCGCGGCGTCGATGATGCGCTCGCGGGACAGGGGTACGGGCGGTCGCTTCGCGGGCATGTTAGAAATCTACTATGTAAAGGCGCCGGGCCGGGTCCGATTACGGCCCGTGTCCCGCGACGGCGTACGCTACGCCTGATACGCAGCGTTGAGAAAGGCAGAGTCGATGGCGTTTTTCCGTCCCCGGGTGAGCCGCGAGGCCGAGGTGCGCTACCACGCGGACATCGAGATCTCCAAGACCTTCCCGGAGCTGCTGGCCAAGGCCCGCGAGGCCGAGCTGACCGTGCGTGAGCTGCGGGCCGCCGACGTCGACGACATCGAGCTGCTGGCCGCGGGCCGGGCCTTCGACAAGGCGCTGACCGAGGCGCTGCGCGGCGCGGAGGCGGGCCAGCGGGCCACGTTCGGCGTCAAGGCCTACGACGACCGCATCGCCCGCCGCAAGGCCAAGGCCACGCCCGCCGGCGCCGAGTGGAGCGCCGAGGTGGAGCGCCTGCGCACGCTGCGCGAGGAGAACCGCATGTGGGGCATGCCGCGCGTGCCGCGGGCCATCCCGGCCACGTTCTGACCAGCCCTGGTTGAGGGTACGGCGGCGCCGTACCCTCAGCGGGAGAGCAGTTCCGTCAGACGGTCGAGCGGCAGGGCGGGGGAGCGGTGGCCGTCGCGGCCGATGCTCTCCTCGGCGCCGGTCAGCGCGTTGAGCACCGCCTCCTCCACCGCCTCGACGACGGCCGTGTAGAAGGGGTCCATGCGGCCCCACGGCACGAACCGCAGCGTCTCGTAGTCGTCACCGGCGGCGAACCCGCTGGCCAGCGCCCCTTCGTTGGCGGTGGAGAAGGCCAGGAAGATGTCGCCGGAGAAGTGGCTGCCGGTGGTGCCGGTCCTGGCCAGGCCCATCGGCACCCGGCGCGCCAGCGCCTTGCACTGGCCGGGCAGCAGCGGCGCGTCCGTGGCCACCACGACGATCACCGAGCCCGCGCCGGCCCGTGCCCGCGCGTGCTCCTCCATGGGGTTGTCGTCGAGAAGGTCCTGCCCGACGCGCACCCCGGCCACGGTCAGCTCGGACCGTCTGCCGAAGTTGGCCTGGACGAAAGCGCCGACCGTGTAGGTGTCGGCGGCGTGCTCGACCAGGCGCGAGGCGGTTCCCGAGCCGCCCTTGAAGCCGTAGCAGTTCATGCCGGTGCCGCCGCCGGTGTTGCCTTCGGCGACCGGCCCGCCCGCGGCCGACTCGATGGCCTGGGCGGCGTGCTCGGGGCGGACGTGGGGGCCGTTGATGTCGTTGAGGTAGCCGTCCCAGGTCTCGGCCACGACCGGCAGCAGCCACTCGGCGCCGAGCGCGGGGTGGGCGGCGACGACCCAGTCGATGACGCCGCGGTGCACGGTGCCGACGGCGTGGGTGTTGGTGATCGCGACGGGCAGCGTCAACGCGCCGCTCTCCTCGATCCACGTCACGCCGGTCATCTCGCCGTTGCCGTTGAGGGAGTAGACGCCGGCCGCGCACGGCACGCCGACCCCGTCGCGGCCTCTGGGCAGGATGGCGGTGACCCCGGTGCGGGCCGCGCCCTCGGTCAGCGTGACGTAGCCGACCTGGACACCGGGTACGTCGGTGATGGCGTTGGCGGGACCGGGGCGGCCCTGCAGGGCGATGGGAAGCTCACGAGCGCGCACCCGGCCATCCTACGGAAGGCGATCACCGGGAGAACAGGGGCGCGATCCGGCTGAGCGCTGGGACTGGGCCGGTGCCTTCATTGACAGGTGATCGTCTCCGTGCGGACGATGGTTCACGATCCAGGCCCTCTGGAGGTGAACCGTTCTGACGGGATTTCCCCGCCTCATCGCCACCGACCTCGACGGCACGGTCGTGCGTGCGGACGGCACGGTGTCCGCGCGCGTGGTGGCCGCCTTCGCCGCGGCGG
This sequence comes from Nonomuraea sp. NPDC059023, assembly GCF_042740095.1. Taxonomy (NCBI): domain Bacteria; kingdom Bacillati; phylum Actinomycetota; class Actinomycetes; order Streptosporangiales; family Streptosporangiaceae; genus Nonomuraea; species Nonomuraea sp. NPDC059023. Next base: position 33,615 of record NZ_JBHYIO010000036.1, on the reverse strand, counting down.
AACGGCTGGGCGCGCGCGTCGTCTTCGTCACCGGCCGCCCGCCGCGGCTGATCCACGAGATCGCCCCCGCCTTCGGCCACCACGGCGTGGCCATCTGCTCCAACGGCGCGCTCGTCTACGACCTGGGCGCCCGCCGGGTCGTCGAGGAGCACGCCATCCCGCCCGAGGTGCTGGGGGAGGCCGCCGCCCGCCTGCGCGCCGCCGCTCCCGGCATCGGCATCGCGGTCGAGTACGCCGCCACGCTGGCCGCCGACGAGCTGTACGAGCCGTGGGACTGGGATCGCGGCATCACGCTGGTGCGGATGGCCGACCACGAGCTGTTCGGCAGGCCGGGCCCCAAGCTGCTGGGCCGTCACCCGACGCTGCCGGCCGACGAGCTGCTCGCGCTGGCCGCGCCCGAGCTGGCCCCGATCGTCACCGTCTACCACTCCAACGGATCACGCCTGGTCGAGGCGATCGCCGCCGGGGTGAGCAAGGCCTCGGCCCTGATGTCCTACGCCGCGGGGCTGGGCATCGGGGCCGATGAGGTGGTCGCGTTCGGTGACATGCCGAACGACCTGCCCATGCTGGCCTGGGCGGGCACGTCGTACGGCATGGCCAACGGGCACGCCGACGTGCTGGCGGCCGTGGACCATGTGATCGGCTCCATCGACGAGGACGGCGTCGCCCTGGAGCTGGAACGCCTGGCGGCGGCCGTGGGCTAACCCCGCGGGGTCTCGGCCCAGCCGGCGGCGAGGCGGGTGAACAGCTCGGGTTGTTCGAGGTTCCAGAGGTGCCCGGCGCCCGGGATCACGCGCAGTTCCGCCTGGGGGAGTCCGGCGGCCAGGACCTCGGCGGGCGCGAGGTTGGCCTTGTCCTTCTCGCCGACGAGTACCAGGGCGGGCGCCTTGATCTCGGCGAGCCTGGGCCGCAGGTCGAGCTCGCCCAGTTCGCGCAGCCCGGTGAGCAGCGCCGCCTTGCCCGCCGTCCGCAGGTCCTCGGCCGCGGTCGCGGTGTGCTCGGGGCGGCCGCCGGAGTACATGCCCTTCATCATCGACACGATCATCGCGGTGGGCAGCAGCCCCATCACGGTGCGCTGGAGGCCGTCGCCGCCGGTCGGGGCCGCGACGCCGCCGGACAGGACGAGGCTCGCGACCTTCTCCGGTTCTGCCAGGGCCGTCAGGAGGGCGACGCTCACCGATCCGGAGATCCCGACGAGGTGGACCTGTTCCTCGGCGGCCAGCAGCTCGCGGACCGAGCGCACGGCGGCGTCCAGGGAGAACGGGCCGGGGCTGGAGTGGTGGCCCGGCAGGTCGGGGGTGAGCACCCGGTGCCGCCGGGACAGTTCGGCGACCTGGGGTGACCAGGCCCGCCGGCTGGAGCCGAAGGCATGGAGGAGGACAAGGGTCGACATGGGGCCCCAAACCGGTAGAAAGGCTGTTGGACCGGGAGGATAGCCCAGTTAATGGCGTTGGGCGACGTACCGGTCAGAGGGGGCGGCGGCCACCGTCGATGATCACGTAGGGTTCTGGGAGTGCTGAGTATCCTCCGGAGCGCGCATCGTGCCCGGGTGCCGGCCTCACCGGCCGACCCGGGCCGCCCCCAGGTACCGCGGCGCCCGTACTTCGTCGCCGCGGGGCTGGTGGCCCTGTTCAACGGGTGGGCGTTCGCGGACATGCTCGGGGCGGGCCTGCCGGGGCTGCTGATCGGGGCGCTGTACGCGCTGCCCGTCGCCGTGTCCTGGTACCGGCCGCTGACCGCCTGGTGGATCATGCTGGCGCTGCTGGCCGGGATGACGGTCCTCAGAGTCGGAGACTGGTCGCCCTGGCTGGTGTCGGAGACGCTGGCGCAGGCGCCGGTGGTGTTCACGGTGGCGCTGGTGTCCAAGCGGCGGGTCACGGCCGCGGTGTTCCTGATCACGCTCGGGACGGGCGTGCTGTCCGAGCTCTGGCTCCCGGACGTGTCGCCGTACGTCGTGGAGGCCATGAGGAGCTGGGGCCTGATGCTGCTGGCCGTGACGGTCATCGGGCTCTATCTCAGGATGCGGCGGCTGAGCACCCTGCGGATCGCCGAGGAGTACGGCAAGCGGCGGCTGCTGGAGGAGCGCGCGCGGATCGCCCGCGAGCTGCACGATCTGGTGGCGCACCACATGTCCGTCATCGCGGTCCGGGCGGCCACGGCCCCCTACCGGATCAAGGACGCGGCGTCGGGGGAGGTCTGGCACGAGTTCCGCGACATCAACGCCGCGGCGAGCGCGTCATTGGCCGAGATGCGGCAGCTGCTCGGCGTCCTGCGGAGTGAAGGGGACGACGACCCGCCGACCGCGCCGCAGCCTGGGCTGCGGGACCTGGCCGAGCTGGCCGAGTCCGCCCGCCGGGCGGGCACGCCGGTACGCCTGGACCTGCCCGAACGCGCCCCGGACCTGGGGGCAGCCCTGTCACTCACGGTGTACCGGATCGTGCAGGAGGCGCTGAGCAACGTGATCAAGCACACGGGCGGCGCCCCGGCCAGGGTCGCGATCGGCCTGGACGACGGCGACGTCGTGGTCGAGGTCGTCAACGAGGCCGGGACGCGAAACGAGGCCGGGGCGCGATCGGGGGCCGGGTCCGGGTACGGGCTGGTGGGCATGCGCGAGCGGGTGAGCCTCGCCGGCGGGGAACTGTCCGCCGGCGCGACGGCCGACGGGCGGTACGCGGTGCGGGCCGTCCTGCCACGGGAGGGAAGATGATCTCCGTTCTGGTCGCGGACGATCAGGCGATGGTCAGGGCGGGTTTCGCGGCGCTGCTGTCGGCCCAGCCCGGCATCCAGGTCGTGGGCGAGGCCGCGGACGGGCTCGAGGCGGTGGCCCTGGCCAGGCGGACGCGTCCTGACGTGGCGCTCATGGACGTCCGGATGCCGCATCTCGACGGACTGGAGGCCACCCGGCGGGTGATCGCGGGCGTGCCCGGCACCCGAGTCGTGATCTTGACCACGTTCGACGTCGACGACTACGTGTACACGGCCCTGCGCGCCGGGGCCAGCGGGTTTCTGCTGAAGGACGCGCCACCGGCCGACCTGATCAGCGCGGTGCGCGTGGTGGCCGCGGGGGAGGCGCTGCTGGCGCCGTCGGTGACGCGCCGGCTCATCGCGGAGTTCGCGAGCAGGCAGCCGATCGACGAGCGCGAGGCGCTGCGGCTGAACGCGCTCACCCCGCGCGAACTCGACGTGCTCAGGCTGATCGCCGACGGCCGGTCCAACGCCGACATCGCGCGCGGCCTGACCATCGCCGAGGAGACCGTCAAGTCCCACGTGGGCCGCATCCTGGGCAAACTCCACCTGCGCGACCGGGCGCAGGCGGTGGTGCTGGCCTACGAGAGCGGCCTGGTGGTGGCGGGCCGTCACTCCACAGAGGTACGGCGCGGCCGCCGGTCACGCTCCTGAGGGGGATCCGGGCGCACCGGTTCGCCACCTACCGTCCGCCGCATGATCAGATCGATGACCGCGGCCCTGGTGGCACGCGCCCTGTCCCGTGAGCCGGAACTGCGCGGGCTGTCGCGGCTCGTGGGCCGCGGCGACGTGTGCCTGGACATCGGCGCCGCCTACGGCATGTACACCTTTCCCCTCGCCCGGCTGGTGGGGCGCACCGGGCAGGTGCACAGCTTCGAGCCATTGCGCCTGCCGTACCGGATCCTGGAGTCGGCGCGACGGGCCGCGGGCGCCCACCACGTGATCACGAGCAACGCCGCGATCGGCGCCGGGTCCGGGCTGCAGAAGTTGCGCCTGCCCTATCGGTTCGGGCTGCCCGTCCACGGCTGGGCCCACCTGCGGACCGGGGAGAAGAATCCGCACGAGCGCGGCGGCAGGACGCTGGACGTGCCCGTGTACACCATCGACCAGGTGTGCGAGACCCGCGGGATCCCGCGGGTGGACTTCATGAAGGTGGACGTGGAGGGATTTGAGCCGGTGGTCCTGGAGGGCGGGACGCGCACGATCGAGCGCCACCGGCCCCATCTCCTGCTGGAGATCGAGGACCGCCACCTCGGCAAGTACGGCCTGGCCGCGAGCGACGTGGCCGAGCCGCTGCTCAGGATGGGTTACCGGATGTACGTCTGGCGCGGCGGATGGCGGGAGAGCACCGAGATCACCCGCCGCCGGCGCAACTACCTGTTCAGCCGCCGCCTGTCCTGAGCCGCCCGGCTCCGGCGCGGACCAGGCCGTGGTCGAAGGCGAAGACCGCCGCGTGCACCCGATCGCGCAGGCCCAGCTTGTCCAGGACGCGTTGGACGTGCGTCTTGGTGGTGGTCTCGCCGATGTGCAGGCGGGCGGAGATCTCCGCGTTCGACATCCCGCGCCCGAGCAGCAGCAGGACCTCGTGCTCGCGGGCAGTCAGCCGGGCCAGGCAGCGCCGCACCCGCTCCGGCGGCGCGGGCGGCGCGGCGCGGGCGAACTCGGCCAGCAGGCGCTTGGTGACCGACGGGCCCAGGCCCGCCACCCCCGCAACGTGGCCAAGGTCGTCTTCGTCTCGCCCGGGGCGCTGTGGACTCCCGAGTGGGACGACGCCGAGGCCGGGCAGTTGTGGGACCGGCTCACCCCGGCGCAGCCGGCGCAGGTGGGGGCGCTGGGCGACAACGTGCGGTTCACGGTGTGGGCAACGCTCGCCGCCGTGACCGCCTTCCTCACCGGCCGGGTCCTGCCGCTGCCGGTGTACACCGGAGAACAGGAACCCCCGCTGATCACCGAAACCCCGGTATCTCACCCCCATTTATCCCTAATATCGGGACTTTCCGGGGTGGCAGGAGGCGGGGATGTCGGGGGCGGAATCCGCAGGGCTCCTCGCGGGCCGCTACAGGCTGCTGTCCCAGCTCGGCCAGGGCGGCATGGGGATCGTCTGGCTGGCGCTGGACGAACTGCTGCGCCAGGAGGTCGCCGTCAAGGAAGTACGGCTGCCGCCGGACCTCGACGCCGCCGCACGGGCCGAGCTGGGCGAACGCACGCTCCGCGAGGCGCGGGCGGCGGCGCGGCTGCGCTCGCACCCGGCCATCGTCACCGTGCACGACGTCGTCCTGGACGGCGGCCGGCCGTGGATCGTCATGGAGCTGGTGCGCGGCCGTTCCCTCGACCGGGCGGTACGCGAGCACGGCCCGCTCCCGCCCCAGCAGGTCGCCAGGATCGGCGCGCGCGTCCTGGAGGCGCTCGCGGCCGCGCACGCCTCGGGAATCCTGCACCGCGACGTCAAGCCCGCCAATGTCATGCTCACCGACGACGGACGGGTGCTGCTGACCGACTTCGGCATCGCGAGCGTCGCCGGTGACGCCGTGCTCACCCAGACCGGGCTGCTGACCGGCTCGCCCGGCTACATCGCCCCCGAGCGCCTGCGCGGCGAGGCCGACGGCCCGCTCGCCGACCTGTGGTCGCTCGGCGCCACCCTCTTCGCCGCGGTGGAGGGCACGGCGCCGTTCGCCCGCCAGAACCCGGCCGCCTCCATGGCCGCCGTGCTCATGCAGGAACCACCGCCCGCGCGCCGAGCGGGTCCGCTGGCCCCGGTGCTGGCCGCGCTCCTGGAGAAGGACCCGGCCCGCCGATGCTCGCCCGCCCAGGCCGCCGAGTGGCTGAACGCCGCCGCCCAGGGCGCGCCCACGACCGGCGCGGGACGCCGCCGGGCCAAGCCCGCGCGCCGCCGCAAACCCGTCATCCTGGGCGCCGCGCTGGCGGTGGCGCTGGCGGGCACGGCCACGACGGTGATCCTGACGCGGAACCTGCCCGGCCTCACCACCACGACCGCCGGTCCGGCCAGGACCGCCGGCTCGGCCACGACCGGCAGCCCGCCCGCGACCTCGGCTCCGTCCCCGAAACTGTTCACCCGCGACGTCGATTCCTGCGAGCTGCTGAACACCGCCGAGATCCGGGAGTTGCTCGGGCAGGGCGCCAAGCGCCGGTTCGTGAACGCGATCTCCTGTGCCTGGGAGCGTCCGGACGGCACGTACCTGGGCGTCACCGTGGTCCGGTACAAGAAGCTCGCCTTAGCCCGCGACCATCAGACGCAGACGGTCGAATCCATGAAGGACACGCCGAAACACACGCCGGGGACCAAACTCCACAGCCAGCCGAAGGTCGGCGAGGGGTCCTTCATGTTCACTCAGTACTCGACCACCGGCGCGTCCGGGCCCTACCGCTCGCAGTTCGCCTTCCGGCTGGCGAACGTCGTGGTCCTGGTCGTGCACCACAGCACGCGCAGGACCGGGCAGGCGACGACCGTGCGCGTGGCCAAGATCCTCGCGACGAACCTGCGCGAGGGACGCTGATCCGCGGCTCGCGCGGCCCGGCCTTGCGGACCGGGGCGGGCCCGGCCGGTGGTGGTACGGCCGTGCCCTTCCCGGGTCACCGCACGGCGCCGGACCTGGTCAGAAGATCCTGGTACCACGCGGCGTCCGGGTGGTCCGTCGCCGGATAGCTGGCCAGCGGCGTGGTGGCGTTGCCCGCCGAGTTGAAGCCCCACCCGCGCACCAGCCGCCCGGCCTGCCGGGAGGAGATCATGAACGAGGAGGCGCTCGCGGGCGCCGCGTAGAACAGCGCGTCCTGCTGGAGCTCGGCGCTGTTGCCCTGCTGGAACTCGATGAAGGCGGTCTGCTGGTAGCGGATGCGCGCGCCGGTGTGCCGGTCGGTGTCCACGCGCAGGGTCTGGGCGGGAGTCGGGCCGTCGGCGCCGGTCCAGACGCGCACTCGGGCGGAGCCGCTGACCGAGGTGCTCTTGTCGTAGCGGGGGTCGGAGGTCCTGGCGTTGGCGCTCCAGGCAACCGATCGGGCCGCGGCGTCGAAGGCGCCGTTCCACGTCCAGTTCTGGCTGTTCGCCTGGCTGCGGTGGATCTCGCGCAACCGGGTGCCCGCCGGGTCGGTGAACCTGACCGTCGGCAGGACGCCGTTGTCGTAGCGGTTCGAGGCCGACCAGGTGATCTCGCCGTCGGCGGCCAGGCGGCCCACGCGGTACCAGAGCGTGGTCGCGTTCTGCGACTGGTGGACCTCGACCAGGTCGCCGTTGTCGTTCAGGGTGACGGCCGGGGTCACGCCGGTGTCGTACTTGCCGTGGCGCAGCCAGGTGACGCGGCCGTCGGCGCCGTACACGCCGGACCAGTACCAGAGGTCGCCGGAGCCCGAGTCGTGCACCTCGACGACCTGCCCGCGGCCGTTGATCGCGACGGCCGGGTTGTGGCCGACGTCCCGCTTGTACTGGGCCCGGGTCCCGCCGTCGCCGGAGATCACCGGGATGACCCGGCCGCGCAGCGCGTCGACCGTGGGCGGCTGCGCGGGGTAGTCCTTGGCCTGCAGCAGCCGCGCGCCGAAGACGGAGGTGAGCTCGTCGTTGAGCGCGGCCAGGTTGCCGGCGGCGTAGGAGCCGTTGTCCGTCAGGTTGTCCTTGACGTCCAGGGCGACGACGATCGGCGCGGCTTCCGGGTGCCGCGCGGACCAGTTGTTGATCATGGCGAGCCAGTCGCGCAGGTTGTTGGAGCTGGGGTTGCCCGCCTGGTGGTCGACCTCGTCGCCGGGGGAGTCGTGGCCGACGGCGTAGTCGCGGGAGGTGGCGTAGCCGTTGTCGTGGATGTCGAGTTCGATGAAGCGTATGCCGCGGTCGAGCTGGTGGGGGATCGACTTCCTGGCGCCGCCGATGTCGCCCGAGTAGCTGTTGTGCGTGGCGCGGAAGATCGCCGAGGGTAACGGCTGGTCGGTCTCGGCTTGGGCGGGCCCGCCGTACAGGATGGGCGCGACGAGCGCGAATAAGGCCAGGACGGTGCGTAGTCGGGGCATCCGAAGATCCTCACGTCGGGAATCTCTCCCGACAATACGATCACCGGCTCCGGCCAGCCACCCCCGACTACTTTAGATGACTGACTCAGTCAGCTATTGTGCGAGGTATGGACGACAGAGCGGTGAACCTCGTCGGCGCTCTGGTCGTCGGGCTCGCCGACGAACTGGACGAGGCCACGCGGCGCGTCACCGCCCAGGGCGCCACCGGGGCCTCGGCCCTGGCCACGATCCTGGCCGTGCCGGGCGCGCACGTCGACGAGCTGAGCCGGGTGCTCGGCATCACCGGCTCGGGGACGGTCCGCCTGGTCGACCGGCTGGCCGCCGAAGGCCTGATCGAACGGCGTCCGGGGCGTGACCGGCGCAGCGTGTCGCTGTGGCTGACCGAACGCGGCACCGAGATGGCCACGGAGATCGTGGCCGGGCGGCGGGCCGTACTGCGAAGGGCGCTCGGCACGCTCACCGGCGAGCAGGCCCGGCAGCTGACCGGCATCGTCGAACAGGTGCTGACCACCCTGGCCGTCGGCCGCGAGCGCGCGGACCGCATCTGCCGCCTCTGCGACTACGCCGCCTGCCCGCAAGACGACTGCCCCGTCGAACGGTCACTGTCCTGAACCGCCTGCGCCGCGCTGTGGCTGGTCCACGGGGCCTGACCTTCACCACGGCCATCGAGTCCGCCTGCGTCCTGGAGGCGCGCGTCCGCGGCAGGACCGTGCCGACCGTGGACGTGCTCACGGGTGACGACCTGCCCGTTCGCCTACGCCACGGCGCTCGTGGAACCGTGAATGAGCGGCCGGGAGCCGCTGCCCGCCGACGTGGCCGCGCTCCACAACCACGCGATCAGGCACCTTCCCGCCGGCACGGCAGGTGTGCTCCTCCACATGGTCGTGGGCCGAGGGGGACAAACGAGCCGGGGCCCGCATCCATCGGATGCGAGCCCCGGCCTTCACGCGTAAAGACTAGGCGGGAACGATGTTCTCCGCCTGCGGGCCCTTCTGGCCCTGGGTGATGTCGAACGACACCTTCTGGCCCTCACGCAGCTCGCGGAAGCCGCCCTGAGAGACGATCTGCGAGTAGTGCGCGAAGACGTCCGGACCGCCCTCGTGCTCGATGAAGCCGAAGCCCTTGTCCGCGTTGAACCACTTGACAGTTCCGACGGCCATGTCTGTCTCCCTTTGATAGGTGTGCAGAACCGGCATCCGTACCTACGGATTCCGAGTTGCCGCGATGTGCCCATCCGGAGATGACCGGCAACAAAAAACGCACCTGACCAATCACGATCGCCAGGTGCGCCAAAAGTTTGTATGGGGTACCACAACTGCAACTGCCAACGACTGTATCAGGCCCTTGGACTGCCTGCGGTAAAAAGCGGTTAACGGGGGCCCCTGGCCGGGAGTCAGGCTTCGAGTTCGTCCACGGCCTCCCGCAGGCTGTCCCGCAGCTCGGCCCGGTCCGTGAGGCCGTGCCGTTCGATGGCCCGCGAGACCGGCGGGCCGGCGGCCGCGATGATCAGGCGGATGTCCCGGCGCGCCGCGTGCTTCATGGCGGCGATGATCGCCCCCATGCCGTGGACGTCGCAGGCCGGAACCTGTGCGAGGTCGAGGATGGCGGTGGGCGTCTCCCGCTCGTCGACGGCCGCGATCGCCTCCCCCAGCCGCATCGCCGAGCCGCTGCTCAGCGGCCCGGACAGGTGGATGACGACGCCGCGCGTGAAGGCCGTCACGGAGACGCCGAGCTCGTTCGTCATGGGAACACCCCTTACCAGCCGACCTGGTCGCCGAGCCGCAACCGCAGCCACAGCACCAGGCGTTCGTCCGGGTCGGCGAGATCGAAGCCGAAGATCTCCTCGGCGCGGGAAAGCCGGTAGCGGATCGTGTTCGGGTGCACCGACAACCGCTGGGAGGCGGCGGCGAAATCGCCGTCGGCGTCCAGGTAGGCGAGCAGGGTGTCGGCGTAGGTGGTGCCGTGCTCGAGATCGTGGGCGCGGACCGCCGGACCGAGGCTGCGGGGCAGCGCGTCGTGCGCGGCCAGGATCTGGGCCAGCGCCGACAGCGTCGCGCCCGCCCACACCTCGTCGATCGTGGCGACCTGGCACGGCTGATGCTCACCCGGCCGGTCGGTCAGAGCGCGCAGGACGAGATCGGCGTCGGCGCGTGAGCTCGCGATCGAGCGCAGCCCCGGCACGAGCGAGCCGAGCCCGGCCTGGATCGGCACCCGCAACGCGCCATGGGCCCGCCGGGCGATGTCGGCGACGAGTTCGTGGTGCGCCTTCGGCGACGGCCCGCTCGGCAGCAGCGCGTAGACGGTGCCGTCGATCAGGGCGCAGCCGTGCCTGCCGTAGTGGGCCTCGCAGTGCAGGCTGACCAGGTCGGCGAGCCGGGAGGCCGCGTGCGCCGCGAGAACGTCGTCGGGCTTGCTCGACACGACGGCGAACGCGGCCACCGCGACCGGCAGGTTCGGGTCCAGGCCGAGCTGTGGCGCGACCGCGGTGACGCTGCTCGGGTCGGCCAGCAGCCGCCGCAGCAGGTCCGCGCGCCGGCGCCGCACGGCGTCGTCGGCGGTACGCGCCGCGAGCAGGTGCAGCGAGACGATGTCGGCCACATCGGAGAGCGCTTGTTCGGCGGCGGCGTCCAGACAGCCCTCCGCGTCGACGACCCAGATCGAGCCCAGTTCCTCGCTGCCCGCGCGGACCACGACACCGAGACGGGGAAGCCCGCCGCGAAACGCCGGGAACCGGCAGGTACGCCCCGCCTTGACCAGCGCGCGGTACACCTCGTCGTAGTCCGGGCCGTCCGGCACCTGCAGGCCGAGGATGCCCTGGCGGCGGCCCTCGTCGATGGCCTGTCCCGGCAGGGTCGAGTACGCGAGGATGCGCCGGTGCGGATCCTCGATCACGGTGGCGCCGCCGACCATCCCCGCGATCGCGTTGGCCAGGGCGAACAGATCGCCGACCGCCGGCGCTCCCGCGGCCTGCTCGAACCGGACGGTGGAGGCGAGGGCGGTGGAGATCATGGCGTCCAGGTGATGCCAGGCGACCGCCTCGTCGGCGGCGAGCAGGACGATTCCCGACCGCCGCGCGGCCTCGGCCAGTCCGGCGGCCGGTTCGCCGAAGCTCTTCACCACCAGGCAGGCGTAGCCGACGCCGGCCGCCGCGTCCACGAGTTCCTTCGCCCGCGTTCCGGCGGTGCCCACGCCGACGGCCAGCAGGATCGCGTCCCTGACGGACGGCAGCGGGGCGCGCGGCTCGAAGATGAGGACGCCGGAGACCGGTACCGGCCCTTCCGGCAGCACGGTCAGCGGGCGCAGCAGCGACGGGCCCAGCGCGTCCAGGACTTGGGCGAGATCGGGTACTCCGGTGTCGAGCATCCTCACCTCTTTGGCCGGCCGTACAAAGCATGCACGGAATGTCTGGACGGGCACCGAATGCGGACGGTCAGGTCAGCGGCGACGCTGTCAGCATGCACGTGCCGTGGGTATCCGCCTACGCAGGAATATCGTCAAAGGAGACAATATGCGAGGTGTTCTCGTGGCCTTCGTGGTCACGGCCGCTCTGGTGGTCACGCCGTCCGCCGCGTCGGCCGGGACGCCACGGTGCGACACCCGGCCCATCCGGACGGCGCTGAAGGCGCTGGAGAAGGTCGGGGCGGGGATCGCGGTGACGGTGAAGAGCCCGCGCTGCGGCGTCTGGACCGGCGGCGTCGGCCTCGCCGACCGCAGGACGGGCCGCAAGGTCACCGGCGACGAGCACAGCCGTATCGGCAGCGACACCAAGACCTGGACGGCGACGGTCGTGCTGCAGCTCGTGGGCGAGGGCAGGCTCAAGCTGGACGACACCGTCGACCGATATCTGCCCGGCCTCATCGACACCAAGGACTACGACGGCCGCGAGATCACGATCCGCCAGCTCCTGCAGCACACCAGCGGCCTGCCCGACTACCTGGCCGCGCCGTTCTGGGAGGACGAGGAAGCGCACCGCTGGGACCACATCGAGCCGCTGCAGACGGTGGAGCAGGCGCTGCCCCTGCCCCCGCCCGAGAGGGCCCCGTCGGGCTTCGCCTACTCCAACACCAACTACAACCTGGCCGGGCTGATCGTCACGAAGATCACCGGCCGGGGCATCGGCGAGGAGATCAACCGGCGCATCATCAAGCCGCTCCGGCTGCGCGGAACCTCCTGGCCCGGCGACCGGACCACCCTCCCCAAGCCCGACCTGCGGGGCTACATCAAGAAGGGCGGGAAGCTGGTGGACAAGACGGAATGGAACACCTCGGAGGCCGACGCGTCGGGTGCGCTGATCTCGACCGGCGCCGACACGACCGCCTTCTGGACCGCGCTGATGACCGGCAGGCTGCTGGCCCCGGCCCAGCTCGCCGAGATGAAGAAAACCATCAAGGATGACTTCGGCCAGGACTACGGCCTGGGCGTCGAGGGTTACCGGTTCGCCCCCGGCCTGGTCACGTGGGGACACAGCGGCAGCATGGCCAGCGGGCACAAGTTCAGGAACGCCGTCACGGACGACGGGCGGCGGGCCGTCACCCTGCTGATCGGCTCGGACTCGTTCAACTCGGACAAGGTCGAATCCATCATCGGCACCCTCATCCGCGACCTCCGCTGACCCGGGAACGGCGACGCCCCGCCCGCGTCGCCGCACGCCGGCGACCGAGAACCGTCGCCAGGCGCGGACCGCCATGTCGGTGATCCCGGACTGGGCCCGGCCGTCACCTCTCGGTGCGGAGGCCGCACGAGCTGTTCGAGGGGCGGCCGGAGACCGGGAGCGCCGGCGCGCGCTTCAGGCGCGTTCAGGTTCGCTTCAGCTTGTACTGGCGACAGTGAAGTCCCATGACCAACTCCCGAGTGCCGCTCATGATTGCTGCGGCCCTGCTGGCGGCCCTTGCCGGATGCTCCACCTCCGGTGAGACCGGGGCGGCCGCCTCACCCTCCGCGGATCCCGCCAACAAGCAACGCGAGCACCAGGCCCAGCTGGCCTCCTGTATGAAGGGCAAGGGGTTCACCTATCACCCCGTCGTGTCCATGCCGAAACTCCCGGACGCCATCAAGCAGGAAATGTCCGGCGACTACCAAGGCATGCGGAAATATCGTGAAAAGTACGGGTTCGGCATCGCCGCCTCCTTCGTCTACCCCAACGACGGCGTCGGCCGGATGGCGTGGCGGACGCAGGAGACTGACGGCAGCGGCGACGACCCCAACGGCAAGGTCGTCGCCGGGCTGCCGGAGGCCCAGCGGAAGGCGTACTTCGACGCGATGGGCGCCTGCACGCTGGTGATGATCAACAAGGTCACCGGCAAGAACATGAAGTCGATGGAGGAGGTCTCCAAGGCCCAGGGCGAGATGCTGAAGCAGATCATCGCCCGCGAGATCGACGGCGATCCCAAGCTGGTGGAGCTGGCAGGCGCGTTCGGCGACTGCCTGAAGGGCAAGGGCTACCGGGTCTCCTCGCAACGTCCCTCGGACATCGCGCGCAGCACCGAGGACCCGTTCATGCAGGAGTTCGGCAAGCTCGGCCAGGGAGGCAAGCCGCCCACCGCCGACCAGGCGCGGCCCCTGCTGCAGCGCGAGATCAAGGCCTCCCTGGAGGACCTGGAGTGCGGCAAGGACTTCTACGCCGCCTACCGGCCCAAGGCGAACGACGTCTACGAGAAGGCCCAGTTCCTGCCCGGCGTGGGCATGATGATGGCGACGGTTGCGAGCTAGCGTGCGCAGATCGAGAGTGCTCGCCCTGGTCGTGGCGGGGGTGCTGGTGATCGCCGCGGCCGGCTGGGTCGTCGGCTCCCGGCTGCGGTCGCCGGCCGAGGAGGCCGCCTCGCGCCGCCCGCCCAAACCCTCCCTGGTCACCGCGGCGGTCGAGCGCCGCAAGCTCACGAGCACGGTGACGGTCAGCGGCACGCTGACGTACGGCTCGCCGCTGCCGATCACCCTGGCCGGGATGGTCGGCGGCAACAGTGGCGGCGCCGGGGCCGGTCCGGGCGGCGGGGCGAACGGCGCCGCCCAGCGCGTCACCACGGCGCCCAAACCCGGCCCGATCCGCGCGGGCCAGACGCTGATGCAGGTCAACGGCCGGCCGGTGTTCGCGCTGCAGGGCAAGAAGCCGATGTACCGTCCGCTCGTGCCCGGCACCGAGGGCGACGACGTCAAACAGCTCCAGCGCGCGCTGCGGGTCCGGGCCAGCGGCGTCTTCGACGCGGCCACGGTGGCGGCGGTGAAACGCTGGTACGCCAAACGCGGCTACAAGGCCCAGGAACCCGACCTGGAAGCGCGCAAGAGCCTGCAGCAGCTCCGCCAGGCCGTCCAGACCGCGCAGGAGACCCTGGCCGCCGACCGCAAGGCGCTGGAGGAGGGCCTGGACGTACGGCCGCTGCGGCTGCGCCACGACAACGCCCGCCGGGACCTGAAGTCGGCGCAGAAGGCGCTGGCCGAGGCGCCGGAGGTCACGCCGGAGCAGGAGACCCAGCTGGCCACGCTGCGCCGTGCCGTACGCGCTGCCGAGGAGCAGGTGCTCGCGGCCGAGCAGGCGCTCGCGGAGGCCAGGAAACCGGCGCCCACGCCGACCGCGACACCGGCGCCCACGCCCAGCGCGGTGGACACGAGCCTGCTGGAGATGAAGCTGGACAACGCCCGGCAGGACCTCGACGAGGCCCACCGGGCGGTGGCCGCCTACGAGGAGCAGGTACGCGCCGACCGGGACAAGCGGCTGGAGGAACTGCGCAAGGCGGTGCGCACGGCGAAGGAGGCCGAGGCCACCGCCGACCAGGCGCTGAAGCGGGCCAGGAAGGTCTCGCCGCTGCGGGCGAAGGTCACCCACAGCGTCGCGAACCTGGCCGACGCCCAGACCCTGCTGGCCGAGTTCCGCAAGACCTACGGGGTCAGCGTCCCGGCCGGTGAGATCGTCTTCCTGCCGAAGCTGCCCGCCCGCATCGACAAGGCCGAGGTCAAGCCGGGCGACACCATCGAGGGCAAGGTCGCGACCGTGACCAGCTCGGCCTTCGCGGTCACCGGGTCGGTCGAGGCCAAGGAGGCCAAGCTGCTGCGCCCCGGTCAGGAGGCCTCGATGGAGACCATGGACGGAACGCAGCTGCCCGCCACGCTGAGCGCGGTGGGGGAGGACGCCAAGGCGGGAGCGGACAAGCCGAAGGGCGAGGAGGCGGAGACCGGTTCGGTGCCCGTCCTGCTCTCGCCCGGCTCGGCCAAGAAGCTCAAGTCGCTGGTCGGCTCGCCCATGACCGTGCGGATCTCGGTCGGCTCGACCGAGGGCGAGGTGCTGGCCGTCCCCGTGGCCGCCGTCATCACCTCCGCCGACGGCCGGCCCCGGGTCAGGGTCGCCGTGGACGGCGACCGTGCCCGCGAGGTCGAGGTGCGGACGGGCCTGACCGCCGACGGCGTGGTGAAGGTGACGCCGGTGCGCGCGGGCGAGCTGAAGGAGGGCGATCGGGTCGTGGTGAGCGATGCTTGAGCCCGTCATCGAGCTGGCCGGCGTCTGCCGGGACTTCCCGTCCGACCCGCCGGTACGCGCGCTGGCCGACGTGGACCTGCGCGTCGAGCAGGGGGACTACATGGCCATCGTCGGGCCGTCCGGGTCCGGCAAGTCCACCCTGCTCAACATCCTCGGCCTGCTCGACCGGCCGAGCGCCGGCACGTACCGGCTGGACGGGGTCGAGACCACGGCGCTGCGCGACGGCGGGCGGACCCGGCTGCGGGGCACCCGCATCGGTTTCGTCTTCCAGTCCTTCCACCTGCTGTCCCACCGGACGGTCGTGGAGAACGTGATGCTCGCCGAGGTGTACGGCCCGCACCCCCGCTCCGGCCGCCGGGCCCGCGCGGAACAGGCGCTGGAGCAGGTGGGCATGAGCCATCGCATCCGCTTCCTGCCCGATCGCCTGTCGGGCGGCGAGCGCCAGCGCGTGGCCATCGCCCGCGCCCTGATGGCCAAGCCCGCCCTGCTGCTGTGCGACGAGCCGACCGGCAACCTCGACAGCCGCAACACCGAGGCCATCCTCGACCTGTTCGACGGCCTGCGCGCCGACGGCCTGACGATCCTGGTGATCACGCACGAGGACGGGGTTAGCGCACGCGCCAAACGCCGGGTCCGTATCGCGGACGGGGTGCTCAGTGAAGCTCCGTGACCTGTGGGCCGAGTCCATGGCGGGGATGCTCGCCCGCCCGGTGCGATCGGCCCTGACCACCCTCGGCACCGTCCTGGGCATCGGCACGCTGGTGGTCACGCTGGGCATCGCCGCCACCGCGGGCAACCAGATCGTCGGCCGGTTCGACGAACTGCTGGCCACCAGCGTCACGGTCGAGGTGCCCCGCGGCGGCCACAACCCCATCGTGACCTGGGACGCGGCCAAGGAGCTTCGCCTCCTGCGCGGTGTGACCTCGGCGACGGCGCTGGCGCAGAGCGACAAGAGCTCCAACCTCGTCGTGACCGCCAACAACCTGCTCGACCCCACCCGGGTGTCCGGGCAGACCCTCGCGGTGGTCGCGGCCACCCCCGACCTGCCGCAGACCACCCTCGGCCGGATGCTGGCCGGGCGCTACTACGACGCCGGCCACGTCACCCGCCGCGACCGGGTCGTCGTGCTGGGGGAGCAGGCCGCCGCCATGCTCGGCATCACCAGCCTGGAACACGCGCCGGCCGTGTTCATCAAGGACCGCTCCTACACCGTCATCGGCATCATCGGCGGCCTGCGGCGCGAGCAGATCCTGGCCAGCGCGGTCCTCGTCCCGCCCACACTGGGCCCCGACATCGGGCTCAAGGACGTCACCCGCGTCCTGGTCGCCACCCAGCTGGGCGCCGCCGAGCTCATCGCCCGCCAGGCGCCGCTCGCGCTGAGCCCCAACCGCAGCGCCGAGTTGCAGGTGATCGCGCCGCCGAGTCCCAAACGGGCGCGCGACGGCGCCCAGGACGACGTCAACGGACTCTTCCTCATCCTCGGCCTGGTCTCCCTGGTCGTCGGCGCGGTCGGCATCGCCAACGTCACGCTGGTCACCGTCATGGAACGGGTCGCCGAGATCGGCCTGCGCCGCGCCCTGGGAGCGGCCCGCCGCCACATCGCCGCCCAGTTCCTGATGGAGTCCAGCCTGATCGGCCTGACCGGCGGGGTGATCGGGGCCAGCGTGGGCATGGTGACCGTCGTCGCGGTGGCCGCCGTGCGCCAGTGGACCCCGGTCCTCGACGTACGGCTGGCGCTGGCCGCACCCGTGGCCGGCGCGCTGGTGGGACTGCTGGCGGGCCTGTATCCGGCGCTGCGCGCGGCCCGCATGGAACCGGCGGAGGCGCTGCGGTGAAAAGCCTTTGAGCCGCAGGGAGCGCGCTGGCTAGCCTGCCGTCCGTGATCTCACTCGCTCGACGCCGCCTGACCCCTGCCGAGACCGGCCCGGCGCTTCACGCCCTGTCGGCGTGGACGCCGGCCGACGCCCCGGCCGGCGGCCTCCATCCCGGAGACGTGGGCTGGTACCTGCGGCTGGACGACGCGGCCGTCTTCCTCTGGACGGACGGGGCGGCGCCGGTGGCGGCCGGATTCCTCGACGGCCCCGTGCTGCGGGTGAGCGCCGCGCCCGGGGCCGATCTCGGCGCGCTCGCGGCCGACGCAGGGGACCTGCTCGAACCCGGCAACGACTGGTCCGACGGGCTGCCCGTGCCCGGGTGGGAACGCGAGCAGGCCGGCTGGGTCGTCATGTCGTGGACCCCGCGGCCGGTGCGCGTCCGCGCCCGGCCGGTCGCGGACGCCGACGCGGCCGACCGGGTGCTGGTGCAGCGCTCCGCGTTCACGGGATCCACGTTCACCATCGAGAAGTGGCACGCGATGAAACGCTCGCCCGCGGGCGAGCTGGCCGTGGAGACGCTGGTGCGCACGCCCGCGGGGGAGCCCGCGGCCGCCGCGACCGGATGGTTCGCGGGCGTGGGCAGGTGCGGGCTGCTCGAACCGGTCGGCACCGCTCCCGGCCATCGCGGGCACGGCTACGGGCGCGACGCCGTGCTGGGCACGTGCGCGGCCCTCGTCCAGCGGGGCGCGAGCGCGGTCGCCGTGCTGACGCCGTCCTCGAACCACGCCGCGGTGGCGCTCTACCGATCGGCCGGATTCACGGTCCTGCGCGAGAACCACGACTGGGTCCGCCCCGGCCGGGACTCCGCCCACGCTTCGGTCTGATTCTTCGCGAAAACGGGTACGTTTCTAGCCATCCCCCTCGCCGGTGACAGCGTCGTGACCAGGGAGGCGAGACGATGGCTTCGTTCGGAGGCGGCTCGGGAGTGTTCCGGCGCAAGCCGGTGGAGCAGATCGCCAGCGAGCACGAAGGGGAACTGACGCGGGTGCTCGGCCTGTGGCAGCTCACCGCGATCGGCATCGGCGGCATCATCGGCGCGGGGATCTTCGCCCTCGCCGGCGCGGTCGCCAACCAGACCGCCGGGCCCGCCGTGCTCATCTCCTTCCTCATCGCCGGTGTGGCCAGCGCGGCCGCGGCGTTCTCCTACGCGGAGTTCGCCGGGCTCATCCCGAAAGCGGG
The DNA here is from genome assembly GCF_042740095.1 of Nonomuraea sp. NPDC059023. Lineage (NCBI taxonomy): Bacteria > Bacillati > Actinomycetota > Actinomycetes > Streptosporangiales > Streptosporangiaceae > Nonomuraea > Nonomuraea sp. NPDC059023. Next base: position 15,339 of record NZ_JBHYIO010000036.1, on the reverse strand, counting down.
CTCCGCCTACACCTACGGCTACGCCGTCCTGGGTGAGCTGGCCGGGTGGCTGATCGGCTGGGACCTGCTGCTGGAGTACACCGCGATCGTCGCGGTCGTGGGGATCGGCATCTCGGGCTACTTCGGGTTCCTCGTCGGCAACCTCGGCCTCGATCTGCCCGCCTGGATGCTGGGCGCCCCGGGGACCGGGCCCGGCCGGGTCGTCGACCTGTTCGCGGTGGTGTTGTGCCTGCTCATCGCGTTCCTGCTGAACCTCGGGATCAGGGCCGCGGCGCGGTTCGAGACCTTCGTCGTCGTGGTGAAGGTCGCCGTCGTGCTGATGGTGATCGTGGTCGGCTTCTTCTTCATCAACCCGGCCAACTACACCCCCTTCTTCCCGTTCGGCGTGACCGGCGCGATCACCGGCGCGGCGACCGTCTTCTTCGCCGTCTTCGGCTACGACGCGATGAGCACGGCCGCCGAGGAGTCCAAGGACGCCCAGCGCCACATGCCCAAGGCGATCATCTACTCGCTGGCCATCTCGATGGTGCTGTACGTCCTGGCCACGCTGGTCCTGACCGGCATGCAGAACTACCGGGACATCGACCCCGAGAGCGGGTTCTCCTCGGCCTTCGCCGCGGTCGGGCTGTCCAAGCTCGCCGGCGTCATCGCGGCCGGAGCGATCATCGGCATCCTCACCGTCATGTTCACCTTCATGCTCGGCGTCACCCGCGTGTGGTTCGCGATGAGCCGGGACGGGTTGCTGCCGCGCTGGTTCGCCAAGGTTCACCCGGTGCGGCGGGTGCCGAGCCGGATCACCTGGATCGTCGGCGTGGTCTCCGCCCTCATCGCCGGGTTCCTGCCGATTCGCGAGGCGGCCGAGCTGACCAACATCGGCATCCTGCTGGCCTTCGTCGTGGTGTGCGTGGCCGTCATCGTCCTGCGGTACCGGCAGCCGGACCTGCCGCGTACCTTCCGGACACCGGGCATGCCGGTGGTTCCGGCCATCGGCGTCATCTTCTCGGTGTGGCTGATCACCTTCCTGAGCCCGGCGACCTGGCTGCGCTTCGCGATCTGGTTCGCGATCGGCCTGATCATCTACGCCGCCTACAGCTACCGCCACTCCGCGCTGAACCGCCCGCGGGAGTGACGGCGCCCCGGGTTCAGATGCCTTCGACGAGGATCACCTCGCCTTTCAGGTGGTCCGTGCGGAGGTGGAGGATCTCCTGGTAGGCGGCCGAGTCGTAGAAGTCGCGGGCGTGCTTCATCGACGGGAACTCCACCAGGATCACGTCGCCCGGCCAGTCGCCCTCCCGGACGTCGACCTCGCCGCCGCGCACGATGAACCGGCCGGAGAAGGGGTCCAGGGTGGCCTGGACCCGGTCCTTGTACTCCAGGACGTCGGAATGGATCTCTTCGGGCTTGCGCAGGTGGGCGAGCAGGTACGCGGTCATGATTTCCTCCAGGGTCAGATGGCGGTCGGGAACTCAGGCTCCGGCCGGAACCTTGTCGAGAAAGCCGAGCACCCGGGCGATCCGGCCGTCCTCGCCGATGACGGCGACGTCGAAACCGATGGCCAGCGGCTCGCCGCCCTCCGGGCCCAGGTGCCAGGTGAACCGGGCGATGTCGTGATGGGCGTCCACGGGCCCGCCGAGGCTGAACACCAGCCCGCCGAACTGGCCCTGCACGGCGGCGATCGTCGCGTCGAGACCGTCGCGGCCCCGGACCGACACCAGCGGGTCGGTGTACACGGCGTCGTCGGCGAAGACCTCCGCCAGTTCCGCCCGGCGGGCCTCGGCGTCGGTCTGGTTCCAGGCGGCGAGGTAGCGCTTGACCAGCTCGTTGATGTCGCTCATGTGCCTTCTCCTCAGATCGTCCGTTCGTCTTGCCCCCAACGTTAGATAAACGCCGGGCACGGCGAATCTGTCGCACTTAGGTACTTTGCTCGCGCAGTTCGCTCAGCCGTTCCCCGGCGAACGAGCGGATCTCCTCGTCCCCGGTCCCGGCCGCGTGCTCCAGGAGGCCCATGTCGTCGGGGCCGGACAGGCTGGTGGCGGCCGCGGCGGCGAACAGCCTGGTCAACGGGTCGCCGTCCGTCAGCCGGGTGATGATGCCGGAGGCGTCGGGCTCCTCGTCCTCCTGCAGGACCAGCCACTCGGTCAGGTCCCTGAGCCGGCCGGGAGGCAGGCACGACGCCCCCGCCTCGAGTTGCTCGACGGAGGCCTCGGTCAGGAACTCGAGGACCTTCCAGCGGATGGCGCTCTCCGGATCCCGGCTCAGGGCGAGGACCTGGGCGATGGCGGGTCCGTGGCGTTCGCCGGCGTTCTCCAGGACGACCGCGATCGCGTAGTAGCCGACGATGCGGTTCCGGTGGGAGAGCAGGGCCGGGATCTCGTCCATCATCGGGGCGGCGAGCTCGGCCAGCTCCGCCAGCAACCAGGCGCCCGTCCCGGCGATCGCCTCGTCCTCGCTGCGCAGAAGCCTGCCGAGGTTCTCGACCGGGTAACCCGCGCGCAGCTCGCCGAGCAGGTCGCCGGCCGCCGGGCCCACGATGTCGTCGTCGGCCGGATGCGTGCGGATCAGCTCGATCAGAGCGTCGCCTGTGCGCGCTTCCATCGCTCCCTTTCGCGCCGCCCCGGGCGGCGGCCTCCCGCCCGTGCGCGGCCGGGGTCCGCGATGGATTCGCCCGTACGGCATGCGCCCCGTCGCGGCGTGGTGGTCGAGTCGTGATCGGCCCCCGAGGCGATCTCCCCTCCTGTCATGCCCAAGTACGATATCGCTACTTATCCCGATATTGAGGGTCCGTGTAGGAGATCTATCGCGCCGCGCGGAGGTACAGCGCGAGCGGCACGACGGCGGCCGAGGAGACGGCGATGGCCGACAGGGCGGCGGGCAGCCCGACGTGCTCGGCCATGAAGCCGATCAACGGCGGCCCGCCGAGCATGCCCGCGTGGCCGATGCTGGAGGCCAGGCTCACGCCCGCCGGTCCGCCGAGCGCCCCCGCCTGGGCGATGGCCAGCGGGAAGACGTTGGCCAGCCCGCACCCCACCACCACGAACCCGGCGAACGCCACCGCCACCGAACCCGTCCACGACGCGGCCAGGCCGCCGCACACCGCCAGCACGGCGCCGGTCACGAGCACGGTGCTCTGCCCGAACCGCGCCACCAGGCGGCTGCCCGCCAGCCGGGTGATCGCGATCGCCACCGAGTAGGCCGAGAAGCCGTACGCGGCCAGGTCGGCCTCGGCGTGCAGGTCGTCGCGCAGGTGCAGCACGCTCCAGTCGGCCACCGCGCCCTCGCCGAACGCCGCGCACACGGCCAGCACGCCGCACAGCGCCACGGCCAGGCGGAACGTCCGCGGCCCGCCCTTGGCGGGGGCGCTCGCGGTGGCGGGGACCGTCCCGCGCAGGAGCGGCCTGGCCAGGACGGCCGTGCTGAGGAGGATGAGGGCGGACACCAGCAGGAAGTGCTGCGTGGTGGTCAGCGAGCCGAGGAGAAGGCCGCCGAGCAGCGCCCCCGCGAGGCCGCCGGCGCTCCACAGCCCGTGCAGCACCGACATGACCGGCCGTTGGGTGGCCCGCTCGACCTCGACGGCCGCGCTGTTCAGGCCGATGTTGAGGGTGCCGTAGCACAGCCCGGTCACGGCGAGCGTCAGGCACAGCGCCACCATCGTGTCCGCGAGCGAGATCACCGGCAGGGCCAGGCTGAGCAGGGAGATGGCGGCGAGGATGACGCGGCGCGTGCCGTAGCGCAGGCAGAGCCGTCCGCTCACGGTCATGGCGAGGCCGGTGCCGATCGCCATGCACATGAGCGCCACGCCGAGACCGCCGGTGGAGACGCCGAGGTGGTCCTTGACCGAGGGGATGCGAACCACCCAGGTGGCGAAAACCACGCCATCCAGGAGGAAGAACAGCGAGAGGGGCATAGCTGGCAAACTAACAGGACGGTATCCAGAAAGAAAAGGTGTGCGGCCGCATCGTCTCCGCATAGCGGATGTATCAACCCGCTCAGGCACCTTTGCCTTACAGCGACCACGACGAAGGAGCACACGATGACCAGCACCGCCACCACCGCGTACGAGGGGTTCACGGCCGAGGAGCGCGCCGCGATGAAGGACCACGCCAAGGAGCTGAAGAGGACGGCCCGCCGCAGCGAGGCCGACAAGGCCGCGGAGGCGGTGCGGGACGTGCTCGCCAAGATCGCCGAGATGAACGACGCGGACCGCGTCCTGGCCGAGCGCGTCCACGCCATCGTCACCGCCAGTGCCCCGGCCCTCGCCCCGAAGCTCTGGTACGGCATGCCCGCCTACGCGCTCAACGGCAAGCTCGTCTGCCACTTCCAGCCCGCGGAGAAGTTCAAGGGACGCTACGCCACGCTCGGCTTCAGCGACCCGGCCAAGCTGGACGACGGCGCGATGTGGCCGGTCTCCCACGCCCTGATCGAGGTCACTCCCGAGGTGGAGGCCCGCATCAGCGCGCTGGTGAAGCAGGCCGTGAGCTGACTCATCCCTTGAGCCCGGTGCGCGCCAGTCCCTCGGCGAACTGGCGCCGGGCCGGCACGAGCAAGATCGGCGCCGCGGTCGTCGAGGCCGCGGCGAGCTGGATGTGGCAGCGGGTTCAGGTCTGGGTGGCGGGCGGGCGGCGCTTGCGCGGGGCGGCCGAGCGGGGCGGCAGTGAGCGCATGTGGTCCCGGACTCCCACCATGATGTCGCCGAGCCGGCTGAGGTCCTCGTCGGCCAGAGGGTCGAACAGCATGCCGCGGACGACCTGGATGTGCCCCGGCATCACGCGTCCCAGAAGCGCGAGCCCGTCCTCGGTGATGGTGACCAGGGTGGTGCGCTCGTCGTCGGGGGAGGGGCCGCGGGTGATGAGGCCGGTCTTCTCCAGCAGCCCGGCCTGGTAGGTGAGGCCGCTGCGGCTGTAGACGACGCCGTCGGCGAGTTCGGTCATGGTGAGCCGCCCCTGCGCGTTCGCGAGCCGGGCCAGGAGCTGGAACTGCACGTAGCTGAGCCCGCCCACGGCCTGGAGCTGCTGCTCGACGTGGTGCTGAAGCAGGCTGACGGCCTCCATCAGCGCGAAGTAGGCCCCCAGCTGCCGGGGGTCGAGCCCCGGAACGCCGTCGTCGGTCATCCGCACATCCTATATGTTTCGAACTCAAAGCATTGTGACCAGGGTCACCTCCTCATCGGGTATTGCTTCGAACTCAAAGCAAGCTACTGTCATCACACGCTTCAACTTCGAAGCAATTCTCTGAGGAGAGATCATGAAGGCAGTGCGCTACCACTCCTACGGCGACACCGGCGTCCTGGTCCACGAGGACGCCGACCTGCCCGCGGCGGGACCCGGCCAGGTGGTGGTGAAGGTGGCCGCCACCTCGTTCAACCCGGTGGACGTCGCGATCCGCGCCGGCTACGTGCGGGAGGTGTTCCCGCTGACCCTCCCGCACATCCCGAACTTCGACCTGTCCGGCGTCATCACCGCGGCCGGTGAGGGGGTGGAGGGCTGGAGCGAAGGCGACGCGGTGATCGGCTTCCTCCCGATGACCGCCCCCGGAGCGGCGGCCGAGTACACCGTCGCCCCCGCCGGCATCCTGGCGGCCGCCCCGCGGACCGTGGACCTCGCCGACGCCGCCGCCCTGCCCGCCGTGGGCCTCACGGCCTGGCAGGCACTGTACGAGCACGCCGCCCTGCGGGCAGGCCAGCACATCCTGATCAACGGCGCCGGCGGCGCGGTGGGCGGATACGCCACCCAGCTGGCCAAGGAGACCGGCGCCGTGGTGACCGCCACCGCGAGCCCGCGCAGCGCCGGCCGTATCCGCTCCTACGCTGCCGACCACCTCGTGGACCACACCGAGACCCCCGTCACGCGGGCGCTGGAGGGCCGCCGGTTCGACGTGGTGCTGAACCTGGTCCGGACGACCCCGGAGGAGACCGCCGAGCTGACGAACCTGGTCGCCGACGGCGGCACCTTCGTCAGCACCACCACCGCCGCCGAGGACGCCGGCCGCGGCGTGCGCGTCGCACAGGTCTTCGCCCGCGGCGACGCCGCCCAGCTCGCCGAGCTGGTCGCCCGCGTGGACGCGGGAACCCTGAAGATCGACGTGGCCGCCCGCCGGCCGCTGGGCGATCTGGCCGACGTCCACGAGGAGGCCGTCGCCGGTCGCCTGCCCGGCAAGACGATCCTCATCCCCTGATCACCGGCCTCAGGGGGTCGCCTCCGGGGGGTCGGCGCGGTAGCGGAACCCGGGGGAGACGGGCGGGTCGCCGCGGTACAGGAACTGGCAGACGTCCAGCCAGAGCTCCCGTTCGGCCGCGAGGTCGGACGGAGGCTCCAGGCCCAGCTCGCGCAGGACCAGCCGCCGGTGCAGGTCGAAGGCGGACTTGAGCTGGTCGGAGAAGGCCAGCGCCGCCTCTCTGGCCCCGGCGTGGACCACCATGGCCAGGACGAGCACCGCCGCCACCAGCACGAGCCCCGCGGCGACGCGCAGCACCGGGACGAGGGCCGGGGGAGCGGCCAGGAAGAAGAGCACCGCCGGCAACGACAGCAGCGCCGCCGCCAGGGCCGCCACGACGAGGGGGCGGCGCAGCCGTACCAGAGCGGCGATGACGACGAGCGCCGCGGCCAGGCAGCTCCACGCGAGCGCGCCCGGCCCCAGCGGCGCGCCGGCCGCGGCGAGGACCGCGACCGGGACACCCACGACGACCAGGTACGCGGCCAGCGTGAGCATGAGGTCCAGCGACGCCTTCGCGTCCTTGAGCGCGGCGGCGAAGGGGTCGGGCAGCAGCGGCTGCAGCCGGGACCAGATCACGACCGGATCCAGGCCGTACCGCAGCCGGGGATGTTGCTCGGCGGCCAGCAGGATGTTGCCGATCGCGGTCGGCACGACGTCGACCGGGTCGTCGGGATAGAGCACGAACAGCCGCTGCTGGACGGCGGCCCGGCGGGAACGCACATCCTGCAGGAACCGCCCGGCCAGCCGCGTCGCCGTGGCCACCAGCCGGGCGAAGCGCGGGTCGTCCAGTTCCGGAGCGCCGGTCGAGGCCAGGGCGGCGAGCCGGGCGCTCAGTCCGGGCAGGATCGCCGAGGCCCGCTCGGACGGCAGCGCGTCCGCGTCCGCCCAGGCCCGCTCGACCGCCTCCAGCTCGGCGGCCGGATCGCCGCCGAAGGGCACGCCGGGCTCGCCGGGCCTGGGCAGCGACTCGACCGCCTGCAGGAGCGCGGCTTCGTGGAGCTCCAGGCGCTCGTCGGCCCTGAGATCGCGGGCCCGCGCGTCGCGGTGGCGGGCCGTACGCCGGCGGGCCAGCGCCGTGAGGGGCGCCGACTCGCCCCAGCGCCCCTGGAAGACCTGGTCGGCCACCGGCCGCAGGTTCACCAGCGCGAACGACCACAACGCGACCACGACCAGGAACCCCACGATGAGCAGCGCCTGGACCAGTCCGGGCAGCGCCGTCCACAGCCGCACGGCCACCCGGGGGTCCATCGCGGACCACACCACGGCCACGACCAGGACGCCCGCCGCCACCAGCGTCGGCAGAAAGGACGACAGCAGGGCTCTGCGGTCGAAGTAGCCGGTGATCTCTTTCAGGACGGTGGCGAACACCGGGCCGTCAGCCTCCTTCGAGCTCCATCGGGCCGTGGGACCACACGCGCGAACACACCGGAGGACCGTTCGTGGCCGAGCGGGGCAACCTGCGCGAGGGCGGCTCGCACTTGCGGCAGACGTAGCGCCGCGAGGGCAGGCCGGGCGCGTTGCCGAGCCGCTGCGACCCCTCTTCGAGCAGCTCCAGCGGGAGCGCCGCGGCCACGTCCGCGCGGGCCACGATCCCGTACGGCCGGCCGTCCCGCTCCACGAGCACCCCCGGCACCTCGGTGAGCAGCCCGAGCAGGTCGGCCAGGTCGAGCAGGACCGCCTCCTCGACCCGGTCGCCGTCCAGCTCCACGACGACCAGCGGCGGACAGGGCCCGCCGCCGCCGTCCACGACCGCGACCACCCGCTCGTCGTGCGTGAGCGCCGCGAGACCGGGGCCGCGAGGCGGCGCGGGCCCGATGGAGGCCTGGTCCGGGAAGGTCCTGACGCGCACAGCGATCATCCGGTTCGCCAATCTCCCACGAGCGTGAAGGCTGCCCAATGGTAGGGGTCGGCGAACGGCCTGCGCCCGTAGTCGACGGGCTCCGGCGCCTCCGCCTTCAGCCGCAACCGGCGCAGCTGACGTCGTACCAGCTCGGCGGGCACGTCATCGCCGCCGGCCAGCATCTCCTCGTACAGGGCGATGGCCGCGCCGAGGTCGCCGGCGCGTACCCGCAGCCGGGCCACGTCGAGCCGGGTGCCGGCGTCGGCGCCGGACTCGATCCGCCGGATCGCCTGCGCGCAGGTCATGTCCCTGACCGCGAGCTGGGCGGCGGCGAGCGCCTGCGCGGGTCCTTCGCCGTGGCCGCGCCAGCGTGCGTAGAACTCGCGCATGAGGAGCCCGGTGGACAGGTCGTCGACCGGCCACAGGCTCACCAGCAGCGAGGCCGCCCCGGCGTACATGAACGCCCGGACCAGCCCCATCAGCTCGTCGCCCGGCCGGTTCTCGCCCAGCCCGCTCTCGCAGGCGCTGAGCACGACCAGGCTGGCGTTGAGCCGCAGGTCGTAGACGTCCTCGACGGTGAGGCGGGCGCCGCTCAGCAGGATTCCCGACTGCTCGGGGTGCTCGGCGTCGAAGGCGGCGTGGCAGGCCAGGTGGATCACGTCGTAGGCGTCGGCGCCGTCGGCGAGCAGGTCCCCGGCCGCGTCCCGGCCGAGGTGGGCGCGGGCGCCGAGCAGCCCGGCGATGGCCACGGCCTCGGCCCTGGCATGGCGCAGGTCGCCGCGGGAGTCGCCCAGCACCAAGGCCGAGAACGGCCGCCGCCGCGCTCCCCGGCGGGCCCGGCACAGCGCCAGCACCGAGGCGCTGGGCAGGTAGCAGACGGGGTTGCGGGCGATCAGCGGCGCGCCGTTCACGAGCGTCGCGTGCAGCGGCAGGTGGTGCAGGGGACCGGAGGGCACCAGGCAGATCAGCTCGCCCGGTTCGGTGGCCCGCTGCAGGTGCCCGGCGAGGGGGCCGGGCTCCTCGTCCGGCCAGGACGACCAGGCGGTGCCGTACCGGCCGGCCAGAAGCAGGCCGATGCCGGTGGGGCCGGTGGCGGCGAACTCGGCGAGGAGCACGGCCGGCTCGCCCGGAGCCGTCGTCAGCAGATCGCGTACCTCCGCTGCGGAGCTGACCTGCCCCGCGACCGATTCGCGGGCCCCGAGCGTGGCCCGCAGCAGGCGTTGCTCCAGCCGCCGCAGGGCCGGGCCCTCGCGGGAGATCTCCGTGGCGAGCCGCTCGCCGAACCCTTCGTCGCGCTCGCCCAGGTCGACGCCGAGCGCCCGCAACGGGCCGAGGTCCGCGCCGGGGTCGGCGGCCACCTCCAGCAGCAGGCGGCGGCGCTCGCGGGCGGCGGCGACGGAGGCGGCCAGCCCGGCGGTCTCGGGTCCGCGCAGGGGCGGGCCGAGCGTGAGCCCGTCCACGAAGGCCCTGGCACGGCCGCGTTCGACCAGTTCCAGGGCGGTGTCCAGGCGGGCGGCCGCGACCGCCGCCCACAGCGCCTCGGTCAGGACGGAAAGGTTGCCCGCCTGCCAGCTGATGCGGTCGTCCTCGGCCCGGAAACCGCCTCTGACCTGGTCGTTGAGGTCGAGCGCGACGAGCAGGCCGGACAGCGCGGCCGCCGGCTTGCCCATCGAGCTGAGGATCTTGCCGCGGCCGTAGTGCCAGCCAGCCCTGGCCGACGACGGGGTGGCCGGGTCGGGCCGGTGCTCGTCCAGGGTGCGCAGCGCGGCGCGCGGGTTGCCGCCCACGCGCTGGGCGTCGGCCAGGTTCCCCGCGATGATCACCTGTTCGTGCGCGTCGAGGTCGTCGCGGTCGAGGGTACGCCGCAGGATGCGGGCCGCCTCGGCGTGTTCGCCGCTCAGCCGGTGGATCGTGGCGAGCACGTTCGCCGCCTGGAGATCGTCGCCCACCTCGCCCAGGACTTCCAGCGCCTCGTCGAAGCGCCCGCTGTCGCGCAGAGCCCGGGCCTTCAGCAACCGCTTCGACCTGACCAGGTAGTCCGGGCCGCTGTCGGACGAGGGCCGGCTCAGCCGCTCCAGCGCGGCCGGCAGGTCGCCGAGCCGTACCGCGATGTCGGCGTGGACGAGGTCGATGTAGCCCTGCAGGAAGCCGAGCGCGGTCACCATCACCTCCTGGTGGTCGAGGTCGAACACCATGGCCGAGTGGCCGCGCCGCTCGGCGTCGGCCTGCCGGGCGGCCAGGTCGGCGTGGCCCCAGCTCGGCAGGAACTCCGCGTTCGGGATCACCCCGAGGAAGGCGATGACCGCCTCGGCGGCGGCCAGATGGTCCATCGCGCGCTGCACGTCGGAAAGGCGCAGCAGGACGTCGGCGTGCAGCAGGTCGATCTGGGCGGCGAGCTGCGGCAGCCCGGCGGCGACCGCGTACTCGCGGGCCGTGGCCAGCGCGAATGCGCTGTCGTCGTGCGCCTGGCTCGGATTGAGCGCGAAGGTGAAGGCGACGAGCATCTCCACGACCGTCTCCAGCCCGGGAACGGCCTCCAGGATCCGGTCGAACGGCTCCGCCTTCTTGCCCAGCAGGATCATCAGGGCTTCGCGCAGATCGGGGATCGCCAGCGCGTACTGCAGCAGCCAGCGCAGCGCGTTCATCGGCCTGGCCTCGCCGGGCGGCGCCGCGCCGACCGCGTCGATCAGGCACTCCAGGGCGTCCATGACGTTGGCGCCGTTCCACCCGGGTTCGCCTTCGGCGTGCGTGACGTGGGCCATGCCGCGCAGCAGCAGCCCGTACCAGTCGCCCGGCGCCTCCTCCAGCAGCACGTCCAGGTGCGCCAGCGCCGCCATCGGCCGCCACCGCGTGATGAGGACGTCGGCGAGGACCCGCCGGACGCCGGGATGGCGCGGATGCCGGGCGGCCAGCAGTTCGAGCAGCCCGCCCATCGCCTCGAACGACTCCATGTCGTACGGCCGCAGCCGCATCTCCTCCAGGACGACCAGCGCCCGCTCGACCTCGTCCAGCACGATCAGGCAGCGAGCCCTGGCCAGCCGCGACGGCGCGTCGTCGGGCAGCAGTTCCAGAATGGCCGCGGGACTCTCCACCGCCTCGGCCAGCTCCTCCAGCATGCCCTGGAGCTGGGCGAAGCCGCGCAGCCGAGGGTCGGCGAGCGCCTCGGCCACGCAGAGCGCGGCGTCGCCGTCCCGCTCGCCGTCCGTCAGCAGCGACAGCCGGAAGGCCACCACCTGCTCGGCCAGCGCCTCGGTGGGCAGGGTGTCCAGATAGGGCAGGTTCGCCGTGGGATCGGCGGCCAGCACCTCGGCCTCGGCGCTGGTCTGCGCGACGCAGACGGTCAGGTCGACCAGGGCCTCGTCCATCAGCCCGGCCTCGACCAGGAACTCGGCCCTGACCAGCCGGTGGCGGGGCTGGCCCGGCTCGCCGTACACGGCCGAGCCCATCGCCTCGATCGCCTCGGGCAGCCGGTCCAGCCTCGCCAGCACCCTCGCCCGGCCCTCGTGGGAGCCGTACCGGGCCGGGTCGGCGGCGATGAGCCGGTCGAAGTAGGCCAGGGACTCCTCCAGCCGGCCCTGCCGGGCGGTGCCGTACGCGGCGGCGAACAGCGCGGAGCGTTCGTTCTCGTCGAGGGTGAGCGCGAACTGGGTGAGGACGGTGGCATGGGTCTGATCCCCGTGGTGGTGGGCCGCCCGCGCGGCCTTCCCGAGCGAGGAGGCCGCCTCGGCCACGCCCTCGTCGGCCACCCCGGGCTCGCCCCACTCCCATTCCCCCCATAACCGGACCAGCTCCAGCCCCGCGCCGGCGGCGGCCTCGAAGTCGTCCATGACCGCCTCCAGGACCACGAGCTTGCCCAGCGCGAGCAGTTCGCCGCGCGGCAGGTCCGCCGCCCGGCAACTGGCGCGCAGCCGGGTGAACAACCGGCGCAGGGCGTCCATGTCGCCGAGCGCGCCGTGGACGCCTTCGAGCAGTTCGGCGAAGAGGGCGAAGGCCGTCAGCCGCCCGTCGGTCCACTCCCCGCCGCCGTCCACCCGGTCGAGTCCGCGCTGGAGCAGCTCCGCGGCCTCGGGCAGCCGGCCTTCGCCGGCGAGCGCCTCCGCCTGGCCGGCCCACTCCTGCGCCCAGTCGTACGAGATGGCCATACGCGCTCCTCGTCAACCGCGCCCCCGGCGCGAACCCAGCCGAGCATATGCCCGCCCACTCGCGCCTGCCTACGCCCTTCTACCCGGGGTAAAACGGTGCTCGCCCTAGACTTCCCCCATGATGGTGGGACGTTCCGCCGAACGCTCCCGGCTGGTCCGTCTCGTCGCCGACGCGAAGGCCGGACGGAGCCGGTCGCTGGTCGTGCGCGGCGAGGCGGGCATCGGCAAGACCGCCCTGCTGGAGTACGCGGCGGGCGTCGCCGGCGGCATGCGGATCCTGCGCGTGGTCGGGATCGAGTCCGAGGCCGAGATCCCGTTCGCGGCGCTGCAACTGATGCTGGCCCGCGACGTCGGGCGCTTCGACGCGCTGCCCGCGCCGCACGCGCAGGCGCTGCGGGCGGCGTTCGGGACGGGCCCGGCCTCCGGCGACCGGCTCATGGTCGGCGCCGCCACGCTGACACTGCTGTCGGAGCTGGCCGGTGAAAGGCCGCTGCTGTGCCTGTTCGACGACGTGCAGTGGTTCGACCGGTCCTCCGTGGACGCGCTGCTGTTCGCGGTCCGGCGGCTCCACACCGACCCGGTGGGGGCGGTCTTCGCGGTGCGCGACGGCGAGCGGCCCTTCCCCGCCTCCGGCATCGACGACATCAGGCTGCCGCGGCTCGGCGCACGTGACTCCGCCGAGCTGCTGGCCACGGTCGGCCCGCTGCCGCAGCCGGTCGCCGACCGGGTACTCGTGGAGTCGGGCGGCAACCCGCTGGCGATCGTGGAGCTGGCCAGGTCCGGCACCGGCACCCTCCCGTCACCCGTCGCGCCCCTGGCCGCGGTCGGCCGGCTGGAGGAGCACTACCGCCTGCAGGTGCGCGCACTGCCCTCGCGCACGCGGCTGGCCCTGCTGCTCGTGGCCGCCGACCACGGGTGCGAGCTGTGGTCGTTCCTGGCCGCGGCGGGGCGGCTCGGGTTGCACGCCGACGACCTGGAGCCCGCCGAGCACGTGGGGCTCGTGCGGGTGACCTCCGACGCGGTGGAGTTCCGGCATCCGCTGATCCGGGCGGCGGCGTACCAGGAGGCGCCGTTCGCGCGCCGGCTCGCGGCGCACCGGGCGCTCGCCGACGTCCTGTCCGACCCGCGCGACGCCGACCGGCGCGCCTGGCACGCCGCGACCGCCGCGGGCGGGACCGACGACGGGGTGGCCGACGAGCTGGAACGGGCCGCGGAGCGCGCCCTCGCCCGCAGCGCGCCGGCGGCCGCGTCCCGGGCGCTGGAACGGGCGGTGAAACTGAGCGGCGACGCCGCCGTCCAGGCCCGCCGCCTGGTCGCGGCGGCCCGCGCGGCCTACGACGCCGGTCTGCTGGACCACGCGGCCATCTTGGCCGCGGGGGTCACCGCGATGACCGGCCCCGCGATGACCGGCCCGGCCACCACCGGCCCCGCCACCACCGACCCCGCACCGGCAGGCGCCGAAGCGGACGGACATACCGCCGACGGCGGCCCGCCAGCCGAAAGGGCCGTCGAAGACGGGGCGATGGCTGCGAGTGTGGTCGAGGGTGACGCCACGACCGGGAGCGTCGTCGAGGGTGAGGCGACGGACGCGAGTGTGGCGTGGGTTCAGGCTGAGGCGGCGTGGATCCGGGCGCAGGTCGCCTACGAGCGGGACTCGCCCGCGCGGGCCTGCGCTCTCGCTCTCGACGCCGCCACCCCCGTCCTCACCGCCGATCCGGTCCGCGCGATCTCCGTGCTCACCGAGGCGGTGTGGTGCGCCCGCGACGCCGCCGACGAAGGGCTGCTCGCCCGATGCGGCGAGCGACTGGGGCGGGTACGCGGAGGCCCGCCCGAGGTCGCGGGCGCGCTGGCCGGTTTCGTCGGCCTGCTGAGCGGCCGGACCGAGGAGGCGGTGCCGCCGATGCGCGACCTGCTCCTCGCGGCCCGCGACGGCGCCATGGACGCCACCCTCGAAGGGCTCACCGCCGGCTTCCTGGGCGTCCTGATCGGCGCCGACGACCTCGCCCTGAAGGTGCTCGACCGGCAGGTCGCCACCATGCGTGCCCAAGGCGCCCTGGGCTGGCTGCCGTACGTCCAGGAGCCGCTCGCGCTCGCCCAGCTCGTCACCGGCGGGTTCCGCGACGCGGAGGCGAACGTCGCCGAAGCCATCTCCCTGGCCGAAGAACTGGGCCAGGACCTCCAGGTGATCGTGCTCACCGCGATCTCGTCCTGGCTCGCCGCCGTCCGCGGCGAGGTGACCACCGCAAGGCAGGGGGCCGGACTGGTGCTCAAGCACGCCGGCCGCCACGGCATGGCCGCGGCCCAGGCCCGATGGGGGCTGGCGCTGATCGACCTCATGGCCGGCGACCCCCACGCCGCCCTCGACCGGCTCGACGAGGTCTGCGCGGGCCCGCCCGGCAGGGACGTGACCGTCCGCGCCATCGCCGATCACGTCGAGGCCGGGGTACGCGCCGGCGACCAGGACCGGGCACGCCGCCACCTGCCGCGGCTCGAGAGCTGGGCGGAGCACACCGCGAGTCCGGCGGCCGGGGCGCTCCTGCTGCGCTGCGCCGCCCTCCTCGACGAGAGCCGCGAGGCGCGGCAGCGCTTCGAGGCCTCACTGGCCGTCGACGGCTGCGGCCCCTACGACCGTGCCCGCACCCAGCTGGCCTACGGCGAATGGCTGCGCCGCCACCGCCGCCCCACCTCGGCCCGGACCCTGCTGTCACAGGCGCTGGCGACGTTCGACCAGATCGGCGCCCACGGCTGGCACGCCCGCGTGCGGACCGAGCTCGTCGCCCTCGGCGGCCCCGTCCCGCCCCCCGACACCGCGGCCGCCGAACAGCTCACCGCGCAGGAACTGCAGGTCGTCCGGCGTGCCGCCCTCGGCCTCAGCAACCGTGAGATCGCCGCCCAGCTGTTCCTCAGCCCGCGCACCGTGGGCCACCACCTGTACAAGGCCTATCCGAAGCTCGGCGTCAGCAGGCGAGCCGAACTGGGCCGGCTCGACCTGTAGGCAGGCCGCCGGTTCAGCGCCAGTAGTTCGACCGATGCGGCCGGCCGGCCCCGGCGCCTAGATCGTTGATGTGAAATTCGGGTTAGTGGTCGTAGGCGGTCAGGGACCGTTTTACGGGTGCGCCGGTGTTCCAGTTGTGCCAGATGGCGGCG
>NZ_JBHYIO010000035.1:0-149035 GCF_042740095.1 Nonomuraea sp. NPDC059023 | reverse complement strand
GGCCAGTGCGGCGTCCGGGGAGCGGTGGGCGGGCGGCTACTTGATCGGGCCGCAGGCGATCCGGCCGCCCGCGTCGCCCGTGCGCTGGGTGGCCTCGTCCGGGCCGGTGGCGCTGTAGCGCTCGGGGATGTTGGCCAGGTTGTCGGGCAGGGCGTGCACGATGACGGCGCTGCCGTCGGCGTCGGTGAGCTGGCGGACCCGGAAGCGGTCGGTGACCACCGAGGCCGTGCCGGAGCCGTCCGCGGCGACCAGCAGCGGCGGCAGGTCGCCCGAGTGGTGGGAGTGGGTGGAGCCGCCGAGGTCGAAGTGGCCGCCGGCGGTGTAGAACGGCGACACCTTGCCGGTCGCCGGGTCGACGGCCGCGGGGTCGCAGATGCCGGTGGCGTGGATGTGGAAGCCGTGGTAGCCCGGAGGCAGGCCCTTGACCGTGACCGACAGGCGCGACTTGGTGTACCCCTCCGGCCGCAGGGCGAGGGTGCCGACCGGTTTGCCCGCCACGTCGCGGATCGTGACCGCGACCGGGTGCGCCTCCTGCGTGGTGGCGGTGGCCTGGGCCACGGCGCTGACGCCGATGGCCGCGACCGCGGTGAGGAGCGTGGCGCAGATCGTCAGGTGGAGGGTCCGTGGCTGCGGTAGCGGCGCCATCGCGAACGGCCTTTCGATGGGGGGAAGGGACTGCGTCGAGGGTAAAGGTCATCCGCCGGGATGTTGTATAGGATTTGGTATAGCAATATGGTGGGTGGCCGGGGTTATGGCCATCCTTTACAGTCAGGTGGAAATGACGAGGTCGGCTCGGGATCGGGTGGCGTCGCCGGCGAACCAGCGGTCCTCCGCGGCGAACCACGCCTGCCACTCCGCCTCCAGGCCGGCGCCGTCCCTGGCCCGCACGCGGTCCCAGCGGGTCGCGCGCTCGGCCTCCAGCCAGACCCGGAAGGCCAGGAGGTGGTCGGCGTCGCGGCGGGCCGTACCCACGCCCTCGATCACCAGGACCGGAGCGGGCGGGACGTCGAGCCACGTCGTGTAGCGTGCGCGGTGCCAGTCGTAGCGGCGGAAACGACCGGGGCGGCCCGCCGACAGCGGGTCGAGGACCTGCTCGCGCAACGCCGCGAACCAGGCGCCCGGGCCCTCCGACCACGGCACGGGGAAGTCGTCGCTGTGGATCACCTGGCAGTCGAGCGCCTTGCCCAGCCGTCCCGCGAACGTGGTCTTGCCCGCTCCGGCGGGCCCGTCGACGGCCACGAGGCGGACCGAGCCGCACGACGGCGGGAGGTCGCTGATGCGCTGGGCGAGGGTTTGCACGCTGTCGAGGGTAGGGGGCGACAGAAAGGACCTGGCAAGCTGAGAATATTGACTTTCCCCGGGATGGAGGTTGATCTTGCTCGGACCCCTAGGCGACATCGTCGTGCTCGATCTGTCCAGGGCCCTCGCGGGTCCGCACGCCGCCCAGATGCTCGGTGACCTGGGTGCCAAGGTGATCAAGGTGGAGCACCCTGACGGGGGTGACGAGTCGCGGGGCTGGGGACCGCCGTTCGTCGGGCCGGAGCATGACATCTCCACGTACTTCCTGGCGGCCAACCGCAACAAGCTGTCGGTCGCCGTCGACCTCAAGAGCGCCGGCGGCAAGGCGCTGATCGAACGCCTGGTCCGGCAGAGCGACGTGCTCATCGAGAACTTCCGCACCGGGGTGCTCGACCGGCTCGGGCTCGCCGTGGAACGGCTGCGCGAGCTCAACCCGAGGCTGGTGGTCCTGTCCATCACGGGGTTCGGGCACGACGGCCCGGAGGGCGGGCGGCCGGGCTACGACCAGATCGCGCAGGGCGAGGCGGGGCTGATGTCGCTGACGGGTCCCAGCGCCGAGGAGCCCTACCGCGTGGGGGCCTCGATCGCCGACCTGCTCGCGGGCATCCACGGCGCGTACGGCGTGGCCGCCGCCCTGTACGAGCGCGAGCGCACCGGCGAGGGCCGGATCGTACGGACCTCCCTGCTGGCCGCGGTGACCGGCGTGCACTCCTACCACGGCACCGCCTGGACGGTCGGCGGCCAGGTTCCGCGGGCCAACGGCAACCACCACGTCTCCATCGCCCCGTACGGAGCCTTCCACTGCGCCGGCGGCATGCTTCAGATCGCCGTCGCGAATGAGAACCAATGGCGAAAAGTCGCCACCCTCCTCGGCATAGACCCAGATATCGCGAAATATCGCACCAACCGCGACCGCTTCCGCCACCGCGAGGACCTCATCCAGGACATGGAGAAAGCCCTGGCCGCCCACGACCGCTCCCACTGGCTGGCCGCGCTCGGCGAGCTGGGCGTCCCGGCCGGCGCCATCCGCTCCCTCGACGAGGTCTACGCCTGGGACCAGACCCGCTCCCAGGGCCTGCTCGTCACCGTGGAGCACCCGGTCCTGGGCCGCATCGAGCTGCCCGGCCCGCCGCTGCGTTTCGACGGCCTGCCGCCGGCCGAGCACACCGCCCCGCCCGAGCTGGGCCAGGACGGCGACGCGGTCCTGGCCTGGCTGGAAGAGCGGGAGCGATGATCGACAGCCGTCCCGACGCGCACGCCCTGATCCGCGCGGTCCTGGACGAGGGCTCCTGGCGTTCCTGGGACGCGCCGCCGGTCGACCCGGTGCGCCCCGACTCCTCCTACGCCGACGAACTGGCCGCCGCCCGCGTCAAGTCCGGCTACGACGAGTCGGTCGTGACCGGCGAAGGGCTGCTCGACGGCCGGCGGGTGGCGGTGGTGGCCAGCGAGTTCTCCTTCCTGGCCGGTTCGATCGGGGTGGCCGCGGCCGAGCGGATCGCCGTGGCGGTGGAGCGGGCGACCGCCGAGAGACTGCCCCTGCTGGCCGCGCCCGCCTCCGGCGGCACCAGGATGCAGGAGGGCGCGCTGGCGTTCGTGCAGATGGTGAAGGTCACCGCCGCGGTGCAGGCGCATCGGGCGGCGGGCCTGCCGTATCTGGTGTATCTGCGGCATCCCACGACGGGCGGGGTGTTCGCGTCGTGGGGCTCGCTCGGTCACGTGACCGCGGCCGAACCGGGGGCGCTGATCGGCTTTCTCGGGCCGAGGGTGTTCGAGTCGCTGCACGGCTACCCGTTCCCCGAGGGCGTGCAGGTGGCCGAGAACCTCTACCGCCACGGCCTGGTCGACGCGGTGGTCTCGGCCGAGGCTGCGCGGACGATCGCGGCGCGCGCGCTGAGCGTGCTGTGCGCGCGGGTGGAGGAGCTCGACCCGGGCCGGCCGCCCGAGGAGGATTTGCGGCCGGTGGAGGCGTGGGAGGCCATCACCCGTTCCCGGCGCGACGACCGGCCGGGCGTGCGCACCCTGCTCAAGCTGGCCGCCACCGACGTCACCCCGCTCAACGGCAGCGGCGAGGGCGAGAACGAGCCCGGCCTGCTCCTGGCGCTGGCCAGGTTCGGGGCGGCGCCGGCGGTCGTGCTCGGCCAGGACCGGCGCCGCCAGCGGGTCGGCGCGCCGCTGGGCCCGGCGGGGCTGCGGGTGGCCAGGCGCGGCATGCGGCTGGCCGCCGAGCTGGGGCTGCCGCTGGTCACGGTGATCGACACGGCGGGCGCGGCACTGTCGAAGGCGGCCGAGGAGGGCGGTCTGGCCGCGGAGATCGCGCGCTGCCTGGCCGACATGGTCTCGCTGGAGGCGCCGACGGTCTGCCTGCTGATGGGGGAGGGGGCGGGCGGCGCCGCGCTGGCGCTGCTGCCGGCCGACCGCGTACTGGCCGCCCAGCACGCCTGGCTGTCGCCGCTGCCGCCGGAGGGCTCCTCGGCGATCCTCTACCGCAGCGTCGACTTCGCCCCGGAGATCGCCCAGGCCCAGGGGGTACGCGCGACGGACCTGCGCAGGAACGGCATCGTCGACCGGGTGGTGCCGGAGCTGCCCGACGCCGCCTACGAGCCGAGGGCGTTCGCCGAGCGGGTGGGCAGGGCGCTGGAGTACGAGATCGCCACGGTGCTCCGGTTGAGCCCGCAGGAGCGTAAGGAGGCCAGGAGATCGCGCTATCGCGCGCTTTGACGCGAAAAATATGACTGAACACTTGTATGGTCGCCAATACATGCGTATAGCATGCTGGACATGCGACCAGTTTCTGATGAGGATCTGACGGCACGCGCCCGTATCCGGGACGTCGCCATGGCGCTGTTCGCCGACAAGGGCGTCAGAGCCACCACGATCCGCGGCATCGCCGAAGCGGCCGGGGTCTCGCCCGGCCTGGTCCAGCACCACTTCGGCTCCAAGGACCAGCTGCGCGAAGCCTGCGACGAGTACGTCCTGTCCTACATGCGCGCCCAGGCGAAGGCCGGAGTCACCGACCACAACCTGGAAGATCCTGACTTCATCGAGAGCGTCCACCGCACCGCTCCGCCCCTCATGCACTACCTCGGCCGGGCCCTCGTGGACGGCTCGCCCGGCGCGGCGGCCATGTTCGACCAGCTCGTCAGCGTCACCGAGGAACACCTGTCCAAGCTCGACGAGCACGACGTCGACCACCGCGCCCGCGCGACCGTGCTGACCGCCATGAAGCTCGGCATCACCGTGCTGCACGAGCACGTCACCCGCGCGCTCGGCACGCCCATGTTCTCCCCCGACGGGGCCCTGCGCGTGGGCAAGGCCCAGCTCGACCTGATCAGACCGGAATTCCTGGGCCGCGAGCTGTTCGAGCAGGCGCGGACGGGCTTGGAGAAGTTCGAGGAACGCCAATGAGCACCGCTGTACGCACCAAGGGCCTGGTCAAGACGTTCGGCCAGGCCAGAGCCCTGGACGGCCTCAACCTCAGCGTCAAGACGGGAGAGGTGCACGGCTTCCTCGGCCCCAACGGCGCGGGGAAGACCACCACCATCCGCGTCCTGCTCGGCCAGATGCGCTCCGACGGCGGCGAGGTCGAACTGCTCGGCGGCGACCCCTGGCGGGACGCGACCGAGCTGCACCGCCGCCTCGCCTACGTGCCCGGCGACGTCACCCTGTGGCCCTCGCTGAGCGGCGGCGAGGTCATCGACCTGCTCGGCCGGGTACGCGGCGGCCTCGACCCGCGCCGCAGGGCCGAACTGCTCGACCGGTTCGAGCTCGACCCGCGCAAACGCTGCCGCACCTACTCCAAGGGCAACCGGCAGAAGGTCGCGCTCGTGGCCGCCTTCGCCTCCGACGTCGAGCTGCTGATCCTGGACGAGCCCACCTCCGGCCTGGACCCGCTGATGGAGGCGGTCTTCAACGACTGCGTCCAGGAGGAGAAGGACCGCGGCCGCACCGTGCTGCTGTCCAGCCACATCCTGTCGGAGGTGGAGACGCTGTGCGACCGCGTGTCCATCATCCGCGCCGGCCGTACCGTCGAGTCGGGCAGCCTCGCCGACCTGCGCCACCTCACCCGCACGTCGGTCACGGCCGAGCTCATCGGCCCGGCCGACGGCCTCGCGCGGCTGCCCGGCGTGCACGAGCTCACCGTGGACGGCGACCGGCTGCGCTGCCAGGTCGACGGCGCGGCGCTCACCCCGGTCCTGACCGAGCTGGCCAGGGCGGGCGTACGCTCGCTGACCAGCCAGCCGCCGACGCTGGAAGAGCTGTTCCTGCGCCACTACGAGGGATCGGCGCGATGACCGGCCTCGGCGCGCTGATCCGGCTCGTCCTGCGCCGCGACCGCGTCCTGCTGCCCGTCTGGATCCTCATCAGCGCGGTGCTCCCGGCCACCATCGCCGCCAGCACCGCCCGCCTCTACGCCGACCAGGCCGCCCGCGACGCCTTCACCCACGCCTCGATGAACAGCCCCGCCCAGCTGGCCACCCGCGGCGTCATCTACGACGCGAGCGTCGGCGGCCTGACCGCCTGGACGCTCGGCTCCTCCGGCGCGCTGATCGGCGGCCTGATCAGCATCCTGCTCGTCATCCGCCACACCCGCGTCGAGGAGGAGACGGGCCGGCGCGAGCTGCTGTCCTCCGGCGTCGTCGGCCGCCACGCGCCCCTGGCCGCCGCCCTCGTCGTGGTGCTGGCGGCCAACCTGCTGCTGGGCCTGCTCAGCGTGCCCGGCCTGGTCGCCAACGGCCTGCCCGCCGGCTCGTCGCTGCTGTTCGGTCTCTCCAGCGCCGCCGCGGGCTGGTGCCTCGCGGCCGTGGCCGCCGTCGCCGCGCAGCTCACCGCCGGATCCGGTACGGCCCGCGGCATCGCGATCGCCACCAGCGGCGTCTTCTTCGGCATCCGCTCGCTGGCCGACTCCGGCGGCATCGGCTGGCTCGCCTGGCTGTCGCCGTTCGGCTGGGTCCGCCTGACCCGGCCCTACGGCGGAGACCACTGGTGGGCGCTGGCCGTGGCGGTGGTGTTCGTCGCGGTGGCGGGGGCGGCGGCGTTCGCGCTGTCGGCCCGGCGCGACCTGGCCGGCGGCCTGCTGCCCACCCGCGCGGGACCGGCCGAGGGCGCGCTGGGCGGCGCGTTCGCGCTGGCCGGACGCCTGCACCGGGGCACCCTGATCGGGTTCACGGTCGGCTTCGCGGCGATCGGCGGCCTGATCGGCTTCTCGGCGCGCGGCCTGGACACCCAGCTGGACACGCAGACGCTCCGGCAGCTCGCCGAGACCATCGGCGGGCCAGGCGCCGGCGTCGCCGACGTGTTCTTCACGTTCATCCTCTATGTCATGAGCCAGCTCGTCGCCGGGGCCGCGCTGGTCTCGGCGCTGCGCGCCCGCGCGGAGGAGGCGGCCGGGCGGGCCGACCTGCTGCTCTCGACGCCGGTCGGCCGCCTGCACTGGGCGCTCGGCCACCTCTTCTACGCGGTCGTCGGACCGGCGCTGCTGCTGGCGGTGCTCGGCGGCGTGGCCGGGCTCGCCTACGACGGCGGCCCGCTGCGCGTCGCGGGCGCCACGCTCGCCTACCTGCCCGCGGTCTGGACCGTGGTCGGGGTGGCGGTCCTGCTGTTCGGGGTGCTGCCGCGGCTGGCCGCCGCGGTCAGCTGGAGCGTGCTGGGCCTGATCCTGGCCGTCGACCTGGTGGCGGAGTTCAAGCTGGCCGACGGGTTCGTGCTGGAGCTGTCGCCGTTCGTGCACGTGCCCGCGCTGCTGCTGGGCCGGGGCGCGCCGGCCGCGGCGCTGCTGGGGCTGACCGCGGTGGCGGCGGCGCTGGCCGCGGCGGGGCTGGTGGTGCTGCGCCGCCGCGACCTGGCGCCCTCTAGCTGAGTCCCGCCCTGTCCCATCTCCACAACACCTTCCCGGCGGCGTCGTAGCCGGTGAAGGAGAGGTCCGGCCAGTGCAGGCCCTTCTTGGCCACCCCGTCGGGGACCGGTGCGGCGAACATCGCCACGCCGTGTCCCCACGGGTCGGGGACGGTCTCGGCGGCGACCCTGCCGCTCTTGGACACGCCCTCGACCCGGGCGGTGCCGGGAAGGGCGAAGCCGTACCAGGTGTCCTTGTGCTGGCCCCACTGCACGGGCTGCTCGCGGCCGACGATCGCGCGCAGGCTCGTCCCGGGCAGGCGCTCGAAGGAGCCGGGCAGCATCTTGCCGTCCTTCCAGAAGTGCAGGCACATCGGAGCCTGCAGGTGGGCCGACACGCCGCCGGGCAGGGCCTGGCCGGTGCCCTCCCGCGCGGGGGTCTGCGAGCAGCCGTGGTCCCACACATCGACGCGGTCGAGCTCGCGGCCCTTCTCCCGGTGGGAGAACGCGGCGATCTTGACGTTCGCCGGGTAGCGGACCGCCCATACCGCCGCCGGTCCGCCCTTGGCCTTCAGGATCTGGGCGGGAATGCGGGTGCCGTCGACGGTGACCGCCGTGACCGCCTCGGTCGCGGGGGACAGGACGCCGTAGGCCAGCTCGGCGCCCGGCTCCGGCAGGTAGGTGCCGAGGGTGGCCCTGGAGGAGAAGTGGCGGTCGAGCTGGGTCGTGGAGCAGCCGCCGGACTTGCCTCCGTCCGGCCGGACGCCCCCGGAGGCGCACAGCATCGTCCCTTCGGTGTTCTTCGAGAACCACAGCTCGACCGGGCCGAAGGAGAAGTCCTCCGTGCCCGGCACGACGACCTTGTCGCTGATCCGCTCGCCGAAGAAGCCGGCCTCCTCCTTCTCCGGCGGCGGGTCATTGCGCCAGATCTCCTCGCCCCGCGCGTCGTAGGCGACCACCGTGTGCCCGCGATCCTCGTCCCGGGCGTCGGCCGTCAGCGCGAACAGGCCCAGGTTCAGGCCCCACGGGTCGGGCCGCGGGGTCAGCGTCAGCTCGCGGCCCTCCCGCGTCCACACGATGCGCGCGACGTCGGGGCGGGCCGCGCCGAACACCACGCCGTCCTCGGCCTGCAGGCGGACCGGCCACGGCCGGTCCGCGCCGCCGCCCTTCCACAGGTAGGCGTTCTTGAGCGGTATCGCGCCCACTTCCTTGCCGGCGCGCGTCCAGATCACCTCCAGGTCGGTCGCGCCGGGCTGGGTGTCGTTCGGAACCTGGTAGGGCCGTAGCGACAGCCCACCCGCCATCTCGTACGGCAGGCCGGCCGGCTTGGCCTTGCGCGAGCGGCCCGCCAGCATCGACCGGGGCATCTCCCCGAGCACCCGCTGCGCCGCGTCCAGGAACTCCACCTTGGTGACCTGCTCGGCGGCGGCGAAGCTCACGCTCCAGATCGCCATCGGCGCCCCCGGCACCCGGTGCACCGTCCCCGCGATCTGCCGCCCATCTCCCGTCACCGCCCTGACTCCGGCGCTCTCGGGCTGGGCCAGGCCGTAGTCGAGGACCGTGGCGGCGTCCTTCCCGGCTGCCGAGCCCTCATAGGTGCCCGCTCCCATGGCGTGGACGGCGCCGCAGGAGCCGACCGGCTCCCGCCCGCTCCCGGACAGCGCGCAGAACTGCGGATTGCCGAGCTTGCCCCTGGCGAACCACAACTTCAGGCCGCCGAGCTCCACCGGTTCTCCCACCGGTGTCAGCCCTGTCATCAGCTGCCGCTGAAGCGTGCCGGGATCGGCCGCCGAGTTCCTGCCCAGGCCCCCGTTGAGCAGGACAGGAACGAACAGTGCGATCACCGCGACCGGGATCGCCGCCAGCAGCCAGCGGCCCCTGCGCGGTGGCAGCGGGGTGCGGGCGCGCACGCTCAGCCAGGCGTTCTGGCCGGCCTCGTAGGTCTGGGCGCGAGCGTCCAGCGCGGCCTTCAGCCGCTCCTCCAGGGGGGTCACGCGTCCTCCTCGAGCGCCCGGCCGAGCGCGGCCAGGCCCCTGCTCGCATGCGTCTTCACCGAACCGGGCGAGAGGCCCATGGCCGCGGCGATCTCACGTTCGGAAAGGTCCAGCCAGTAGCGCAGCACCAGCGCCTCCCGCTGGCGGCGGGGGAGCCGGTCGAGCGCCTCCAGCAGTTCCCGGTGCTCCTCGGCGAGGATGACCGACTGCTCGCTGCTGCGCGCCGGCTCCGGCGGCTCGGGGCGGCGCAGCCGTGTCAGGCGCAGGTGACGCAGGCGGTTGCGGGTGAGGTTGCAGACGATCGCGCGCAGGTAGGCCACGGCCGCGCCGTCGTCGCGCAGTTGCCCGGTGTGCAGGCGGGCGAACGCCTCCTGGGCGATGTCCTCGGGGTCGTCGGCGCCCAGCAGTCCGGCCAGCCGTACCAGGGGCTGGTAGTGGACGGCGAACAGTTCGGCGAACGACGGCGGCGCCTCCCGCACCGGCGCGACCGAGGTCGTTTGTCGGTTCACGCCCCTATAGACCCACGGATACCGCATCGGTTGACAAGGAATTAGGAAATGTCATCACCTAATCGGTGAATGTGGACCTGCCTGCTGCCCGTCGCCACGGCGACGTGGTGGTAGATCGGGACCCGGACGTGCCCGCCGGGGTGATGAGCGAAACAGCCACGAGACCTCCTCCTTCGCTCTCTTGCGGTTACTCGGGAACCATAGGAGAGTGTTGGCTGACGTGGAAGAACGGACCTTTCGGAGACTGGGGAACCTGATGGTGGCCAAGCAGTTCAGCGGAGCGGCCGACGAAGCGGACCTCAGGCGCGCGGACTCCCTGGCGCGGGAGATCTTCTCCGACGTCGCCAACAAATGGGCGCTGCTGATCATCGAGGCCCTCGGTGAGCGCACCCTGCGCTTCAGCGAGCTGCGCGACGAGGTCGAGGGAATCAGCCACAAGATGCTCACCCAGAACCTGCGCATGCTGGAGCGCAACGGCCTGGCCGAGCGGAAGGTGCACCCGACCGTGCCGCCGCGGGTCGAGTACACGCTCACCCAGCCAGGCCTGGCCCTGCGGGCGACGGTCGACCTGATGTGCGGCTGGACCCACCAGTACCTCGGCCACATCGAGACCGCCCGCCGCGGCTTCGACACCTGACCGCTAGGGCACGGGGATACGTTCCACCCTGATCGAGAAGACCTCCTCGCGGGGCACGACGACCTCGTAGGCGCCGTGGTCGACCATCCAGTAGCCCAGGGCCTCGGCCTTCATGCCGCTGTGGCCGGTGTAGGCGATGTGCAGGCCGTCCTCGTCCTCGTCCAGCACGATGCAGGGCTCGCCGCCGAACGCCGCCACCGTGCGCACCAGCACCAGCCACTCGGCGTCGGCCCGCTTGACCGTGCGCCGCCAGTAGCCGGAGGCGGCCTCGAAGCCGGCCAGCTCCTCCTCGCTGAACAGCACGACCTCGTCGCTGTCCGGGCCGAGCGCGGCGGGAAAGGTGCGCTCCTCGAAGCGCGCCACGAAACCCGAGGTGATGGGAACGCTCATGCGACCTCCTCCGGAGGCCGCATGAGCGTTGGACGGCTGTGTCCCATTGATCGCTCGCTGCGCTCGCTCATGCCGCGGGCCGCCAGGTCAGCCCGTCGTAGGCGGCGAACGGGCGCTCGGACTCGGGACTCACGTGGACGATCTCGGCACCGGCCGGGATCGGCATCGGCATCGTGTGGAACTGCGGCACCACGTGCTCGCGCGAGGTGGTGAAGCCGTTGCCGGCGAACGGCGGCGTGTCGCTCCAGTCACCGCCCATGTGCGGTCCGTACGGCACGGCGTAGGTGTCGACGTCGCGCGCGTACCAGCGCATCACATACAGCTCGGGCACCTCGGCCGTCAGCTCCGATCCCTCGAACGACAGGTCGAGCCCGTGGAAGAGCTGCCTGGGCGTGCTCAGCCGCGCGCAGTCCTGCACGCGGTAGACATATCCGGAGATGACCGTGCGCTTGCCCGACAGATAGGGCACGAGCAGACGCGGCGGGACCACCTTCTGCATTTGCGTTCTGCTCACGTCACCACTTTACGATCGCATGACCCCGAGCACCCGATGTTCAAGGCACGGAAGAGTCTTCCTCATCGCGGCCGTCGTCTCCAGGTCGGCCTCGACGAGCTGGACTCCTGACGCACTGCCCAGATCCGCCCGGACCACGCCCAGCGGGTCGACGAGCATGCTGCGGCCGACGCCGAAACCGTCACTCGACTCGGCCGGGTTGGGCGCCTGGCCGACGGCGGCGGTCCACATGGTGTTCTCCAGGGCGCGGGCGCGCACCAGCGTGATCCAGTGGTCCTCCTTCAGCGGGCCCGACCCCCAGGCGGCGATCACCGCGAACATCTGCGCGCCCTGGTCCACCAGCGCCCGGGTCAGCTCGGGGAAGCGTACGTCGTAGCAGGTGACGAGCCCGATCCTGATGCCCGCCAGCTCGACCACGGCCGGTTCGGCGCCCGGCTCGACCAGCTCCGACTCCTTGGCGCCGAAGGAGTCGAACAGGTGGATCTTCCGGTACGCGGCCTGGATCTCGCCGCGGGCGTCGAGGGCGACGGCGGTGTTGTACACACGATCACGGCCGGGCTCGAACACGCCGGCGATCACCGCGGTGCCGTGGGCGCGGGCCGCCTCGGCCACGCCGGTCACGAACGGCCCGTCCAGGGGCTCGGCCAGGTCGGTGATGCGCTTGCCGTAGCGGGTGAGCGTCGCCTCCGGGAAGATGGCCAGGTCGGCGCCTTCGGCCTCGGCCAGGGCCTGCCGTACCCGCTGGAGGTTGACGGTGGGATCAGGGGACACCGGGATCTGACAGAGGGCGATTCTCGTCACGCCTCGACTCTAGACCGTTGGGCACCCGGCGGAACCAGGTCAGGCACCGCCAAATCCACTCCAGCGGCCCGTAGCGGTGGCGCGTCAGCCACCACCGGCTGAAGACCGCCTGGACGGCCACCGTCGCCCCCGCCACGACCAGCACCCACCAGCCGTCGGTCACCGGTCCGGTCAGGAAGATGACCAGCGTGCCGGAGACGTAGTTGGTCAGCGCCAGCCTGCCCATCGGCTCCAGCACCGCCGACAGCCACGGCCGCAGGACCAGCAGCAGGCCGGTCCCGTAGGCGAGCCCGCCGGTCACCGCGCCCAGCGTGTAGTAGGCGGGGATCTGGCTGGAGTAGTAGAAGACCGTCAGCGCCAGCGAGGCCACCGCGCCGACGGCGAAGAACGGCAGGAGCAGGCGGCGGTCCGGCTTGAGCTGGATCAGCGCCATCCCGGCCAGGAACAGGCCCGGGATGATCAGCGTGCCCCCGCCCTGCCACACGCCCCAGCCGAGCGCCGCCAGCCCGAGCACCAGCACCGGGTAGCCCGGGGCCAGGAACGAGGCGGGCAGCAGCACGGCCGCGCCGAAGGCGGCGTAGTCGGTCAGCACCTCGCCCTCGTAGAAGGTGTGCTGGACCAGCCCGAACAGCAGCAGGAAGAACAACCTGCGCAGCAGCACCAGGCGCGAGCCGCTACGCAGGAACAGCACGAAGCTGATGCCGAACAGCAGCGAGAAGATCGGGTAGAAGCGGCCCTGGAAGGCCGACTCCATGACGGCGTCCAGCGGCTGCTGGGGCGGTTCGTGCGGGGCGTGCTGCCAGGTGTTGACCAGCATGATGCCGCACACCGCGAAGCCGCGGAGCGCGTCGAGCTCTCTGATACGCGTTACAGGAACCAGGCAAACCACCATACGAGGAACCCGCCGCCCACCACGAGGGCGACCAGGTGCGGCCACAGTCTTCGCGCCGGTCTCGCCTCGATGGCCCACACCGCCGCCGCCACGCTCAAGGCCACGGCGCCCACGGCCAGCCAGCCGTACACCTCGACCGAAGCCGGTACGCCGACGGCCAGGGCGGTCTCGTTGGTGGTGAGCAGGCCGTACACCGACTGCACGGTCAGGCCGACCGCCGCGAGACCGGTGAGTCCCGCGAACGCGCTCAGCCCCCGCCCCCGCACTCCGCCGCCGACCAGCTGCACGAGCGCGACCAGCGCGAACAGCACCAGCGGCACGGCCAGCCACGGCGCGAGCATGATCTGGTACGGCGCGCCCGTCACCAGCATCGACCCCGGCGCGAACCGCTCAAGCGCCGCCCGGCTGGGGACGCACGGCTGACTCCAGGAGCCCGGGGCCTCGACGAACGCCGCGATCGTCTGGCGGCCGCAGGTGGTGGCCATGGCCAGGAAGACCGCGTGGCCCACACCCGCGAACTCGACGAACGTGGCGCCCGGCAACCCGGCGGCGGCCGGCTTGCTGGTCCTGGGCGGCGTCGTGGGATCGAACTGCCCGCCCAGCACCAGCACCGGCACCCCAACCCCCTGAACCCCCTGCCCGGCACCCGCGCTGTGTTGCCCGGCATCCGCGCTCGCTCGCTCGGTCGCCGTGTGCGCCTGCCGGACACCCGCTTGCGCAGCCGTGGTGCCGGGTTGACCTGCTCCCACGTCTGCCCGCGCGGCCGCGGTGCGCTGGTGGGCGGGCGTGTCCGACCCTGTGGTCGCCGGGTCTGCCTGACCGGAACCTGTGCTGGTCTGCTCAGGTGTCGTGTCCCCGGTGCCGGTTGGAGGAGAGGGGGGCAGGTTCCAGGCCTGGCAGACGCCCTTGTCATTGGTCACGGTGAAAAGCCGCGAAGAATCGGGAAATTTCGCCTCATCCTGGCATTGGACGGCGTGGTACAGACCGAACTCATGCGACGTCAACCCCCCGCCCACCGCATCGGCCAGCGGGCGCAGCAGTTCCTCCCGCCCCGAGGCCAGCGCGTCGATCAGCGCCGGGGCCACCGCCACCAGCTCCGACTCGTGCAGCGCCTCGGCCAGGACGGTCGCCACGTCGTCGCCGCTCATCCGCGCCGTGAACGGCTCGCCGAGCAGCGGATCGGTCGTCGGCACCAGGGCGGGAGCCCGGTTGTAGCGCGCCACCATCGCCTCGAACCGGTCCTTCACCCCCAGCGCCGCCACCGTGTCGGCCAGGTTGCGGTCGGCGTCGCGGTACCAGTCGACCTTCTCCGGCAGGTAGGAGTCGAGGATCATCGCCCGCACCCCGCCCGGATCGGCCTTGGCCGCCTCCACCATGACCCGCGTGGAGTAACTGACCCCGAACAGGTTCCAGGTGGGGTAGCCGAGCTTCTTGCGCAGGTCGACCACGTCCGCGACGATCTCGCGCGTGGTGTAGCCGCGCAGGTCGACGCCGCGCTCGGCCAGCCGCTTGCGGCAGGCGACGGCCCCGGTGGCCACGCCCGCCGCCCCGGTCTCCGGGCGGCGCAGCCGGTCGAGCATGGCCTCGACGGTCTCGGGGCAGGTCAGCCGGGGCACGGAGTACTTGCCGCCGCGCTGCTCGATCGTGACGACGTCGCGGTCGGGGAACAACTGGCTCAGGAACCCGGTCAGCTGCAACGACGACGAGGCGGGCCCGCCGCCCATGTAGACGACCGGGTCGGGCTTGCGGGCGCGATCCTGCGAGCGGTGCACGGCGTACCCGACCTTGACGGTACGGCCGGGCGCGTCCCTGCGTTCGGGAACCTCAAGGAACCCGCAGGTGGTGCCGGTGGGAACGGGAACGGGACAGGCGTCGGCGGCCCGGACGGCGGCGGCCGGAGGGGGAACGCTCAGAGCGAGCGCGATCACGACCCTGATGATCACAGGTCGAGCCTAATAGTCTGGGGCCGTGACGGAACCCCTTGTATCCAGGATGCGCGCCTTCGGCACGACGATCTTCGCCGAGATGAGCGCGCTGGCCGTGCGGACCGGCTCGATCAACCTCGGCCAGGGCTTTCCCGACACCGACGGCCCGGCGGCGATGCTCGACCGGGCGGTGGAGGCGATCACGGCGGGCGCGAACCAGTACCCGCCGGGGCCCGGTGTGCCCGATCTGCGGCACGCGGTCAGCGAGCACCGCGCGGCCCACTACGGCCTCGGCTACGACCCCGACGGCGAGGTGCTGGTGACCGTCGGCGCCACGGAGGCGATCGCGGCGAGCGTCCTGGCGCTGTGCGAGGCGGGGGACGAGGTGATCGCGTTCGAGCCCTACTACGACTCCTACGCCGCCTCGATCGCGCTGTCCGGAGCCCGGCTGGTGGCGGTCACGCTGCGCCCGGCCGACGGCCGTTTCACCTTCGACCCGGACGAGCTGCGCGCCGCCGTCACCCCCCGCACCCGCGCCATCCTGGTCAACTCCCCGCACAACCCGACCGGGACCGTCTTCACCCGCGCCGAACTGGCCGTCATCGCCGAGCTCTGCCAGGAACGCGACCTGATCGCGATCACCGACGAGGTCTACGAGCACCTGACCTTCGACGGCGTCGAGCACATCCCGCTGGCCACCTTCCCCGGCATGCGCGAACGCACCGTGATGATCTCCTCGGCGGGCAAGACGTTCTCGGTCACCGGCTGGAAGACCGGCTGGGTGTGCGCGCCGCCGCCGCTGGTCGGCGCGGTGCAGACGGTCAAGCAGTTCCTCACGTTCACGGCGAGCGCGCCGTGGCAGCTCGCCGTCACCTACGGCCTGCGGCACGAGCTCGACTGGGTGGCGGCGCTGCGGTCCGGGCTCCAGGACAAGCGCGACCGGCTGATGGAGGGGCTGACCTCGGCGGGCTTCGAGGTGTTCCGGCCGGCGGGCACGTACTTCGTGCAGACCGACATCCGGCCGCTGGGCTTCACCGACGGCCTGGAGCTGACCCGCCGGCTGCCGGCGCTGGCGGGGGTGGTGGCCATCCCGACCCAGGTGTTCTACGACCATCCGGAGCGTGGCGCGCACTTCGTCCGGTTCGCCTTCTGCAAGAAGGACGAGGTCATCGACGAGGCGGTGGCCAGGCTCAAGCGCCTGCCGTGACCACGCGGGGTCAGGTGACGATCTTGACCGGTAGCCGGCGCTGCCGTACCGCGCTCCTGACCGCCTTGGCGAGTTGCGCGTACTCCGCCGCCCGTGCCGACGATCCCCGGTAGGCCAGGCCGATCGTGCGGCCCGGCGCCGGGGCGGCGAAGCGGCGCAGCGCCAGCCGTACCCTCTTGCCGGTCTCCACGGGCACGGCCGACTCGGGCAGCAGCGTCACGCCGAGCCCGCCCGCGACGAGCTGCACGAGCGTGGGCAGGCTGGTGGCGTAGGTGGTGGCGGTGGCGCGCGCGCCGACCTCCCTGCAGACGTCTATGGCCTGCTCGCGCAGGCAGTGGCCCTGGTTGAGCAGCACGATGTCGAGGCCCTTCAGCGCCGAGCGGCCGAGCGGCTCCTCGCTCGCCGCGAGCGGATGATCCTCCGGTACGGCCAGCAGGAAGTCCTCGTCGTAGAGCGGCTCCTCGACCAGCCCGTTCACCTCGGTGGGCAGCGCGAGCAGCACCATGTCGAGCCGCCCCTCGCGTACCTCTTCCAGGATCGTCTCGGTCCTGGCCTCGTGCACGGTGAGCTTGAGGTGCGGAAACCGCCTGGCGAACATCGGCAGCAGCGCGGGCAGCACGTACGGCGCGACGGTCGGGATGACGCCGAGGTGGGCGGGCCCGCGGAAGGGTTCGCGGTTCTGGGCCACCTCGCCCATGAGGTCGTCGACGGCGGCCAGGACGCGCCGCGCGTG
This sequence comes from Nonomuraea sp. NPDC059023, assembly GCF_042740095.1. Classification (NCBI taxonomy): domain Bacteria; kingdom Bacillati; phylum Actinomycetota; class Actinomycetes; order Streptosporangiales; family Streptosporangiaceae; genus Nonomuraea; species Nonomuraea sp. NPDC059023. The sequence goes on along the minus strand of NZ_JBHYIO010000035.1, from coordinate 132,302 downwards.
CCCGGTCAGGCGTTCGCCGGCGGGGGTGAGCAGCACCTTGCGGGTGGTCCGCTCCACCAGCTGCTGATCCAAAACCTCCTCCAAAGCAGCGATATTTCCGGACAAAGCGGGTTGGCTGATCCGGAGCGTGCTCGCCGCCTCCCTGAAGTGGAGATGCTCGGCCACGGCCAGGAACGCGCGCAGCTGAGCCAGGGTCGGCATGGGCTCACTGATAGGGAACACCTCTCAGATTGGTCTGACTGAGCGATTTCTCAGATCAATGCTAGCTGCGGGACGCTAGGGCCCCTGACCTTCACCTTCATCCAAGGAGACACGCACTTGCTCACCGTCGGTGACCACTTCCCCGAGTACGAACTCACCGCCTGCGTCGACCTCGACCCAGAGAAGGCGTTCGCGGAGATCAACCACAAGACCTACGAGGGCAAGTGGCGCGTGGTGTTCTTCTGGCCGAAGGACTTCACCTTCGTCTGCCCGACCGAGATCGCCGAGTTCGGCCGGCTCAACGAGGAGTTCGCCGACCGTGACGCCCAGGTCCTGGGCGTGTCCGTGGACTCCGAGTTCGTGCACCACGCCTGGCGCAAGGACCACGAGGACCTTCGCGACCTGCCGTTCCCGATGCTGAGCGACATCAAGCGCGAGCTCTCCGCCGACCTCGGCATCCTCGGCTCCGACGGCGTCGCCCAGCGCGCCACCTTCATCGTGGACCCGAACAACGAGATCCAGTTCACGATGGTGACCGCGGGCTCGGTCGGCCGCAACGTCAAGGAGGTCCTGCGGGTCCTGGACGCGCTGCAGTCCGACGAGCTGTGCCCGTGCAACTGGAACAAGGGCGAGCGCGGCCTCGACGCCAAGGCGCTGCTGGGCGCATGAGTATCGCCGCGCTGAAGGAAGCCCTGCCCGCCTACGCCAAGGACACCAAGCTCAACCTGGGCTCGGTCACGACCACCTCGTCGCTGACCGACCAGCAGCTCTGGGGGGCGATGCTGGCGTGCGCGCTGGCCGCCCGGTCCGGCCGGGTCATCGCCGAGGTCTCGGAAGAGGCCGCGCGGAACCTGTCGGAGGAGGCGTTCACGGCCGCCAAGGCCGCCGCCTCCATCATGGCGATGAACAACGTGTACTACCGGGCCACGCACCTCATCGGTGACGAGACCTACGCCACGCTGCCGGCCAAGCTCCGGATGACCGTCATCGGCAACCCGGGCGTGGACCAGGCCGACTTCGAGCTGTGGTGCCTGGCCGTGTCCGCGATCAACGGCTGCGGCCGCTGCCTGGAGTCGCACGAGCAGGTACTGCGCGGCTCCGGCCTGCCCCGCGAGCAGATCCAGGAGGCCCTGCGCGTGGCCGCGGTGGTGGCCGCCACCGCCGCGACGCTCGAGGCCGAGGCGGCACTGGTCGCCGTCTGATCACCCGCCTCACGACCGGGACGCCCGCGACGGGCGTCCCGGTCGTCGGCGGCCCTCACCCCGCGCCACGCCGCGTACGCCCGCTCCAGAGCCGGCTGGACGAGTGGCGTTCCCCCGCCAGCAGGTAGGCCGTGCGCATGAGCCGCGGCCGGCGGCTCGTCACGAACCCGTGGAACTCCTCGTCCAGGGTCGCCTCGCGATCCCCCAAGCGTGCCGGATCGTCGCCTCGCCCGTGAGATGAACGTCCGGTGGGAGCGCGGTGAATTATCCAGGGCGGTTGGATAATGCCTCTTCTCCGCCAGAGGGGACGCTGCCTACGCTGCCGAACATGTCTAGACAATTAACGTCATTGTGGCAAGCCATCGTGCTGCTCTTGGCGGTCGCGGCAGGGGTGGCGCTGTGCGCAGGCCCGGCCTCCGCGCACCTGACCCGGCAGCACGCGGAACTCGTCGTGGCCACCTCGGAAGGGGTGACCAGCGGACGGCTGATCGTCCACCGCGACGTCGTCAGCCCCGAAGGCGCGGGCGCGTGGGCCTCCGCGCTGCTCCCCACGCCCTGCCCGGTCAGCGCCCACGGCGTCTCGGGTGACGGCGGCGGGGTGCCCGGGGGAGTGGTGGTCGAGCTGGCCTGGTCGTGCGCGGTGGACGCGCTGGACCTGGCGCCCCTGCTGGATCGGGGCGGGTTCACCGAGGTGATCGCCGAGTTCGACGGCACGGCGGCCAACGTGAACGCCGCCGCGCCGGTGATCGACGTGACCGGCGCGCACGCTCCGGTCCGCGCCGTGTGGCCGGTCGTCGTGGGTGTGCTGGTCGCTTTGGCGATGCTGGCGCTCCTGGTGGTGGTACTGCTGCGCCGTACCGGAAGGGGCGCCGCGGCGACCACCGGACGGGAGGCCGGCGGACGGCGGACGTGGCGGAGCAGGGCGGCGATCGCGGTCGCCGTGAGCGTCGCGGTGCTCGCCCCGCAGGCGGCCATCGCCGCGAGCCCCGAGCCCGCACCGACCTCCGCAGCCGAGCGGCCCGCAGCCGAGACGCGGGCCGCCGAGACGCCCGGTGCCGGGACGACGGCCGAGGCCACGCCCGCCGGGGAGACTCCCGACGGCGAGAAGGCGGCGCCGGAGGCCACGCCCACGCCGAGCCCGAGCCAGAGCCCGAGCGCGAGTCCGGGCAGTGCGGACGCGGCGGCCGGGACGCTCAAGCTGACCACGACCGACCCCAAGGCCGGTCAGCCGGTGACCTTCAGCTACTCCACCGACAGGGTGAACGCCCTGAACTGGGTCGGCATCTACGGACCGGGCGAGAAGCCCGGCGTGGTGGCCTCGCGCGTGTGGGTGCGGGCGCCGCAGGGTTCCGGCACGGTCTCGATCCCCACCACCGCGCTCGGTGAGGGTTCCTGGACCGCGTACTTCATGTTCAACGACGGCTACGAGTCGCTGAGCGACCCGGCGACGTTCACGCTGGCCGGGGCGAGCGCCGACATCGTCACCGTCACGGGCACGGTGTTCAAGGACAGGAACGGCAACGGCGCCAAGGACCGCGGCGAAGCGGGCTTCCCCCGCGTGTCCGTGACCGACGGCGCCAACTGGGCCACGACCGCGGCGGACGGCACGTACAGCATCCAGGTCGACCGCAACCGCCGCGAGACCGACATGGTCTACGTCGTCTCCCCCGACGGCTACCAGCCGGTGCTGCGCGAGGACTACATCCCGCGCTTCTTCCGCCAGCTCGACCAGCAGACCGGCGTCGACTTCGCCCTGGTGCCCACCAAGGCGGCGGCCGACCCGAAGGAGAAGTGGCTCATGGTCTCCGACGTCGAGGTGGGCAACCGCACCGACGAGGAGTACCAGAACGCGGCTCCGCGCTGGACCGGCCAGGTCAAGGCGATGTCCGAGGTGGACGGCGCCACGCTGACCATCACCACCGGCGACCTGACCGTCACCGACTACGCCGACGCCGCCCGCCGCCAGGGCGGGTACGACCTGCTCAGGAACGGCCTGCGCGACGGCAAGCTGGGACACCCGTTCTACCCGGTGATCGGCAACCACGACGTGGGCGGCACCGCCACCTCCGTCGGGTACGGCGGCAGCCTGGAGTACTGGCGGCGCAACGTCGGCCCCGAGTGGTACAGCTTCGACCGCGACGGACGGCACGTCGTCGTGCTGGAGGACAACTACGACACCCGCGGCCTGGCCCCGCAGCTGCAGTGGCTGCGCGAGGACCTGCGCAGGCACGCGGTGGGCAAGCAGGTGTTCGTGTTCGCGCACCGGTCGCTGTTCACCCGCTGGGGTCCGGGCGCCGGGATGCAGCCGACGGTGGACGAGCTGGCCAAGTACGACGTGCGGATGTTCGCCGCCGGGCACAACCAGCAGGCCGAGTACCGCCGGGGCGCGTTCGCCCGCTCCGTCGAGGTCAACAACATGGGCATGTACGGCATCGACGCCGCCCGGCCCGACTACAAGATCCTCGACTTCAGCGCGATCACCGGCAGGGACAAGGGCTACGTCACCGGCGTGCACCGCCAGTTCGGCGTCAACGACGACGTCTCGCTGGTGAGCCCGGCGACCGGCAGCGTCCACGGCAAGAAGGCGGGCGTACCGCTGGAGATCTACGCCGAGGACGACGGCCGCACCCCGTCCAGGGCGGAGCTGACCGTCCGGGCCAAGAACGGCAGGACCGTCTGGGAGCGTGAGCGCCTGCGCTTCGGGGAGGAGACCCGGCCGAGGGGCATCGTCAACTGCTACAAGGGCGAGTCCTGTCCGCGGGCGCACGTGTCGTGGACGCGGGTCAGCGATCGGATCACCGGCCTTCACCCGGGCTCGTACACGGCCGAGCTGACCGTCAGGGACAGCAAGGGCAGGCCGTTCCCGAAGGTGCGCACCACCTTCGAGGTACGGCCGGACTCCCACGTCTCGCGGCCGGAACCGAAGGGCGACTGGCTGCGGCAGGGCGGTGACGAGCAGGGCCGCTCGGCCTCCACCGACAACCCGGGCGCCGCCCTGGATCTGCGGTGGGCGGCGAACACGGGTGAGCAGTTCCACCTCAACGGGGCCGCCGTCTCGGGTGGCAGGGTGATCGTCGCCTCGCAGGCGTTCGCCTCGCCGTACAGCATGATGCTGGCCTACGACGCGCGCACCGGGCGCGAGCTGTGGCGCACCTATCTCGACGGCGACGCCGAGTCCTTCCCGACCGTGCACGGCGGCAAGGTCTACCTGACGACCGGCGTCGGGCGCGTCTACGCGCTGGACGAGCGGACCGGCAGGGTGGCGTGGGAGACCATCGACGCGGAAGAGGTCAAGCAGGGCACGGTGCGGCGTTACGGCCGGGCGGGCGGGCCGGTCAGCGTGTTCGACCTGCCCGACGGCCGCGCGGTCGCCGTCTACCACGAGTGGGACGGGGTGCGCTGCCGCGACGCCCGTACCGGCGAGCGGCTGCCCGGCGGCTTCAACGCGCCGGTCGCGTGGGGCGAGTTCCACAGCACCGCGATCAGGAAGCCCGGCTCGACCACCGCGTGGCTGCACTCGGGCTCCAGCCAGTCGCTGATCTCGATGGACCTGGCCACGTGCAAGCAACTGTCCAGCGTGGACACCGGGGGCGACATCTTCTCGCAGTCCTCGCCGGTGTTCAGCGAGTCCGGGCTGGTGACGACGACCGCCACCGGCACGCGCGGGCACGGCGCCGACGGCGCGGTGCGCTGGCACGCCAAGGTGGGCACGGCCGCGGTCTGCGAGTACGGCCCGCCGCCCGTGACCAGCCCGGCGACCTGGGGCGACCTGGCCTATGTCGCCAGTCAGGACGGCATGGTCCGCGCCTTCGACGTCACGACCGGCAAGACGCTGTGGGAGACCCCCACCGGCTACCTGCCGGGCGAGAGCCCGATGGAGGACCCGTGGCGTTCCGGCAGCTCGTGCAAGGCCAACGGGCCCGGCTCACCGGCGGCGCACGCGCTGGCCACCGAGACCACGGTGTACGCCGGAACCTGGGACGGCCGGGTCGTGGCCCTGGACCGGGCGACGGGACGGCAACTGGCCGCCTATGACCTGGGCGGCGGGGTCGCCTCGGCGCTGTCGGTGAGCGGGAACACGGTGTTCGCGCTGAGCGACGACGGGTCGTTGCACGCGCTGGCGGCTAGATGACCAAGGGATTGGCTCGCCTGCTCGCGGTCGCGGGCGCGGTGGCGCTGATCCTGCTGGGGGCGGCGGGCCCGGGGTGGGCACACCCCTTCGGCCCGCCGCCCGTGGCGAAGATCCGCGCCGACGGCCCGGCGGTCGAGATCACCTGGTCGGCGGCGGCTGACGACATCGCCGCGCTGACCAAGGCCGTACCCGCCCTCGACGGATATTTCCGGCGTGGGGTCACGGTGCGGCAGGGCGCGGCCGACTGCCCGGTGACCGAGGTCCGCACCGAGGCGCTGGCCACGACCGGCGCCGTGCTGCGTTTCCGCTGCCCGCGGGCGGCCGACGAGCTGCGCGTGGGCGTGACGCTGCTGCACGACCTCAACGTCGCCTACCGCACGGTGTCGGTCACGCCGTCGGGCTCGGGCGCGCTGCACACCGCCGACGAGCCCGCCCATCCGGTACGGCTCAGCGGCACCGCCGCCACGGCCACCTCCACGTCGTTCACCACGGACCTGCCGTCGCTGATCGACCGGTTCCTGCCGCTGGCGCTGCTGGTGGCTCTGGTGGCGGGAGCGGCCCACGCCTGCGCCCCCGGACACGGCAAGACGCTGACCGCCGGCTACCTGCTGGGCGGCCAGGCCAGGCCCATGGACGCGGTGCGGCTGGGCGGCGTCGTGGCGCTCATGCACACGGTGTCGGTGGCGGTCCTGGCAGTGGTGTGGTGGCTGGCCGTGGACAACGCGCCCGACCTGGGCGCGGTGACCCGCTGGCTGCAGCTGGCCGGGGCGGCGGCGGTCCTGGCGGTGGGCGGCGGGCTGGTGTACCGCCACCTGCGCGGCCAGGGTGATGGCCACGGTCACGGTCATGGGCACGGTCACGGTCACGGTCATGGGCATGGGCATGGGCATGGGCACGGTCACGGTCATGGTCATGGTCATGAGGGGTCGCTGCTCACCCGGCGCGGGCTGGTGGCGCTGGGGGTCTCCGGCGGGCTGCTGCCCTCGCCGTCGGCCTTCCTGCTGCTGCTGACCGGCCTGCTGTCCGGCCGGGCGCTCGTCGCGCTCGTACTGGTCGCCGCCTTCGGGGTGGGCATGGCGCTCACCCTGTCGGCGGTCGGGCTGGCCGTACTGCGTGGGAGTGATCTTCTCGGTGCGGTGACCAGGCACCGCTGGACCCGCCACCTTCCCCTGGCCGCGGCGCTGCTGGTGCTGGCCGGTGGGATGGGCAGTACGGCGCTGGCCGCGGTGGAGCTGGTCACGGCTGGGTGAAGTCCAGCGGGGGCAGCGCGGCCGTGGCCTCCTCGTTGCTGATGCCGGTGGCCTGGAGCAGGTCGACCACGATCGAGCGCAACTGGGCGAGTATCACGTCGGCGGAGAAGCCCAGCCGTTCCGGACGCTGGCGGGCGGCCACGGCGAGCAGGGCCTGCCGGGCGAGCTGGGGTTCGCGGCCCGCGCCGAGCTCCAGTTGCAGGAGCAGGGCCGCCTCGGAGACCTCGCGCAGCGAGTCGGCCAGCGTGGTCGGCGGCGGCGCGGTCTCACCGAGCGCGGCCAGCGTACGGCGGGCCAGCACGCGGGAGTTGCGCAGCGCGAGGTCCACGGGCACCGCGGCGCTCTCGTAGCGGCTCAGGCGGGCGCGGCGGTGCCAGTGCAGCGGCGAGATCGTGGCGATCTCCCTGCTGGTCTCCAGCGCCTGCTCGAACTCCTCGATCACCGCCTGGGTGCCGCGCGCCTCCTCCAGCGCCTCGGCGGCCAGGTCGGCGTCCCGCTTCTCGATCGCCTCGGCGCACTTCTCCAGCACCGTGGACAGCGCGTCGAGCACCCCTGAGGCGTGCTTGGCGGCGATGGCGAAGGGGCTGGCGGGCAGCAGCGCCACGGCCGCGATGCCGACCACGCCGCCGGTGAGCGCGTCGAGCATGCGGTCCAGGCCGCCGGTGTCGCCGGGCGGCAGCAGGGTGGCGACCAGCACGGCCGACGACCCGGCCTGCGCGACGAACAGCGTGCCGCTGTTGAGCAGCACCGCCGCCGACATGGCGAGGCCGACGACCAGCGCGATCTGCCACGGTCCCGAGCCGATCGAGGCGACGAGCAGGTCGCCCACGCCGACGCCGAGGCTGACACCGACGACCAGTTCGATCACCCGGCGCAGCCGCTGCCCGAGCCCGACGCCGACGCAGATGAGCACGGCGATGGGCGCGAAGAACGGGCGGGCGTGGCCGAGGAGCTGGGTGGCGATCACCCAGGCCAGCGCCGCGCCGACCGAGCACTGCGCCACCGAGGGAGCCATCAGCCCGAACGTGCGCAGCCGTTCCCGCATGTGCTCGCCGAGCTTCGTACCCACTCTCCCTACCTTCGCGGATCTTTGTGACATTAGGGTCACGCCTGATCAGCCCATTCTGGACAGCATCTCCGCGGTGACCTCGTGCTCCAGGGGCAGCCCGGCGGCGAAGCGGCCGATCTCGCCGATCACGATGTCGCCCAGCCGCCGGTAGCACTCCACGGTGCCGGCCGCCCGGTGCGGCGTGAGCAGGACGTTCGGCAGCCGCCGGAACGGGTGATCGGTGGGCAGCGGCTCCTCGTCGAACACGTCGAGCGCCGCGTCGAGCCGCCCGGTACGCAGCTCCGCCAGCAACGCCTCCTGGTCCACCAGCCACGAGCGCGCGGTGTTGACCAGCATGGCGCCGTCCGGCATCAGCGCCAGCTCGCGCGCGCCGATCATGTGCCTGGTCTCGGGCAGCACCGGCGCGTGCAGCGCCACGACCATGCTCGTGGACAGCAGTTCGTCCAGGCCGACCGAGCCCTCGTAGTAGGGATCGTGCACCGCCACCTCGGCGCCCAGCGCGCGTACCAGCTCGATGTAGGCCCGGCCGGTACGCGACGCGCCGACCACCCCGATCCGGCAGCCGAGGATCTCGTGCCGGGGCGGCGCCTCGGAGGCGGCGGCCCACTCCGCGCCGGAGCGCATCGCGTGGTCGAAGCGCTGCAGCCGGTACAGCGACGCCAGCGTGAACGCCAGCGACGCCTCCGCCACCGACCTGGCCATGCCCGCGCCCGCCTGGGTGACCCGGACGCCGCGGGCCCACGACTCGCCGGTCACGAACGGTTTCACCGTCGCGCCCGTGTGGGCCAGCAGCCGCAGCTCGGGCGCCAGGTCGAGCAGCTCGCGTCCCAGCGCGGGCGCGCCCCAACTGGTCACCAGCACCCGCGTGCCGGGCAACGCGGCGGGCAGGTCGGCGTGGTCGTCCACGAGGTGGACGTCGCCGAGCGCGAGCAGCCGGTCGAGGTCGGGGAAGAACTGGGTCCGAAGGGCAGGGGAAGCGCTTACCGTGATCCGCATGCCTCAGCACTCTACGATCAGGCGTCCAGGAACTCCTCGACGGCCTCCAGGAAGGCGGCGCGCGCGTCCCTGTGGATCAGGTGGCCGACGTCGATCGTGACCAGTTCGGCGCCCGGGATGAGCTCGGCCACGGGCTCGGCCCTGATCTGGCTGCTCGGCCCGCCCGACAGCACCAGCGCCGGCACGGCCAGCCGGGTGAGCCCTTCGGCCCACGCCGGGTCCGGGTCCACGAACTGCCGCTCGGTCTGGAACACCATCTCCCAGTCGAACCCGGTGGAGTCGTCGCGGACGGGCGCGGCCCGCCCGGTCATGGGCAGGGGCGCGCCCGGATCCTCCAGCACGAGGCGCTCCACCAGCTCGGGATGGCGCATCGCCAGGTGGAAGGCGACCATCGCCCCCAGAGAGTGCCCCACGATCACGGCCTTGCGCCCGTCGAGCAGGGCGGCGACGTCGCCGGCCATGTCCGGCAGCGCGTAGTCCCCCGGGTACGCGCTGTCGCCATGCCCGCGCAGGTCGGGAGCCAGCACGTGGTAACGCCTGGCGAAGTGCTGGATGATGCCGTTCCAGTCGTTGTGGTTGGCGGTCCTGCCGTGGATCAGCACCATGAGGGGAGCGTCGGCCGGGCCTTCCTCCCGATAGACGATTTTCAACCCGTTCGCAGTGGTCTCACGCATCATGCGGTGACTCTACCGACGCCTGCTCCCGCACGATCTCCATGGCCAGACGCTGGTCCTCCAGCGCCTCCTCCCACCGGCCGAGCAGCGTGAGCGCCCGGCTCCGCCCGGCCAGCGCCACCTCGTAGCGGGGCACCAGGCCGGTCGCGCGGGTGAAGTCGGCCAGCGCCCGCTCGTACTCCCCGCGACCCAGCCGGATGCTCCCCCGCCTGCACAGCGCCCAGGCGTAGCGCGGGGCCAGCTCGATGGCGCGATCGAGGTCGGCCAGGGCCTCCTCGGTCCGCCCGAGCGCCTCGTGGCTCTCGCCGCGCGAGGCGATCGCCCAGGCGTGGCCGGGCTCGAACTCCACGGCCCGCGACAGGTCGGCGACCGCCTCCTCGTGGCGGCCGAGGTCCTGGTGGACGACGCCGCGGTGGGCCAGGGCCCAGGCGTCGTCCGGCTCCAGCGCGAGCGCGCGGTCCAGGTCGGCCAGGGCGGCGTCCGGATCGTTCGTGAGCCAGCGGGCCCGCCCGCGTACGGTCAGCGCGAGCACGTCGTCGGGCACCAGCGCCAGCGCCCGGTCGAGGTCGGCCAGCGCGTCCGCGCGACGCTCGCGCGTCAGGTGGATGAACGCCCGGTGGGTCAGCGCCGCGCACGAGGAGGGATCGAGCCCGATGGCCAGGTCGAGGTCGGCCAGGGCTTCATCCAGCCGGTCACGCAGCAGGAAGAACCGCCCCCGCGCCTTCAGCGCCCCCGCGTCGCCCGGCTCGGCCGCGATCAGCAGGTCGAGCGCCGCGCGGGCCTCCTCGTGGCGCTCCAGGGACTCCAGGGTGTAGGCCCTGCCGAGGGAGACGAGCCGGTTCTCCGGCGCGAGCTCCAGCGCCCGGTCGAAGCAGGCCAGCGCCTCCTCGTGGCGGCGGGCGAGCCTTAAGGTCTCGGCCCGCCCGGCCAGCGCCTTGGCGTGGCCGGGGTCGAGCTCGATCGCGCGGTCGTAGTCGGCCAGGGCCTGCTCGTAGCGTCCCGCGTAGCGGTGTTCGCGCCCGCGCAGCCGGTGGACGTGCTTGCGCTGCTCCGCGGGCAGCTCCCGCCGGCGCAGCAGCAGGTCGGCGAAGGCGCTCAGGTCGCAGCCCTCCGGCACGCTGTCCCGCAGCTCTCGCCCCAGCGCGGCCAGCCGGGCCGCGTCGGCGTCCACCCCGGCTGCCGCGAGGGTCTCGGCCCACCGGCGCGCGTGCGGGACGCCGTGCGCGCACGCCGCCACCCCCACCGTCAGCAGGCCGGGCAGCGCGGCGGCGGGGGCGGCGCAGGCACGGTGGTAGCACTCCTCCAGCAGCCAGCCCTCCGCCCGCTCGTCGCCCCACGCCTCCTCCATCGGCACGGTGCGCCGCTCGCGGTAGACGGCGGCCAGCTTGGCGTGCAGCTGCGCCCAGCGCTGCGGGGAGCGGCTGCGGCTGAGGCCGATCATCGGGCGGCGCACGGTGTCGTGGTAGCGGCAGGTGCCGCCCTGGCGGGTCAGGAAGTCCTGGGCGTGCAGCCACGTGTACAGCTCGGCGGCGTTCTCGCCGGTCAGCGCCGCCACGATGTCCTCGTCGAGGCGGCGCGGCAGCGCGGCGTCCAGGGCGAGGGCGCGCCTGGCCGGGTCCCGCTCCCACTTCAGGAAGCGTTCGACCAGGCCGCTCGACGGGTCGAGGCGCGCGTCGCCCTCCGCGCGGGGACGCTCGCCGCCGCTCCGGTGCTGCCGGCTGAGCATGGCGACGGCCAGCGGCAGGCCGCCGCTCTCGCGGCAGATGGCCTCGACGGCGGGCTCGTCCACGACGCCCAGCTGCGCCAGCAACTGCCTGACCTCGACCTCGGTGAACGGCGTGAGCGGCATCTCGGCCACGACGCCCAGGTAGGGGTCCCAGCGGATCGGGTCGAGCGGGCGGCGTCCGGCGATGGCGATGATCAGGTCGGCGGGGGCCTCGCCGTACCGGCCGGTGAAGACGGCGCGCAGCCAGTCGTCCAGGTAGGCGTCCGTGACCTCGTAGGCGTCCAGGAACAGCGCCAGCGGGCGGCGCAGCTCGCGCAGGCCCTCCAGGAAGGCGGGGGTGAGTTCGCCGGTGGGCGGGCGGCCGCGCAGCTTGCCGGCGGTGGCCAGGCGCAGCTGGTTGACCCGCTCGGGGTCGACCGCCTTGGTGATCAGCTCGGCGCCGGGGACGAGCGTGTTCACCACGCCGGTGGTCAGCTCCGTCGCGGTCCTGGTGAGGGCGCCGGCCACGTCGCCGGCGGGCGGCTCGCCCTCGGGCCTGCGCTTGCGCTGGGCGGCGTGCTGCTGGGTGAAGCGCCTGAGCTTCGCGTCCTGCTCCTCCAGCTGTACGGCCAGCGCCGCCATGACCTCCACGGCGTCGTAACAGCTCTCGTCGGCCCCGGCGGTCAGCCAGCCGAGTTCGGCGGCGACCTCGCGCAGCCGGCCGAGCAGGGCGGTCTTGCCCACGCCGCCGGCCCCGTGGATGGAGAACAGCAGCCTGCGCTCTCCGGGCGGGCGGGTGAGGTTCACCCGGAAGTGGGCGAGTTCGCCGTCTCTGCCGATGAAGTCGGCTTTCTGGCGGCGGCGTACGAGATCCTGGAACGAACGAGGAGTGTCCGCCATGCCGTACATCTCATCACGACGTCGGCAGACATTGCCCATGAACGGCGCCGAGCGACTCGGCTAGCGTCGCCTGCGTGGGGGAACGGCTACTCATCGCACTCGGCGGCAACGCCATGACCGCCCCGGACGGCAGCGCGGCGCCCGATCACCAGCGCGCGGCGGTCGAGGAGGCGATGCGGCACGTGCGCATGCTGCTGGAGGCCGGCCACCGGGTGATCCTCACCCACGGCAACGGTCCCCAGGTGGGCAACCTGCTGCTGAAGAACCAGCTCGCCGCGGCCGTGGTGCCGCCCGTGCCGCTCGACTGGTGCGGCGCGCAGACCCAGGCCACGATCGGCGCCCTGATCATGAACGCGCTCGGTCCCCGCGTCGCCACCGTCGTCACCAGGACGCTGGTCGACCCCGCCGACCCGGGCTTCGCCGAGCCGGTCAAGCCGATCGGCCGCTACTTCACCGAGGACGAGGCGCGGCGCTTCGAGAAGCTCGGCCAGACGTGGCGGAGCTTCACCCGGGGATGGCGCCGGGTCGTGGCCTCGCCGGAACCACTGGAGATCCTCGACGCGGGCGCGGTGACCACGCTCATGGACGCCGGGTTCACGGTCGTGGCCGCGGGCGGCGGGGGAGTGCCGGTGGTACGGCAGCCGGGCGGCGCCCTGACCGGCGTCGAGGCGGTGATCGACAAGGATCTGGCGGCGGCGCTGCTGGCGCGGGCCGTACGGGCGAAGGTGCTGATCATCGCGACGGACGTGCCGCACGCCATGATCGGGTACGGCGGGCCCGACCCGCGCCCGATCGGCCGGATTTCCGTGCCGGAGTTGCGTGTCCTGCACGCCGCCGGGCACTTCGCCGGGGGGAGCATGGGACCGAAGGTGGAGGCTGCGCTGCGCTTCGTCGCGGCGGGCGGGGAACGAGCGGTGATCACCTCGCTCCCCGAGATCGCCGCCGCCCTGGACGGAGATGTCGGTACACAAGTGGAGAAGGGGCAATAGATGCCGGACCCGATCGAGGTACGCAAAGTGCCGATCGAGAGCGTGACGGACGCCTCCGGGCTCGAACGGCTGATCGCGGACGGGGTGATCGAGGCGCCCCGGGTGCTCGCGGTCGTGGGCAAGACCGAGGGCAACGGCGGCGTGAACGACTACACCCGGATCCTGGCCGACCGGGCCTTCCGCGAGGTGCTGGAAAGGCACGGGCACCCGGCGCCGGACTCGGTGCCGCTGGTGTGGTCGGGCGGCACCGACGGGGTGCTGAGCCCGCACGCCACGATCTTCGCCACGACCGCGGCCGCGCCCGCCTCCGACGAGCCGCGCCTGTCGGTGGGCGTGGCCATGAGCGAGGTGATCCTGCCCGAGGACATCGGCCGCCCGGCCATGGTGGAGAAGGTCGCGGCGGGCGTACGCGAGGCCATGAAGATCGCCGGCATCGACGACCCGGCGGACGTCCACTACGTGCAGACCAAGACGCCGCTCCTGACGCTGGCCACGATCACCGACGCCAAGAGCCGCGGCCAGGACACCGCGATCGAGGAGACGGGCCCGTCCATGGACCTGTCGAACGCCACCACCGCCCTCGGCATCGCCGTGGCGCTCGGCGAGATCGAGATGCCCTCGGAAGAGCAGATCTTCCGCGACCTGTCGCTCTACAGCAGCGTCGCCTCCTGCTCGTCGGGCGTGGAGCTGGACCGGGCGCAGATCGTCCTCGTGGGCAACGTACGCGGCGTCGGCGGGCGCTACCGTATCGGGCACAGCGTGATGAAGGACGCGCTCGACGCCGACGGCATCTGGGCGGCCATCCGCGACAGCGGCCTCGACCTGCCCGAGCGGCCGCATCCGTCGGACCTGGGCGAGCGGCTGGTCAACGTCTTCATGAAGTGCGAGGCCGACCCGTCGGGCCGGGTGCGCGGGCGGCGCAACATCATGCTCGACGACTCCGACGTGCACTGGCACCGGCAGATCAAGGCGACCGTGGGAGGTGTGGCGGCGGCGGTGACGGGCGATCCGGCGGTGTTCGTGTCGGTGGCCGCGGTGCACCAGGGCCCGTCGGGCGGCGGCCCGGTGGCAGCCATCGCCGACCTGGGCTGATCCTCCCGGCACCCACCACGTTTTCATCGCTCAGAGACGCAAGCGTGCACGAATCTTGGGGTCGTCCCTCCATCTGGTCAGCATTCTCACACCTGACCGGAAGGAGCACCCCCCATGAGACGGATCGGCGCCGTCCTCTGCGCGCTCACCCTGACGTTCGCCGTGCCCGCGGCTCCCGCGGGCGCGGCGGCGCCCCCCGTGCGGTCCACCGTGCTGCGCGCCGCCATGGACGGCTCGGGCGTGGACACGCTCAACCCGTTCCTGGCGTTCTTCAACGGCGCCCTGGAGACGTTCGGCATGGTCTACCCCTCGCTGAACTCCCTGGACCCCAGCGGCGCGCCGGGCCCGTACCTGGCGACGAAGTGGGAGCCGTCGGCGGACCGGCTCACCTGGACGTTCACGATCCGGGAGGGGCTGAAGTGGAGTGACGGCAAGCCCATCACCGCCGAGGACGCCGCCTGGACCCTCAACCTGATCATGACGGACGCGGTCGCGGGCACCGCCAACGGCTCCCTGGTCTCCAACTTCGAGAAGGTCACCGCCGAGGGCCCGGCGACCCTCGTGATCAGGACGAAGGCGCCGCAGGCGAGCGTGCCGTACGTGAGCCACCCGATGAGCGGCATCCCGATCGTGCCCAAGCACGTCTGGGAACCGCTCGCCAAGAACCTCAAGGACGTCAAGAACGACGTCTTCCCGCTGGTCGGCTACGGCCCGTGGACGCTGACGGAGTACAAGCAGGAGCAGTACGCCAAGTTCACCGCGAACAAGGAGTTCGTGCTCGGCCCGCCGAAGTTCGACACCCTGGTGCTGCAGAGCTTCAAGTCGGGCGACGCGGCCGTGGCGGCGCTGCGCAGCGGCCAGATCGACTACAAGGCCGGCGTCAACCCGACCCAGTTCAAGGCGCTCCAGACGGATCCGCGGATCGCGGCGGTCCGGACGGTCGGCAACGGCTGGATGGGCCTGGAGATCAACCACAACGCCCGCACCCGGTCCGGCAAGAAGATCGGCACGGGCCACCCGGCACTCGGCGACCCCGCCCTGCGCAAGGCGATCGCGCTGGCCACCGACAAGCAGACGCTGGTCACGAAGGTGATCGACGGCGTGGGCCGGCTCGGCCACGGCTATCTGCCGCCGGCCTGGCCGCAGTGGTTCTGGACCCCGGCCCAGCCGACCCCGTACGACCCGGCGCAGGCCAACCGGGTGCTCGACGAGGCCGGCTACACCAAGGGCGCCGACGGCGTGCGTACCGACCCGAAGAGCGGCCGGCCGCTCGCCTTCCGCTTCGGCATCCACTCCGACGACGCGGCCGACGCCGCCATCTCCGGCTACGTGGTGGGCTGGATGAAGGAGATCGGGATCAAGCTGACGATCCAGTCGCTCAGCATGAGCGCGCTCAACAGCGACCTGGCCAAGGGCGACTGGGACCTGCTCATGGACGCCTGGACCACCGGGCCCGACCCCACGTACCTGCTCGGCATCCAGAGCTGCGGCACCCTGCCCAAGGACGACGGCACCGGCGGCAACACCGACTCCTTCTTCTGCGACGCCGCCTTCGACGACCTGTTCAAGAAGCAGCTGACCACGTTCGACCAGGCCGAGCGGGCCAAGGTCATCGGCCAGATGCAGGAGATCCTCTACGCCGCCAACGTCAACCAGATCTACTACTACGCCGACGGCCTGGACGTGGCGCGCAAGGACACCGTCACCGGCCTCACGCTCGGCAAGCCGGACGCCGAAGGCGTCTACCCGTCGCAGACCGCCTTCTGGAGCTACCTCAACGCCGCCCCGGCCACCGCGACCACGGCGGCCAAGGCCGAGCGCTCAGGGAACGGCATGGCCTGGGTCGCCGGCGGGATCGCCCTGGCCGTGGTGCTCGGCGGCGTGCTCGTCTGGCGCCGCCGCGCGGGCGGGGCCGACCGTGAGTAGGTACCTCGGCAAGAAGGTCGCCGCGGCCCTGGTGAGCTTCCTGGTCACGCTGGTCATCGGGTTCGTGATCTTCAGCCTGATGCCGGCAGACCCGGTGCGTACGCTCACCAGGGGGCGGCCGACCAGCGAGGAGCAGCTCGCCCAGATCCGCGTCCAGCTCGGCCTGGACGAGCCGGTCTGGTACCGCTTCCTCACCTTCGCCGGCGACACGCTCCGCGGCGAACTGGGCTTCTCCTGGCAGTTCCAGCAGTCGGTCTCCTCGCTGGTGGCCGAGCGCCTCGGGCCGACGCTGCTGCTCATGGGCGCGGCGGCGGCGATCTCCATCGCGCTCGGGCTCTGGCTGGGCGTGCACAGCGGCTGGCGGCACGGCACCCTGTTCGACAAGGTCTCCTCCGGCGCCTCGCTGACGTTGTGGTCGGTGCCCACGTTCTGGCTCGGGATGATCCTGCTCGTGCTGTTCAGCGGCTGGTTCCCCAGCGGCGGCATGAGCGACCCGTCGCTGGCCGCCACCGGCCTCGAGCACGTGCTGGACGTCGCCCGGCACCTGGTGCTGCCCGCCCTGACGATGGTGCTGGTGGTCTTCGCCCAGTACGTGACGGTGATGCGCGCGTCCGTCATCGACGAGCTCGGCAGCCCCTACCTGCTGACCGCCCGCGCCAAAGGGCTGACCGACGCCGACGTGCGCAGGAAGCACGCGGTCCCGAACGCGCTGCTGCCCTCCGTGACGATGATCTTCATGCACCTCGGCACGCTCGTGACCGGGGCCATCACCGTCGAGGCCGTCTACTCCTGGCCCGGCCTCGGCTACCTCACCTACGAGGCACTCAAGATCCCCGACCTGCCGCTCCTGCAGGGCACCTTCATCATCTTCAGCGCGAGCGTGATCCTCATGAACCTGCTGGCCGACCTCGCCTACCGCTTCCTCGACCCCCGGGTGCGGGTCCAATGAGGCGCTCCGGCCTCTGGGGGATCGGCGTGCTGGCCGCCTTCGCCCTGCTGGCCCTGACCGCCCCGCTGCACATCGGCGACGACCAGCTCGACGTGGTCAGGGTCGACGGCCCGCGCCTGGCCCCGCCCAGCGCCGGCTACCCGCTCGGCACCGACCTGGCCGGCCGTTCGATCCTCCACCTGGTCATCTGGGGCAGCCGCGAGTCGCTGAGCATCGGCCTCATCGCCACCGCGCTGACCGTCCTGCTCGGCACCGCCGTCGGCCTGCTCGCCGGCCACTACCAGGGCCGGATCGGCCAGGCGCTCATGCACGTCACCGACTGGTTCATCGCCCTGCCCAGCCTCCCGCTGGCCATCTCGCTGTCGGCCGTGCTCGGCCAGGGCGCCGCCTCCATCACGATCGCCATCGCCGTCACCTCCTGGACCGCCACCGCCCGCCTCGTCCGCGCCCAGACGCTCGCCGTGGAGGCCAGGCCCTTCATCGAACGCGCCAGGGCGCTCGGCGCCGGCAACCGCCAGGTGATGCTCCGGCACGTGCTGCCCAACGTCATGCCGCTCGTCCTCGTCTCCAGCACCCTGACCGTCGCCTCGGCCATCCTGTCCGAGGCCACCCTGACCTTCCTCGGCCTCGGCGACCCCACCAGCGTGACCTGGGGCTCGATGCTGCAGACCGCCTTCTCCGGCGGCGCCGTCACCGCCGGCGCCTGGTGGTACCTGATGCCGCCAGGCCTGGCGATCCTGCTCGTCGTGCTCGGCTTCACGCTGACGGGCCGCGCCGTGGAACACCTGCTCAACCCCCGGATGGTGCAGCATGCTTGAGGTCCGCGACCTGCGCGTCGCCTATGGAGGTACGCCCGCCGTACGCGGCGTCAGCTTCACCCTCGAACCCGGCCGAACGCTCGGCGTGGCCGGCGAGTCGGGCTGCGGCAAGTCCACGATGGCGCTCGGCCTCCTGCGCCTGCTGCCCGCGACCGCCCACGTCAGCGGCGAGGTGATCTTCAAGGGCGAGAACCTGCTGACCGCCCGCTGGGCCCGGCTGCGCGCCGTACGCTGGTCGGCCGCCTCGGTCGTCTTCCAGGGCGCGATGAGCGCGCTCAACCCGGTCCGCACCGTCGGCGAGCAGCTGTGCGAGCCGATCCTGCTGCACGACGGGACCACCCAGAAGCAGGCCAGGCAGCGCGCCGCCGAACTGATGGAGAGCGTCGGGCTACCGCCCGAGCGGCTGCGCGGCTACCCGCACGAGTTCTCCGGCGGCCAGCGCCAGCGCATCATGATCGCGATGGCGCTGGCCTGCCGCCCCGACCTGATCATCGCCGACGAGCCCACCACCGCCCTCGACGTGATGGTCCAGGCGCAGATCATGGACCTCCTGTCCGGCCTCGTGCGCGAGTCCGGCATCGCGGTCATCATGATCAGTCACGACCTGTCCGTCCTCGCCCAGCTCTGCGACACCCTCGCCATCATGTACGGCGGGCGGATCGTCGAGCAGGGCCCCGCCCGCGAGCTCATCGGCGACCCCCGGCACCCCTACACCAGGGCTCTGGCCGGCGCCTTCCCCGCCATCGGCGACCCCGCCTCCCGCCGCAACCCGGTGGGCCTGGCCGGCGATCCGCCCCGAGGGGACCTGGGCGCGGGCTGCGCGTTCGCGCCCCGGTGCCTGGACGCGGGGGAGGCCTGCCGTACCGGGGAGGTCGTGTTGTGGCCGAGCGGACCCGCGCGGACCGCGGCGTGTGTGCGCGTGCTGGAGGGAGAGCTCCATGCTTGAGGCCCGCGACCTGACCGTCGTCCACCCCGCCCGCGGCGGCCGCCCGCCCGCGCGAGCCGTCGACGGCGTCAACCTCCAGGTACGGCCCGGCGAGATCGTCGCCCTCATCGGCGAGTCCGGCTGCGGCAAGAGCACGCTGGCCAGAGCGCTGGTCGGCCTGGTACCCCCCACCTCGGGCCAGGTCCTGTACCAGGGCGAGCCCCTGGACCCGCGCCGCATGCGCGCCTTCCGGCGCCGCGTCCAGCTCGTCCTCCAGGACCCCGGCGGCGCCCTGAACCCCCGCCAGAACGTCTTCGACGCCGTCGCCGAAGGCCCCCGCCTGCACGGCGAGAACAACCGACGCCTACGCACCAGACCCGAACCGCAACCGCACACCGGCGACACCGGGTGGCAGCGTGGCCGCGGCGGACGCCCGCCGCACGCCGAGGGCGAAGAGCCGCTGCCCCGCGACCCTGAGGGGCTTCCACCCCGCGACAGCGACGAGCTGTCGTTCCGCGCCGACGAGGCGCCGTGGCGCCGCGAGCATGAAGGGCGCCTGGGCGGTGAGGGGTTGACCCAGCGGGTGCGGGAGGCGCTCTCCAAGGCCGGGCTGCGGCCGCCGGAGGAGTTCTACCGCCGCTTCCCGCACGAGCTGTCCGGCGGGCAGCAGCAGCGTGTGGTCATCGCGGGCGCGCTCGCCCTCGACCCGGCGGTGATCGTCGCCGACGAGCCCGTGGCCTCGCTGGACGCCTCCGTACGCGGCGAGATCCTCAAGCTCATCCTGTCCCTGCGCGACGAGCTGGGCCTGTCGGCGCTCGTGGTCAGCCACGACCTCGGCCTGGCCTGGAACATCGCCGACCGGGTCGCGGTCATGTATCTGGGCAGGATCGTCGAGACCGGCACCGTCGAGGACGTCCTGCTGAGGCCCCGCCACCCCTACACCCGGGCGCTGCTGTCGGTCCTGCCCGACTCGCCCCAGCGGATCGTGCTCACCGGCGAGCCGCCCGACCCCACCCGCGTGCCCTCGGGGTGCCGCTTTCACCCCAGGTGTCCCGTCCGTGTCGCCGGATGCGAAACGATCGATCTGCCCGTCCTGTCCCCGGCCGATTCCGTGGCCTGTTCGGAGGTACCTCAGTGAACCGCCTCATCCCCCCGCCCGCCCTGCGCCCCGGCGACCGGGTCGCCGTCATCGTCGCCTCCAGCCCGTGCAATCAGACCAAGCTGGCAGGAGGCGTCGCGGCGCTCAAGGCGTTCGGGCTGGAGCCCGAGGTCTTCGACTCCGCGCGGGCCGCCGGGACCGGCTTCGACTACCTCGCCGGTGACGACGCCCTGCGCGCCGCCGACCTCACCAGGGCGCTGGCCGACCCCGCGTACGCCGGAGTGCTCATGGCGGGTGGCGGCTACGGCGCCCAGCGCACGCTGGAGCTCGTCGACTGGTCGCGGATCGACCCGGCGGCGCCCAAGGTCGTGGCGGGCTACTCCGACGTGACCGCGCTGCTCGAGGCGGTGGCCGTCAAGCTCGGGTGGGGCAGCTTCTTCGGGCCGATGGTGGCCTGCGACGCCTTCCACGAGGGTGCGGGCTCCTACGCCTTCGACAAGCTCATGGCCATGATCACCACGCCCGTCACGGAGCTGAGGTTCGCCGGCGCGCGCGCCGTCGTGCCCGGTGTGGCGGAAGGCGTCACCGTCGGTGGCAACGCGAGCCTGCTGGCCGCCGGCGTCGGCACCGACACGTCGCTGCCGGCCAAGGGCGCCATCCTGTTCCTGGAGGACGTGGACGAGTACACCTTCCGCCTCGACCGCATCTTCACCCAGCTACGCCGTTCCACCTACACCGACGGGGTGGCCGGGATCCTGCTCGGCACGTTCACCGAGTGCGGCGACCCTGGTGATGTGGAACGGCTGCTCGCCGACCGCTTCGGCGACCTGGGCGTGCCGGTGCTGGCCGGGGCGGACATCGGCCACAACGTGCCCATGCAGACCTACCCCGTCGGCGTGCCCGCCCGCCTCGACGCCGACGCCGGGGTGCTGACCCTGCTCAAGCCCGCCCTGGCATAACCCGCCGCGCCCTGCCTGTGCCCTGCGGCGGCAGGGCGCACCAGGGCGTAACCTCGTGGGTTGTGCCGAGCATTCCGCAGCCCCTCGTACCCGATGACGACGGCAGCGCCGACGTCGCCGTCGCCGCCGCGCTGTCCGCCTACGCGGCGGGCGAGGCCGACGCCGCCCAGGTGCTGTCGGCGCTGAGCGGCGCGCGGCTGCTGGTGCCCGTGGTGGCGCTGCTGACCTCCTCCGAGGTCGGCGAGCACGGGCTCAGGCAGGAGAAGGAGAGCGAGATGGCCCTGCCCAAGCTCGTCGGCCAGGACGGGCGGGAGGCGGTGCTCGCCTTCACCTCGGCGCGGTCCCTGGCCCTGTGGCGGGCCGACGCGCGGCCGATCCAGGTGAGCACCCTCGACGTGTGCCGGGCGGCCGCCGCGGAGAAGGCCGCCGCCGTGGTGGTGGACGTGGCCGGGCCCGTGTCCTTCGTCATCGAGGGCGAGGTGCTGGCGGCGCTGGCCGCGATCGCCACCGGCGACACCGCCGAGGGTGTCACCGTCGCCCGCCTCGAACCGGCCAAGCGCGGCCTGCGCTGGCCCTGGCGCCGCAACTAGCCGCGTGGCCCCGCTCGGGGGCCGGTGGATGGTCGCCGCGTGTTGAGCTTGTCGCGGGTGCCAAGGGTGGCTCTGGGGTGTGCGGGCGGTTGACCCTTCGCGCGTGCGTACGGACTGGGTCTTTCGCCTGTGCGGGGCGGGGCCGCGTGGTTACGCTCCAGGGGTGGGCGGCCTCCTCATCGCGGCGAGTGCGCTCGCCGGGCTGCTCTGGGGCGGGTATGTGCGGGCGATGGCCGATGGGTTCGAGGCCGAGCCGGCCGACACGCGGGCCGAGGCCAGGCGGGCGCTGGCGCGGTGGCCGCGGTACCGGTTCCCGCCCTGGTACGAGCTGGCCGGTGCCGCGATCTGCGCGCTGGTGGTCTGGCGGGCGGGCCTGCCGTACCTCTTCTTCGTGCTCGTCGGGATCGCGCTGGCGGTCGTCGACTGGCGTACCTCGCGGCTGCCCGACGTGCTCACGCTGCCCGCCTATCCGCTGCTGGCGCTCACGCTGGTACCCACCGGCGAGGTGGCGCGGGCCCTGCTGGGCGGGGTCGCGCTGGCCTTCCTGTACGGCGTGCTGTGGTTCGTCAGACCGACCGCCATGGGCCTCGGCGACGTCAAGCTGGCCGGGCTGATCGGCATGGCGGCGGGCGCGCTCGGCTGGGAGCAGT
Source organism: Nonomuraea sp. NPDC059023 (assembly GCF_042740095.1). Classification (NCBI taxonomy): domain Bacteria; kingdom Bacillati; phylum Actinomycetota; class Actinomycetes; order Streptosporangiales; family Streptosporangiaceae; genus Nonomuraea; species Nonomuraea sp. NPDC059023. Next base: position 110,176 of record NZ_JBHYIO010000035.1, on the reverse strand, counting down.
GGGTGGCCGCGGCGCTCGGCGGGCAGCTCCTCGGCGCCCTCTACGCGGTCTGGCTGCTGGCCACCAAACGGGGCGGGCGCGACACCCAGTTCCCGTTCGGGCCGTTCATGCTGCTCGGGGCGCTCGGCGCGCTCTGTCTCGGCAACTGAACACCGACATCAGCACACTGCCACGCATGGAAGACTTGGGGGCATGTTGCGCTGGTTGACCGCCGGAGAGTCCCACGGCCCCGAACTCGTTGCCATCCTGGAGGGCCTGCCGGCCGGGGTCGAGGTGACCACGGCCGCCATCGACGAGGCGCTGCGCCGCCGCCGTCTCGGCTATGGGCGCGGCGCCCGGATGAAGTTCGAGCAGGACGAGGTGACGATCGCCGGCGGCGTACGCCACGGCCGCACCATGGGCAGCCCCGTCGCCATCCGCGTCGGCAACACCGAGTGGCCCAAGTGGGAGAAGGTCATGGCGGCCGACCCGGTCGACCCGGCCGAGCTGGAGGGCATGGCGCGCAACGCGCCCCGCTCGCGCCCCCGCCCCGGCCACGCCGACCTGGCCGGCATGCAGAAGTACGGCTTCGACGACGCCCGCAACGTCCTCGACCGGGCCAGCGCCCGCGAGACCGCCGCCCGGGTCGCGCTCGGCGAGGTCGCCAGGCGCTTCCTCAAGCAGGCGCTCGGCGTCGACATCGTCAGCCACGTCACCGAGATCGGCGGCGCGCGCACCCCGGCCGAGATCCTGCCCGGCCCCGGCGACCTCCAGCGCATCGACGACGACCCGGTCCGCTGCTCCGACACCGAGGGCAGCGCCGCGATGGTCGCCGTCATCGACCAGGCGCACAAGGACGGCGACACGCTCGGCGGCGTGGTGGAGGTTCTCGCGTACGGCCTGCCGCCCGGCCTGGGCAGCTACACCCACTGGGACCGCCGCCTCGACTCCCGCCTGGCCGGGGCGCTCATGGGCATCCAGGCCATCAAGGGCGTCGCGGTCGGCGACGGCTTCGAGACCGCCCGCCGTCCGGGATCCCGCGCCCACGACGAGATCGAGTACACCACCGAAGACGGCGTCAAGCGCATCACCAACCGCGCGGGCGGCGTGGAGGGCGGCATGTCCAACGGCGAGATCCTGCGGGTCAGCGCCGCGATGAAGCCGATCTCCACCGTCCCGAGGGCGCTGGCCACCATCGACGTCCTGACCGGCGAGGCGGCCAAGGCCCACCACGAGCGCTCCGACGTCTGCGCGGTCCCGGCCGCCGGCATCGTGGCCGAGGCCATGGTCGCGCTGGTGCTGGCCGACGCGGCGCTCGAGAAGTTCGGTGGCGACTCCGTCGAGGAGGTCGCCCGCAACCTGTCCGGATACCTGTCGTCGATGGTGATCAAATGAGCCGCGCCGTACTCATCGGGCCGCCCGGGTCCGGGAAGTCCACTCTCGGCCGGTTGCTGGCCGACAAGCTCGGGGTCGCCTACCGCGACACCGACGCCGACGTCGAGGCGGTCGCCGGCAAGCCGGTCAGCGACATCTTCATCGAGGACGGCGAGGAGCGCTTCCGCGAGCTGGAGTTCGAGGCCGTACGCGAGGCGCTGGCCGAGCACGACGGCGTGCTGGCGCTGGGCGGCGGCGCCATCCTGCGCGAGGACACCCAGGAGCTGCTCGCCGGCCACCCGGTCGTCTACCTCCAGGTGGGGCTGACCGACGCGGTCCAGCGGGTCGGGCTCGCCTCGGCCAGGCCGCTGCTGGTGCTCAACCCGCGCAGCCAGCTGAAGAAGCTCATGGAGGCCCGGCGCCCGATCTACGAGCGGCTGGCCGTCCTCACGGTCGCCACCGACGGGCGTGAGCCCGCCGAGCTCGTCGAGGAGATCGCGAAGGGGCTCGGGGCATGAGCGTCGGAAGGATCACCGTCAAGGGCGACAGCCCGTACGACGTCGTCATCGGCACCGGCGTGCTGGGCGAGCTGCCCGGCCTGCTGGGCGAGGGCGTGCGCACGGTCGCGGTCGTGCACCCCTCGACGCTGCCCGAGATCTCCCGTCCGGTCTGCGAGGCGCTGAGCAAGGCCGGCTACGACGTGGTCGAACTGCCGGTGCCCGACGGCGAGCAGGCCAAGAGCGTCGAGGTGGCCGCCGGGCTGTGGTCGGCGCTCGGCCGCTACGGCGTCACCCGTTCCGACGCGGTCGTCGGCGTGGGCGGCGGCGCGACCACCGACCTGGCCGGGTTCGTCGCGGGCACGTGGCTGCGCGGCATCAAGGTCGTGCTCGTGCCGACGACGCTGCTGGCCATGGTCGACGCCGCGGTCGGCGGCAAGAACGGCATCGACACCCCCGAGGGCAAGAACCTCGTCGGCACCTTCCTGCCGCCCGCCGGCGTGTTGTGCGACCTGGCGACGCTGCCGTCGATGCCGCGCGCCGACTACGTGGCCGGCCTGGCCGAGGTCATCAAGGGCGGGTTCATCGCCGACCCGACGATCCTCATGCTGATCGAGGACGACCCCGACGCGGCCACGCGGCCCGAGGGCGAGCACACCCGCGAGCTCATCGAGCGCAAGATCCAGGTCAAGGCCGACGTCGTCGGCGCCGACCTGCGCGAGGCGGGCCTGCGCGAGATCCTCAACTACGGCCACACGCTGGCCCACGCCATCGAGCGGCACGAGCACTACCTCATGCGGCACGGCGAGGCCGTGGCCATCGGCATGACATACGCCGCCGAGCTGTCGCGGCTGTCGGGCCGGGCCGACCTCGTCGAGCGGACCAGGAGCATCCTCACCTCGGTGGGCCTGCCGACCTCCTACCGCGCCGACGCCTGGCCGGAACTGCGCGAGCACATGCGCATGGACAAGAAGAACCGCGGCGCCAAGCAGCGCTTCGTCGTCCTGGACGGCCTGGCCAAGCCGGGCCGCCTGGAGGATCCTGCCGAGGAACTGCTGGCGGCGGCGTACAAGGAGATCGCACGATGATCTACGTGCTCAACGGCCCCAACCTGCGCCGCCTCGGCACCCGCGAGCCCGACGTCTACGGCGCCGAGACCTTCGCCGACCTGACCGAGCTGTGCCGGGCCACCGGCCGCGAGCTCGGCGTCGAGGTCGAGGTACGCCAGACCGACGACGAGGCCACGATGATCGGCTGGATCCACGAGGCGGCCGACGGCAAGATCCCGGTGGTGCTCAACCCGGCCGCGTTCACCCACTACTCCTACGGTCTGCGCGACGCGATCGCCCAGCGCACCGCGCCGCTGGTCGAGGTGCACATCTCCAATCCCGCGGCGCGGGAGGAGTTCCGCCACAACTCGGTGGTGGCCGGTGTGGCGACCGGCACGATCGCCGGGTTCGGGCTACGCTCCTACGTCCTCGCCCTGCACGCGATCATGGAGATGGCAAGCAAGTAATGCGGCACTACGGCTCTTTCGTCGCGCTCGGCGACAGCTTCACCGAAGGCCTGAACGACCCCGGCGCCAACGGCCACTACCGCGGCTGGGCCGACCGGGTGGCCGAGCGCCTCGCCGTGGACAACCCCGCCTTCCGGTACGCCAACCTCGCCGTCCGCGGCAGGCTGATCGACCAGATCGTCGCCGAGCAGGTCCCGGTCGCCGCCGAGATGGCCCCCGACCTGGTGAGCCTGTGCGCGGGCGGCAACGACCTGCTGCGCCCCGGCAGCGACCCCGACACGATGGCCAAGAAGCTCGCCGCCGCCGCCCGCACCCTGCGCGCCGCCGGCGCCGACGTTCTGCTGTTCACCGGCGTCGACCCGCGCGACACCCCGCTGATGCGCCACATGCGCGGCAAGTTCGCCGTCTTCTACCTGCACATACGCTCCATCTCCGACCTGTACGGCTGCCGCCTGGTCGACCAGTGGTCCATGCAGGGGCTGCGCGACTGGCGGGCATGGAGCGCCGACCGCCTCCACATGAACGAGGACGGCCACCGCCTGGTCGCCGCCCGGGTCCTGGACGTGCTCGGGGTGCCGTTCGACGAGTCGTGGCAGAAGGAGTGGCCGGAGCGCGCCCTGGACCCCCGTGCCAAGCGGCGCGAGGACGCCCAGTGGCTCAGGGAGCACCTGATGCCCTGGGTCACCCGCCGCCTGCGCGGAACCAGCTCAGGCGATGGCGTCCTCCCGAAACGCCCCGACCTGACCCCCTGGTCGTAGGGCGAAAAAGCCAATCAAAAGCGCCGTCTCCTAGGCTCACTTCCCGTCGGGACCGGAGGGGCAGAGCACGGCGACGTGCCTGACTCGACCCGTGCTGACCGAGGGAACGTGGTGGCGGAGTCGGGGCGGACCCCGCCACCACGCCCTCTCTTCCACTTCAGGGCTTTCATCCGTTTCAGGGCTTTCATCCGTTACGGCGAGCCGCTCCCACGCCACCCGCCGACCCGCGCGGGCGCCGATCGGGGGGATCGCTTCTCACGTCGGACGTGGTCCCCACCGCAACGGCGCCCGTTGACACGCGCCTGGCCGCCTTTCGGGACCTGGCACGATGCGCCTCGTCTTGTGCGCGAAACGCTGCGGCGCGTGTCTTTGGTGCCCTGGCGCGGGCCAGGAGCGTGGGGTGCCCTGGCGCGGGCCAGGAGGGCGCCGTGACGGTGGTCGGCCCGTCCGACGTGAGAAGCGATCCCCCCGATCTGCGCCCGCGCACGTCGGCGGGTGGCGGGTGGGGCGGCTCGCCGTAACGGATCACAGAGCCCTAAGGCGCGCGACCGCGGGAAGAGAGCTACGCGCTGGAGAGGCGCTTGAGGGCGGCACGGGGGACGGCCGGGTCGGTGGTGCGCCAGAACGGGGGAAGCGAGCCGAGGAGGAAGCCGCTGTAGCGGGCGGTGGCCAGGCGTGGGTCGAGGACCGCCACCACGCCCTTGTCGTCCATGGAGCGCAGCAGCCGCCCCGTGCCCTGCGCGAGCAGCAGGGCCGCGTGCGTGGCCGCCACCGTCATGAAGCCGTTGCCGCCGCGAGCCTGCACGTGGCGCTGGCGGGCCGAGGTCAGCGGGTCGTCAGGACGTGGGAACGGCACGCGGTCGATGATGACCAGCCGCAGCGAAGGGCCGGGCACGTCGACGCCCTGCCACAGCGACAGGGTCCCGAACAGGCAGGTCGGCTCGGACTCCGCAAACTGCTTCACCAGCAGCATCGTCGAGTCGTCCCCCTGGCACAGCAGCGGCACGTCCAGCCGCTCCCTGAGCGCCTCGGTGGCGGCCTTGGCGGCGCGCATAGAGGAGAACAGGCCCAGCGTGCGCCCGCCGGCCGCCTCGATCAGCTCGGTGATCTCGTCGAGGTACTGCTGCGGCAGGCCGTCGCGGCCGGGCTGCGGCAGGTGCTTGGCGACGTAGAGGATTCCGGCGCGCGGGTGGTCGAAGGGGGAGCCGACGTCCAGGCCGTTCCAGCCCTTGTCGTCGGTCAGGCCCCACTGCCGCGCCATGCCGTCGAACGTGCCGCCGAGCGCGAGCGTGGCGGAGGTGAGCACGACCGTGCGCTCGCCGAAGAGCTTGTCGCGCAGCATGCCGCCGACGTTGAGCGGCGCGACGCGCAGGACGGGCGGGCGGCGGTCGTTGCCGTCCTCCAGCCAGACGACCTCGGCGCGGTCCTCCTCGCCGGCGTGGCCGTAGGCCTCCAGCATGCGTACGGCGGTGTCGTGGACCTCGTCGAGCGCGTTGAACGCGGCCTTGCGCTGCCCGGCGCGCTCCGGGTCGTCCTTGTCGGCGCCGCGCGGGCCCATCGCGGTCACGCACCGTGCGGCCGAGTCGCGCACGAGCGCGAGCGTCAGGCCGAGCACCTCGGGCAGTTCGTCGATACGGCCGGCGGGCGCCGCGGCCAGCAGCGCCTTGAGATCCTCGCCCGCCTCCATGAGCTGGTCGGAGACCGGCTGGTCGATCAGGCGGGCCACGCGGCGCACCGCCAGCGAGACCGAAGCCTCCGACAGCTCGGAGGTGACCACGGAGGTGACCCGGTCGACCAGTTCGTGGGCCTCGTCCACGACGACGACCTCGTGCTCGGGCAGCACCGGGATCTCGCCCATGGCGTCGATGGCCAGCAGCGCGTGGTTGGTGACCACGACGTCGACCTCGCCGGCGCGGGCTCTGGCCATCTCGGCGAAGCACTCGGCGCCGCTGGGGCAGCGCTGGGCGCCCAGGCACTCGTGGGCGCTCACCGAGAACTGCCGCCAGGCCTGCTCGCTGACGCCGGGCACGAGCTCGTCGCGGTCGCCGGTCTCGGTCTCCTCCGCCCATTCCTGGATGCGCTGGACCATCCGGCCGGTGGCGCTGACCTCGCGCGGGTCGAAGAGCTGGTCCTGCTCGTCCTCTTCCGGCCAGCCGGCGGTGGCCTTGTAGCGGCACAGGTAGTTGCGCCGGCCCTTGAGTATCGCGAACGACGGCTCGTGGGGCAGCTCCTTGGCCAGCGTCTCGGCCAGCCGGGGCAGGTCGCGGTCGACGAGCTGGCGCTGCAGCGCGATGGTGGCGGTGGAGACGACGACGGGGGAGTCGGTGCCCATGGCGTGGCGGATCGAGGGCACGAGGTAGGCCAGCGACTTGCCGGTGCCGGTGCCCGCCTGGACGGCCACGTGCTCCTCGGTGTCGATGGCCCGCTGGACCGCCCGCACCATCTCGATCTGACCGGCCCGCTCGCTCCCTCCGAGAGCGGTGACGGCGGCGCTGAGAAGCTCTTCGACTGGGGGCAGATGGGAGTCCGGCACCCCACAAAGCTACCGGCATTTCCGGGGTAGTCGGGGAGTGATCGAGTGGACGCATCCCGGCGTTACCGAACCGGTCGGGCATCTCGCATGGCACACTTGCGGTCGGAATCCCAACCGGTCAAGAAAGATCTTCCTATCGTGATCAGAGGGGGTTGCGGTGGGTTTGGGTCGGCCGGTTCAGTAGGGTTTTCCGGGGTTGAGTGGACGAATAAAGGCTGGTTAAAGCAGTATGTCTGCCATGTCGGAAGTTGTCCCGTTGCCGTCGTTCGGCGAGGTGTTCTTCGATGCGCGAGGTCAGGAGCGGTGTCTCCGGGTCACCTGGCACGAGGGAACGCTCGTTCTCAGCCTATGGCGTGGGGAGATGTGCACGGCCTCCTTCCGCATGCCCATGGACGACGTCGGGCGCCTGCTCGACACCCTCGACGAGGGCTTCGCGGAGGCGACGGGCGAGCAGCCCGCCGTGCCCGCGCACGACCCCGAGGTGATCCCCGGCACCGGGCAGTACCACCGCCCGCCGGAGAGCGGGCTCCCGCAGCCACCGCACTACTCCCAGGCCCAGGCCGACGAGCGCCCGACCGCGGCGCTGTCGCCCAACGACGTCCTGGTGGCAAGGGGAGCTCCCGCGCCGCCGGACAAGCTGGTGGCCTCCTACGACACCACCCCGCCGCGCGAGATGCCCATCCCGGGGTACGGCGAGCAGCGCCCCGCCTACGGCGACCAGCCGTCGTACGCCGATCAGCAGCATTACGGCGAGCAGCAGCCCTACACCGAGCAACAGCCCGCCTACAACGACACGCCGCTGTACAACGACACGCCCGCCTACGGCGACCAGCAGCACTACGGCGACCGGTCCGGCTACCACCCCGACCAGACCCAGCCGGTCAAGCAGCCCTTCACCGGCCCGCAGTACGCCGAGCCCGCCGCCCAGGCCGACCCGTTCTACCAGCTGCCCGCCACCGAGTCCCGCCACCGGCAGGCCCCGCTGTCCACCGACCCGCTGGGCTTCCCCTCGCAGGCGGCCGAGCCGTACCACCAGCAGCAGGGCGGCCACTACCAGACGAACCAGCAGTACACCCCGCAGCCGGACCCGTACGCGACCGGCCAGCACGCGGCGCCCGCCGCCTACCAGCAGCAGCCGCAGCACCAGCGTGAACGCGGCCAGGGCACGGTTGGGCTCGGCACGCCCATGCACGGCATCCCCGGCGCCGGCCGGCGCGCCCAGCAGGACTACCACTCGGGCGACCACCAGCCCTACCAGGCCCCGGCCGCCAACCCCGTGGACCCGTTGCTGGCCCTGAGCAACCCGGTGCCGCCGCATCACCCCGACCCCGACATCACCCGGCCCTACGTCGGCGACCCGATGTTCTCCACGGGCGAGCGGTTGCGGCCCGAGCAGCAGTACGACGACCGGGGCGACCGTCGCGAGTGGTGAGCCGCGGAGATCGATGACAGCCTCCTGATCGGGCATCATGCCATGTGACACAGCCTGTCACCGCCCGTTCCGAGGAGGCTGCCGTGAACCCGGAGATGGCCCTGCGCCTGCTGCTCGTCGCCGCGGGCGCGCTCCTGGTGGCCGCCGTCGCCAGGCGCAGAGGCTGGCCGGCGCCGCTGCTGCTGGTGCTGGCCGGGCTGATCGCCTCGCCGCTGGTGCCGCCGGTGCCGCTCGACTCCGAGGTCGTGCTGCTGGTCTTCCTGCCGCCGCTGCTCTACTCGGCCGCCCTCGACAGCTCCTACCTGCGCCTGCGCGAGGTGACCAGGCCGGTCGCGCTGCTGTCGGTCGGGCTGGTGCTGTTCACCATGGTCGTGGTCGGGTACGTCGTTCACCTCCTGGTCCCGGCGCTGCCGATGGCCGCCGCCTTCGCCCTGGGCGCCATCATCGCGCCGCCGGACGCGGTCGCCGCCGTCGCCGTGGCGCGCCGGCTGGGGCTGCCGCGCCGTACGCTGACGATCCTTATCGGCGAGAGCCTGTTCAACGACGCCACCGCGCTGACCGCCTACCGGGTGGCGATCGGCGCGGCCACCGGCACGGTCTTCCAGCTGACCGGCGCCGTCGGGCAGTTCCTGTACGCGTCGGTGGTGGGCGTGGTCATCGGCGTGGCGCTGGCGCTGGTGTTCGGATGGCTGCTGCCCCGGCTGAAGGACGCGCTGGTCGAGAACACGATCATGCTGATGATCCCGTTCGGTGCCTACCTGGCCGCCGAGCTGGTGCACGCCTCCGGGGTGATCTCGGTGGTGATCGTCGGCCTCTATCTGGGGGCCCGGATGCACCGGCAGGGGTTCGGCACCCGGCTGGTCGCCTCCGGCGTGTGGAAGACGGTGGACTTCTTCCTGGAGACCATCGTCTTCGCGCTCATCGGGCTGCAGCTCACGTACGTGATCCCGAAGGAGTACACCGGCTGGCAGCTGGCCGGGTACGCGCTGGCGGTGTTCGCGGCGGCCGTGGTGGCCCGTTTCGTGTGGGTCGTCCCCACCTCCTACCTGCAGAAGTCCCGGCCGCCCTGGCCGAACGTGGTGATCGTGGGATGGGCGGGCATGCGGGGCGTGGTCTCGCTGGCCGCCGCCTTCGCCATCCCGGAGGGGTTCGATGGCGCGGATCTGATGATCTTCCTGACGTTCACCACGGTCATCGGGACCCTGCTGGTGCAGGGCCTGACCTTCCCCACGTTGATCCGCCGCCTCAGGGTGACCAGCGAGAACGAGGTCTACGAGGACAACCTCGGCGAGGCAGCCGCCAAGCAGGCCGCCATCCAGGCCGGCCTCGACGCCCTGAACAGGCAGCTCCCGCCGGACGACGAGATGGACGAGATCACCCAGGACGTGGTCGGCCAGCTCCGCCAGAAGACCGAGCGCCGGGCCATGTCGGCGTGGGAACGGCTCGGCGGCGGCACCGCCCAGGGCGGCTCGGAGACGCCGAGCGCCCTGTACCGGCGGCTGCGCGGCGACATGCTGGTGGCCGAGCGCGAGGTGTTCGTCAGGCTGCGCAACGAGCGGCGCATCGACGACGAGGTGATGCGCCGCATGATGGCGGAGCTGGACTTCGAGGAGGCGATCCTGGAGCGCTAGGCGCAGGGGTCCCTGAAGGGGAGGTCGTCGCCGACGTACGCGCGCCAGTCCGCGCGCGACAGCGGCCGCTCCATCCGCGCGCACACCTGGGGCAGCGCCCGCTCCGCGCTGATGGGCAGGTCGCGCAGCGTGCCGTCGTAGCCGAGCACCCGCAGGTCGCCGCCGGGCAGGAAGGCCAGGCGCGGCGCCGCCTCCAGACCGTCCATCTCGGCCCGGGTGGCGGCCACGGTGCGGGCCGCGCCGAGCCGGTGGCCGGTGTCCAGGTCGAAGACGGTCACCTGCTCGTCGTGCGCGAGCACCAGCGTCCTGCCGTCGGGGGAGAAGGCGGCCCCGCGCACCGTTCCCTCCACCTGGAAGACCTGTCCCGCCGGCTTCCAGGTGGCCGCGTCCCACAGTGCCACCCCGCTCCCGCCGTACGGCGAGGCCCCGCGTCCGCCGGAGCGGTCGAGCACCATCCACAGCCTGGCGACGGTGCCGGGCCCCGACGTCCTGGGCAGGACCGTCATCGCGGCCAGGTCGATCACGTCGACCCGCACCGAGTCCCCGGCCAGCAGGTGGCGCCCGTCGGCGCTGAACGACAGGTCCTGGGAGGAGACCGGCCCGAAGACCTTGGCGATCCGGCGGCCGGGCACGTCCACGAGCGCCACGTGCCCGGTTCCGGGGTAGTCGCTGGACCAGATGAACCCGATCGCCACCCACCGCCCGTCGGGGCTGAACACCATCCGCCCCATGTTGTCGGCCACGCCCCGCTGAGGCCGTTCGATGATCCCGGTGCGGCGGCCGGTCGCGGTGTCCCACACCTGGATCGGCGTGGTCTGGTCGTTGGGGACGGCGGTGAGCAGGGTGCGGCCGTCGGGGCTGAGGGCGAGGTCGGGTTCGAGGCCGAACTCGAGCTTGCCGAAGGCCTTGATCGCCGGGCGGGCGGGCGTGAACGACGGCAGCGTCCACGCACGCGCCTCGGAGCCGACCAGCCCGTAGGCGGTGCTCCCGTCGGCGGTCATGCGCAGCCGGGTGGTCCCGGCGGGCAACGTGCGCCCTCCGCCGGTGTACTGGGCCAGGTCGTAGACGGTGGCCTGGCCGCCGTCGTCGAGCAGGGTGAGCCGCTTGTTGTCGGCGCTGAGCGCGGGCCGCTGGGTGAGCGGCGCGGTCGTGGTGAACCGCATCAGCCTGGCCCGGTCGCGTACCCGCCAGAGCGTGACGACCGAGGGCTCGGTCACCACGACGCCGTAGTCGCTGAGGTGGCTGAGCGTCACCATGTACGCCCCGTCGGCGGAGAAGTCGGCGGTCTGCGCCTCGCCGGGGAAGTCCCGCACGCGCTTGCCGTCGGCGAGCCTGATCAACGCCAGGTTGTCCTCCTCCGAGACCGCGGCGCCGGCGCCGTCCGGGGTGATGCCGGCCACCGTGCCGGGCAGCTGGCGGGGCAGGTTCCTGGCCGGGCCCGAGGGCAGCCCGCGCACCGCGCTGCCGCCCTCCTCCTCGCCGGTGTCCATGACGGTGAACCGGTCGCCGGGACCTACCTCCTGGTCACCGGCCCCGTACCGGGCGAACGTGCCCTCCGCCCTGCTCCACAGCCCGATGAACGGCCCGCCCTGGTTGGCGGTGACCTCCAGGTAGCCGCCCGCCGGGCTGAAGCGCAGCGATCCGGGGATGTTGGCGCCGGTGCCGAGCACGTCCTTCGAGCGGTCCTGCGCCACGAGCCTGCCGGTGCGCAGGCTCCACAGCCGGATCTTGCCGGCGGCGCCGAGCGCGAGCGTGTCCCCGTCCGGCGACAGCGCCGCGCGGAACGGCCCGGCCCCGACGCCGCCGAACTCCCGCTTCACCGCGCCGCTGCGCACGTCGTAGACGCGCACCCGGTCGTCCCCGGCGCTCACCAGCAGCGAGCCGTCGCGGCTGAGCGTCCGTCCGGTGTTGGTGAGCAAAGGATCCTTGAAGGTGTGCGTCTCGGGCTGGGCGAGCGAGCTCAGCACCGCCGCCTTCGCCTCCGGCACGGGCGCGATCCGGTACGCGGCCGCGCTCAACGCCATCGCCTTGGCCGGATCGGTCCGGCGCAGCCCGTCGGCCTGCAGCGCCACCAGCCTGGCCCGCTCCTCGGCCCGCTCGTCGGCGAGCTGCTTCCCGCTGGCCTGGCTGAGCCGCGTCTGCTGCCAGGCCAGGATGCCGGCCACGAGCGCGGTGATCGTCAGGACGGCCACGCCGCCGGTCACCAGGCGCCGCCGTCTGGCCCCGCCCCGGTCGTGGCTCCGGCTCGCCTCGACGAAGGCCCGCTCGGTGGCGTTCAGCGTCAGGTGGCCGGGCACGGGACGGTCGACGACCTCGCGCAGGGCCGTACCCCGCAGCAGGTCTTCGTCGCGGCGGCCGTGCGCGGACCAGCGGCGGGCGGCCTCGCCGAGCCTGCGGTGGCGGGCCAGGGCCGCGCGGTCGCCGGCCACCCACTCGTGCAGGCGTGGCCAGGCGCGCAGCAGCGCGGGACGGCCCAGGGAGACGGTGTCGGGGCCGCGCTCGATCAGCCGGGCGCGTTCGAGCTCGGCCAGCACGGGTTCGGCGGCGGGGCGGCCGTCGAGCAGTTCGCCGAGCGTGGCGGAGCGCGGGCTCTCCTCGCCCTCGCGCACGTCGACCAGGCGCAGCAGCACCTGCCGGGCCAGCTCGCGTTCGGCGGACGGCAGCGCGGCGTAGACCTGCTCGGCGACCAGGCCGAGCGCGGGCTCGCCGGCCAGTTCCTCGGGCGGGCGCACCCCGGCCGCCTCCCGCGCACCGGAGGCCATGAGCGGCTCCCCGGCCATGGAGGCGCCGAGCAGCGCGGTGAGCAGGTCGTGCGCGCCCGGCCGCAGCTCGGGGTCCTTGGCCAGCGCGGCGGCCACGTGCGGGCGCAGCGGCGCGGGCACGGGCGACAGGTCGGGTTCGTCGTTGAGCAGCCGGTTGATGACGGCGACCGTCGTCGGCGCGGTGAAGGCGTCCCGGCCGGTGGCGGCGAAGTAGACCAGCGCACCCCAGGCGAAGACGTCGGCGGCGGGCTCGGCCCGGCCGCCGGAGAAGACCTCGGGCGCCATGTACATGGGCGTGCCGGTCAGCTCGCCGGTCGAGGTCATCGACAGGCCCGCGGCGCGGGCGATGCCGAAGTCGATGACGCGCGGGCCGTCCGGCCCGAGCAGGACGTTCTCCGGCTTGAGGTCGCGGTGGACCACTCCGGCGTGGTGGATGGCGGCCAGCGCCGTGGCCACGCCGAGCGCCAGCCGGTGCAGCGCGTCGCCGGTGAACGGCGCGGCCCGGCGCAGGCTGGGACCGGCCACGAACTCGGTGACGAGGTAGGGCCGCTCCCCGGTCAGGTCGTGGTCGATGATGCGGGCGGTGCAGAAGGAGGCGACGCGCTGGGCGGCGCGCACCTCGCGCAGGAACCTCCTGCGCAGCGCGGAGTCCCCCGACAGGTAGGCGTGCAGGACCTTGACCGCCACCCGGTTGGCCGCCTCGTCATAGGCCTCGTAGACGACGCCCTGGCCGCCGGCTCCCAGCCGGCCGGCCAGCCAGTAGTCCCCCAGCCGCAGCGGTTCCCCGTTCACGAGCGGTTAGATGCGCGCTCAGCCCATCTGGTTGTCGACGTAGCACCACCGCCAGCTCTCGCCGGGCTCGAAGGACTGGATGACCGGGTGGCCGTCGCCGCCCGCGTGCTTGCTGGCGTGCCGGGACGGTGAGGAGTCGCAGCAGCCGATATGTCCGCACGACAGGCAGCGCCTCAGGTGCACCCAGCGACCACCGGTCGCCAGGCACTCCTCGCAGCCCTCGGGCGTACGCGCGGGCGGGTCGCCGGCGTTGGAAAGATGTTCGCAGATTGCCATAAGCGAAATCGTAGGACTAGAAGCACATTCCAATTTGGCCGCACCTATTGATCGAGCGCTTGGTCCAGTGGACTCTTTGCTAATCGGGGGCGGCGAAGGGAGCCCTCGTGCTTGAGGTCCGCAACCTCGAGGTGGTCTACGACGACGTGATGCTCGTGCTGCGCGGCGTCAGCCTGAGCGTCCCGCCCGGCTCGATCGTGGCGCTCCTGGGCGCCAACGGAGCGGGCAAGACGACCCTGCTGCGCGCGCTGTCCGGCCTGCTCGACGTGCACGACGGAGAGATCACCAAAGGAACGGTCACCCTTGAAGGCCAGCCGATCCACCACCTCAAACCCGCCCAGATCGTACGGCGCGGCCTCAGCCAGGTCATGGAGGGCCGCCGCATCCTGGCCGAGCTGACCGTGGAGGAGAACCTCAAGGTCGGCGGCCACACCGCGGCGCGATCCCACCTCGACCGGGTCTACGGCCTGTTCCCCGTGCTGGCCGAACGCCGCAAGAGCGTCTCCGGCTACCTGTCCGGCGGCGAGCAGCAGATGCTGGCCGTCGGCCGCGCGCTCATGGCGGGACCGGCGTACCTGCTCCTGGACGAGCCCAGCCTCGGCCTGGCCCCGTCGCTCGTCGCCCAGATCCGCGACCTCATCGTCGAGATCAACAAGCAGGGCACCACCGTCCTGCTGGTCGAGCAGAACGCCACCATGGCGCTGTCGATCGCCGCCCACGGCTACGTGATGGAGACCGGAAAGATCGTGATGGACAAGCCGGCCGCGGAACTGCTGGCCGACGAGGACATCAGGGAGTTCTACCTCGGGCTCGGCGCCGAGGGGGCGGCCAGGTCCTTCCGCGAGGTCAAGCACTACAAACGGAGGAAGAGATGGCTGTCCTGACCGTCGAGGACGTCGGCCTGTCCTTCGCCGGCGTCCGCGCCATCGACGGCGTCTCCTTCGAGGTCGGCCCCACCGAGCTGTTCGCGGTGATCGGCCCCAACGGCGCCGGCAAGACCTCGATCTTCAACGTCCTGTCCGGCGTCTACCGGCCCCAGCGCGGCAAGGTCGTCTTCCTGGAGACCGACCTGCTCGGCCGGCGCCCCGACGAGATCGCCGCGATGGGCCTGGCCCGCACCTTCCAGAACGTCGAGCTCTTCCACAACCTCACCGTCCTGGACAACCTCATGCTCGGCCGCCACTGCCACTTCCGGTACGGGACGCTGTCGGCCATCGCATGGTTCGGCCGGGCCAGAAGGCAGGAACTGGAGGCCAGGGCCAGGATCGAGGACATCATCGACTTCCTGGAGCTGACCGCCTGGCGGCGGCATCCGGTGCGGCTGCTGCCGTACGGGATCCAGAAGCGGGTGGAGCTCGGCCGCGCGCTGGCGATGGAGCCCAGGCTGCTGCTGCTCGACGAGCCCGTCGCCGGCATGAACCTGGAGGAGACCGAGGACATGGCCAGGTTCGTCCTGGACATCCGCGACGAGCTCGGCATCCCGATCGTGCTGGTCGACCACGACATGGGCCTGGTCATGGACCTGGCCGACCGGGTGCTCGTGCTCGACTTCGGCCGCCAGGTGGCCCTCGGCACGCCCGCCGAGGTGCAGCGCGACCCCAAGGTCATCGAGGCGTATCTGGGAGGGACCGCGTGAGGCCGACCATCGTCACCCGGGTCCGGGACCGGGCCGCGCGCACGCCCGGCGTCGTCGCCCTGCGGCACAAGGACTTCGGCGTCTGGCAGGAGATCACCTGGTCCGGCTACTGGAGCCAGGTCGAACTCGTCGCGCACGCCCTGCTGGCCCTCGGGGTCGAGCCGGGCGACCGGGTCGCCGTCCACTCCGAGAACCGCCCGGAATGGCTCTACGCCGACCTGGCCACGGTCGCCGTGCGCGGCATCACCGTCGGCCTCTACCCGACCAACCCGCCCGCCGAGGTCGCGTACCTGCTGGCCGACTCCGGCGCCCGCATCCTGCTGGCCGAGGACCAGGAGCAGCTCGACAAGGCGCTGGCCGTCGAGGACCTGGAGCGCATCGTCTACCTGGAGCCCCGCGGCATCCGCGGCAGGTACGACGACCCGCGCCTGCTCCACTGGCCCGACCTGCTGGCCATCGGCGCCGCCCACCGGGCCGAGCACCCGGACGCGCTGGCCCGCCGCATGGACGAGGCGACGGCCGGCGACGTGGCCACCCTCATCTACACCTCAGGCACCACCGGCCCGCCCAAGGGCGTCATGCTCACCGTCGGCAACATCGAGTTCGCCATCAAGACGCTCGTCGAGGACGGCGGCTTCACCTCGCCGCCGCCCTCGGAACGCGACCTCATCCTGTCCTACCTGCCGCTCTGCCACGTCGCCGAGCGCGCCTTCACCGTCTGGTTCAACGCCGGCGCCGGCGTCCAGGTGAACTTCGCCGAGTCGATCGAGACCGTCCAGGCCAACCTGCGCGAGGTGCAGCCGACGATCCTGTTCGGCGTCCCGCGCATCTGGGAGAAGGTGCTGGCCCAGGTCAACATCAAGCTCGACGCCGCCTCGCCGCTCAAACGGGCCGTGACCAGGCTCTGGCTGCGGGTCGCCGACCGGGCCGGCGACACGCTGGTGCGCACCGGCGGCACCCACACCGCCGCCACCCGCCTGCTCTACGCGCTGGGCTGGGTGTTCTGCTACCGCTCGCTGCGCGAGCGGCTCGGCATGCGCCGCGTCCGCTACGCCGCCTCCGGCGCCGCCCCGATCGCCCCCGACGTGCTCAAGTTCTACATGGGCATCGGCGTGGCCATGCACGAGGTGTACGGCATGAGCGAGAACACCGCCATCGCCACCGCCAACCGTCCCGGCCGGGTCAGGCTCGGCACCGTCGGCGAGCCGCAGGCCGGCATCGAGCTGAAGATCGACGAGGCCACCGGCGAGATCATGACCAGGCACCCGGGCACCTTCGCCGGCTACTGGGGCAACCCGCGCGCCACCGCCGACGTGCTCGACGCCGACGGCTGGCTGCACACCGGCGACGTGGGGGAGTGGGACGGCGGCACCCACGTGCGCATCACCGACCGGATGAAGGACATCATCATCACCGGCGGCGGCAAGAACGTCGCGCCCTCCGAGATCGAGAACGCGCTGAAGGCCTCGCCGTACATCAAGGAGGCGGTCGTCGTCGGCGACCAGCGGCCCTACCTCGTGGCGCTCATCGGCATCGAGCTCGACACCGTGGGGGAGTGGGCGCGCCGGCGCGGCATCGCCTACACCACCTACCGCGACCTGTCCGAGCGGCCGCAGACGCGGGCGCTGGTCCAGGACGTCGTCCTGCGGGTCAACGAGCGCTTCGCCCGGGTCGAGCAGGTCAAGAAGTTCGCCTTCCTGCCCAAGGAGCTCGACCACGAGGACGGCGAACTGACCGCCACGCAGAAGGTCAAGCGCGGCGCCATCGCCAAGCTGTTCGAGGAGCTGGTCGAAGGGATGTACCGCGCGTGATAGGAGTGCTCGAATCGGTCATCAGAGGTCTGGGCAACGGCTCGGTCTACGCGTTGCTGGCACTCGGATTCGTGATCATCTACAAGGCGACCAGGGTCATCAGCTTCGCCCAGCCCGCGCTCATGCTGGCCGGGGCCGTGGCGGTCAGCTACCTGACCGAGGTGACCGGCTTCTACCTCGCGGTCCTGCTGGCCGCGCTGCTCATCGCCGGGGTCGCGCTCGGCATCGAGCGGGTGGCGATCCGACCCATGGTCGGCCGCCCGGTGTTCGTCGTCGCGATCATCACGCTGGGCGTGGACGTGGTCGTCCGTGTGGTCGTCAACGGCTTCATCGGCCGCGACGTACGGCAGATGGGCGACCCGTGGGGCCTGAACCAGGTCGCGCTCGGCCCGCTGGTCGTGCAGCAGCGGTGGCTGGCCATGCTGGCCGTGACGGCCGTGCTGGTCACGCTGCTGTTCCTGTTCTTCCGCCACACCAGGTACGGCCTGGCCATGCGGGCCGCCGCCTTCGACCAGGAGACCGCGCTCGCGCAGGGCGTCTCGGTCGGGGCGGTGTTCGCGCTGTCGTGGGCCCTGGCCGGGTTCCTGGCGGCGATCGCCGGCATGTTCGTCGGCACCGGCCAGGGCGTGGAGCAGCTGACCTGGATCGTCGCGCTCAAGGCGCTGCCGGCCATCATCGTCGGCGGCCTCGACTCGCTCGGCGGCGCGGTCGCCGGCGGGCTGACGATCGGGGTGGTCGAGTCGCTGTTCCAGAGCTACCAGGGCGAGTTCGCGCCGTGGCTGGGACAGAACTTCGCGGTGGTCACGCCGTACGTGGTGATGCTGGTCGTGCTGCTGGTGCGGCCGTACGGGCTGTTCGGCACCCGGGAGGTCGAGCGCGTATGACCGACACCAGGTCCACCGCCAAGGCGGAGGTGCCCGACGCCCCGGCCGGGCGATCGCGCCGCCCGCGCGGGCGCCCGCTGCTCTACACCTCCTACGCCCAGGACATGGCGCTGCTCGACACCCGGGCCAAGAAGATCTGGACCGGGCTGCTGGTGCTGCTCGCGCTGTCGCTGTCCGTGGTGCTGGCCGACCGGTCGCTGGAGGTGCTGGCGGGGGCGTACGTGCTGGCCATCGGGGCGATCGGGCTCAACATCGTCACCGGGTACGCCGGGCAGGTGTCGCTGGGGCACGCCTTCTTCGTGGCCATCGGGGCGTACACGGCGGCGGCGGTCTCCGGGCCGCGCGGGGGTGAGCACCTGGGGTTCGGGCTGGCCGAGATCTGGATCTGGCTGCCGGCCGCCGGGCTGGTCGCCGCGCTGTTCGGGGTGCTGGTCGCGCCGCTGGCCACCCGGCTGCGCGGGCTCTACCTGGCCGTCGTCACGCTCGGGCTGGTCTTTCTCGGCGAGCATGTCTTCAAGGAGTGGGACCACCTGACCGGCGGCCCCGGCGTGGGCCGGGAGGCGGCGGTGCCGCAGCTGTTCGGCCTGCCCCTCGACCAGGACGGCGCCGCCACCAAGGAGCAGCAGCTCTACGTTCTCATGCTCGTGCTGCTGATCGTCTTCGCGGTGGCCGCCCGCAACCTCGCCCGCTCGCGGATCGGGCGCGCCTTCTCGGCCATCCGCGACCGGGACATCGCCGCCGCGGTCATCGGCGTGCCGCTGACCCGCTCCAAGGTGCTGGCCTTCGGGATCTCCTCCTTCTACGCCGGGTGCGCCGGGGGGCTGTTCTACAGCATCTCCGGGTATGTGGAACCCGGCTCGTTCAGCCTGCTGCTGTCGGTGCAGTTCATCGCGATGGTGCTCATCGGCGGGGTGGCGACGGTGTCCGGGGCCATCGCGGGGGCGCTGTTCATCTCGCTGCTGCAGCCGATCACCCGGTCGCTGCCGGAACTGCTGCCGATCGTCAGCGCCGACACCACGGTCACGCCCAATGTCTTCCAGGTCGAGACCGTGCTCTACGGCCTGCTGATCATCCTGTTCCTCGTCTTCGAGCCGCGCGGCCTGTTCGGCATCTGGATCCGCGTGCGTACCTACTGGAAGTCCTGGCCGTTCTCCTACTAACGAGAGGAAAACTGATGAAGGTGCGCTATGGCGTGACATTCGTCGCGATAGTGGCCCTTCTGTCCGCGTGCGGCGTCATCCGGGGGGACGACGAGGGCAGCAAGGGCGCCGTGACGACCGGCGTCACCCGGGAACCGTGTCCGCTGGCCGTCGACAAGAACAAGGGCTGCATCTACCTGGGCACGATCTCCGACCTGACCCAGGGGCCGTTCGCGGCGCTGGCCGTACCGATCACCGACGCGCAGAAGGCGTTCTGGAAGCGCGTCAACACCGCCGGCGGCATCGGCGGCAAGTACGAGGTGGACGTGCAGGCCTACGTGCGCGACAACAAGTACAACCCCGAGGTGCACCGGCAGGTCTACAACGAGATCAAGGACAAGGTCCTGGGCCTGGCGCAGACGCTCGGCTCACCCACCACCGCGGCGATCATCGGCGACCTGAAGGCCAACAACGTCGTCTCCGCCCCGGCCTCCTGGACCTCGGCGTGGGAGTTCGAGGACGTGATCGTCGAGAGCGGCGCCAACTACTGCGTCGAGGCCATGAACTCCGTCGACTACGCGATGGAGACCTACAAGCCCAAGACCGTGATGGCCGTCCACCTGGCCGGTGACTACGGCGCCGACGCCGCCGCGGGCGCGAAGGTCGCGGCGGAGAAGAACGGGCTGACGTTCACCGCCGTCGAGACGCCGCCCGGCGCCACCGAGCAGGGCCGGGCCATCACCGAGATCACCAAGAACAAGCCCGACCTGGTCATCCTCACCACCGGCCCCGCCGACGCCGCCGCCATCGTCGGCCAGTCGGCCGCCGCCGGGTTCAAGGGCCGCTTCATCGGCACCGGCCCGACGTGGAACCCCGCGCTGCTCAAGTCGCCTGCCGCGCCCGCGCTCAAGGCCCTGTACGAGCAGTCGTCGCCCGGCAAGCCCTTCAACGCCGACACGCCCGGCCACAAGGCCATGCGCGAGGCGCTCACCGGCGTCACCCCCAACGACGGCTACACCTCCGGCTGGGTCTGGTCCTACCCGCTGAAGGCGGCGCTGGAGAAGATGGTGGCCTCGGGCGACATCAGCCGCAAGGGCCTGCTGGCCGCGGTCAAGACGCTCGCGACCGTGGACTACGAGGGCATGCTGCCGCCGGAGGCGGGCAACTTCTCCGGCGACCCGAACACCGCCACCTTCCGCCAGACGCTCGTCAACAAGCTGGACGAGACCGCTCCCACCGGTGTCACCACGGTCAAGGACTTCTTCATCGGCCCCACCGCCCAGGCCCACGCCATGGACGGTCCCTGCTACGCCAAGCTGTAGCCGCCGCCGGGGGCGCGAGCCGTTGGGTAGGGTCGCAGGTATGCGACTCCGGTTTGTGCCCCTAGCCCTTTTCGCCTCTGCCGTCTTCCTCGCCGGGTGCGGCGAGGTCAACAGCACCATCGACAAGGCCCAGGCGTGCCTGGAGGCGCCGAAGATCGTCGCCGACCTGGTGGCCGAGGTCGGCAAGTTCACCAACGATCCGAAGGCGATGGACAAGGCCATCGACGACGCCGCGACCAAGCTGAACGGCGTGGCCGACAAGGCCTCCAACACCACCCTCAAGGAAGCCACCGACAGTCTGGCCACGTCGCTGGGCAACATCAACGTCAAGACCGCCAACGACGCCGTCGACTCCGCGCAGAAGGTGACCGCCGACACCGCGGCCTACCTGGAGAAGATCGCCAAGGCCTGCTCCTAGCGGCCCCGGCCCGCGCGACCCCTTGGGCCGCGGGCCCACAAACCCCGCGGGCCCTCAAACCCCGCGGGTGCTCAAGACGCGCGGGTGCTCAAACCGCGCGGGCCCTCAAACCGCGCGGGCCCTCAGGCCGTGGGTCTGACGGGCCGCTGGGGCCTGGCCCGTCAGGCCCTGGCGCGGCGGCGGCCATCACCCCTGGTGTTCTGTGGCCAGGTGGGCGGGCAGCAGCGCGGCGCCGAAGTCGGCGCCGGGACGACGCAGCACCGAGTGGGCGTGGTTGGCGCCGTTCTGGGTGTTGTCGTACTCGATGAGCAGGCCGGGGCCCTGGACGCGGTAGTAGTGGCCCAGGCCGCGCTCGGCCGGTCCGGCCCAGGCGAAGGCCAGCTTGCCCGGCTCCACCGGTACGCGTAGCGCGGGCGCCAGGCGGTCGACGTAGACCGAGGCCAGCTTGCCCAGCAGCGCCGCCGCCGAGCCCGCCAGCTCCGCGCCGCGCACGCCAGGCGGGTCCAGGAGGTCGGTGGCGATGGCGGTGCCGGTGAGGATGTCCGGCGGGGCCGTACCGGCGATGAGGGCCGCCGCGCGGTGGGTCGCGGGCAGGTCGGCGAGCAGCGCCCGCGCGAGCTCCTCCTCCAGCGGCAGCGGGCGGGTGACCGCGACGCCCTCGTAGCTGACCGTGGCCGGGTTGGCGCCCAGGAACAGCGGCGCCACCTCCACCTCGTCCCCGCTGACCGTGGCGGTCACCGAGACGTGGTGGCCCTCGAAGCGCCAGCTCCAGCGGGGCGCGCCGGGCGCGCCGAAGAGCGCGAGGTGGTAGTCGTCGCTGTGGCGCCTGCCCCGGCCATCCTCGCGCAGGTCGAGCACCTCCTCCAGCGCCATCACCGTCACGGCCTGCGCGAAGGCGTGCGGGGCGAGCGCGGTGGCCAGCAGGCGGTGGGCGGCGTTGCGGGCGCTCCTGCCCAGCCCGAGCAGCGGGACGCCCGGCCGCCACGCGGGCACGTACGTCCACTGCACGCGCAGCGGATCGGCGAACTCGTGCGCCGCGAGCCCCCGTTGTTCCTCGTCCAGGGCGTCGAGGAACTCCCCGGCGACGGCCGCCATGGCCTGTGCGGTCATGGTGATTCCCGCCTTCTCTAGGGGTTGTATGTACGAATTATGGTGATTCTATGGAGCCCGACCCCAGATTCACCCTGGCAAATGAACGTACCTTTTTGACGTGGTTGAGCACCGCTTTGGCGTTGAGCGCGGGCGGCGTGGCGATGGCCGCCGTGCCGGAAGACGTCTTCGTCCCGTGGATCCGCACCAGCCTGGCCATCATGCTCGTCGCCCTGGCCGCGCTCGCCGCCGGCATGGCCTACCCGCGCTGGCGCAACATCCAGCGCGCGCTGCGCGACCAGTCTCCCCTGCCGCCGCCCGCCCTCGCCGCCGTCTTCGGGTACGGCGTCGCCGCCGTGGCCGTCATCGCCCTGGTGCTCATCGTTCTCGCGATCTGACCATGTCGAAGGAGATCTGGGACCCCGGGCTGCAGAGCGAACGCACCCGCCTGGCCTGGGTACGGACCGCCGTCGCCCTCTCCACCGGCGGGCTCGCGGCGGCCGGGCTCACCCTGCGGGCGGGACTGCCCCCGGCCGCCGTGGCCGGCTTCGCCCTGGCCGCCCTGAGCGGCGGCGTCCTGCTGGCCAGGACCGGCGCCCGCTTCCGCAGCCACCAGCGCGCCCTGCACGAAGGCGTCCCCCTGGACGCCGGCCTCGACGTGCTGTTCGCCTGGCTGGGCACCCTCTGCGTGGTGGGCGGGGCGATCTTCTTCGTCCTCAGCTGAGTCCGCGCGTACGCCAGCCATGGGGGAACTCCCCGCGCCCCAGATCGTCCAGCAGGGACAGCAGCCGGTAGCGTCCCGGAACCGGCGGATCGTCCAGCAGATCCCAGAAGCAGCGGAAGTAGCCGTCCGCCCGATCCCGCCCCCGCAGCGGCTCCAGTTCCCGCACCGCCTCGTCGGTGCGGCCCAGGCAGGCCAGCGCCAGCGCCCGTACGTGGCGGTCCTTCTCGCTGCCGGTGTGCGCCGGGTTCGGCTCTGCGGCCTGGACCAGCAGCCGTTCCGCCCGCTCCGGGTCGGACTTGCGCAGCATCACGCCCAGCCGGACGCTGTAGCCCCGGTAGCCGTCCCGCTCCGCCGCGTGCGCCAGCTCCAGATGGGCGCGGGCCGCGTCCGGGGCGCCGCGCATCAGCTCGACCATGGCGCAGTCCAGGTGGTCGGCGTTCGCCGCGTCCGCCTCGGTGATCGCCGCGTCCTCGCCGGACATGGCGTGGACCACCGCCAGCCCCGCCTTGATCCCGGAATGGTCGGGACCGGCCCGCAGCCCCTGCCGGTAGACCTGAGCCGCCTCCTCCAGCCGGCACAACGCCGTCAGGTGCCCGCCGAGCAGGTAGTAGGCCCTGGCGTAGTCGGGTGAGACCCTGATCGCCGCCCGGTAGGCGCTTTCTGCCGCCTCGTTGTCGCCGAGCGCGAAGTAGGCGTTGCCCAGCTCCAGGTGCGCCGCGGCGTGCTCCGGATCCAGGCGTACCGCCTCCTCCAGCGACCTGGCCGAGGCGGCGACGTCGCGCAGGCACGCGTGCAGGACGCCCGCCAGATAGTGCAGCCCCGAGGAGCCCGGCCGAAGCTCCAGCCGCCGCTCGGTCAGCTCGACCGCCGTGCTCCAGGCCACGACCGCCTCCGCGTGCCGGCCGAGGTCGCGCAGCACGTACCCCAGACCCTCATGGGCGTAGGGGTTGCCGGCGTCCATCTCGATCGCCATCCGGTACGCCGCCTCCGCCTCCTGCGGCCGGTCCAGGGCGTGCAGGGTGTCGGCCAGCTGCTTGCCGATGAACATCGTGCGCCCGATCTCGATCACCCGCTGGTAGGCGCGGGCCGCCGCCTCATGCTCTTCGAGGTTGGAGTACAGGGCCCCCAGCCACTCGTACATCGGGCCCGACCCCGGGTTGCGCTCCACCTCCGCCTGCAGGATGCGCAGCCCGAGCCGCCACTGCCGCCGCGCCTCCTGCGGCCGGTCGAGCTGCGCGAGCACCGACCCGAGCCGCCCGTAGGCGCTGAAGTCCTCGGGATCGAGCTCCACCACCATCCGGTACGCCGCCTCCGCCTCCTCCATCCGGCCGAGGGCCAGCAGGGCGTTGCCCCGGTAGGTGTGGGTGTCGGGGTTGTCGGGGCGTACCCGGGTCAGCCGGTCGGCCAGGGCCAGCGCCTGCTCGTGCTCCTCCGACGCCTCGGCCAGCAGGCACGACCAGTCGAGGAAGCTCGGGTCCTCCGGCGCGTGTTCGAGCTGCTCGGCCAGGATGCTCCTGGCCCGCCCCCGGTGCTCCAGCTCCAGGACCCTGGGGCCGGACAGGTGGTAGGAGTTCCAGATGTGCAGCGCGGGCCAGAAGCGTTCGTCGTCGTCGTTCCTGGCCGCCTCGAAGGCCCGGATGGCCTCGGCGTACCTGCCGTACTGGCGCAGGGCCAGGCCGAGCTGGGTCCAGGCCCCCTCGTCGCCGGGCTTGAGCTCGGCGGCCTCGCGGTAGAAGCCGAGCGCCAGGCCCTGGTAGCCGAGGGCGGTGATGTCGTGGCCGAGTCCCATCGCCAGCGACGCCGGGTCGGCGGCGAGCCTGACCGCGGTGGCGAAGGCCTCCTCGGCCCGTGACTGCTCGCCCAGGGCCAGCGCGGTCAGCCCGAGGTGGCGCCAGGCGTCGGCGGCGTCCGGCGCGTACCGGGTGGCCAGCTCGGCCGCGCGCAGCGCGTCGTTCGACGGCGAGCGGCGCAGGTTGGCCGGGTCGACCAGGTCGCGGGCGATCTCCATCGCGGCCTGCGCGACCTGCTCGAGCACGGCGGGCGACGACCCGGCCAGGAGCGCGGCGGCCCGCTCGGTCAGCACGATCCGCGCGCCGGTGTCGAGCGACAGCCAGCGGGCGTGCCGCAGCCGCAGCAGGTCGAGTAGGCCCGCCCGGATCTCGCCCTCGACCGGGCTGTAGTCGGAGCGGGCGCTGTCCATCAGCGCGAACGTGCGCTCCAGCGTCTTCTGGTAGGGGGTGAAGCCCGGCCTGAGCATGTCCTGCATGGTGTCCAGGTGCTCGCGCTGGTCGGGGGTCAGCACGGGCTCGAAGAAGCGCGCGGTGAGCAGGAGGTCGCCGGCGAAGCCGCGGTCCAGGACGCAGATCGGGAAGAGCCTGGCCATCAGCCGCAGGCCGTCCACGTTGTCGGTCCAGAAGGCGTGCCACAGCAGCGTCTCGACGTTCTCCCGCCAGGCCCGGTCGTCCAGGCGCTCGGCGCCGTCCAGGCCGTCCTGGCCGGCCAGCCGTTCGGACAGCACCTCGATGGCGCGGCGGTTGGCCTCCAGCACGGTGTAGCGATCCTGCGGCCCGAGCAGGAACGAGCGGAACGTGGAGCGTACCGCCTGGTGCAGGCGGCGGGTCCTGGTCAGGATGAAGTCGTGCCGGCGCACCAGCTCGTTCATGATGCGGGCGAAGGCCAGCGGCTCGCCGACGTCCCACAGCGCCGACAGCAGCGAGGCGTCCAGGCGCTCCGAGCGGTGCAGGGCCATGCCGAACAGCAGCATGCGCTCAAGCGGGTCGTGGGTGTGCTTGAGGTAGCGCTCGGCCAGCGTCCTGATGACGAAGGAGACCTCGCCGTTCTCGCCGATCTCGGCCAGCGCGTCCTCCACGTCGCCGGTGCTCTCGATCTCGTGACACAACATCGACACCGCCAGCGGGATGCCCCTGCTGGCCCGCCAGATCCGCTCCACCGGCAGGTCGTCGGCGGCCGGGCCGAGGCGGCGGTCCAGGTACTCGGCGAGCGTCCCCATGTCGAAGACCTCCATGAGGATGCGGCGGAAGCGGGTGCCGGGCAGGTGGCGCTGGTAGAGGGAGGCCTCGTTGCCCTCGGTCGGGCTCAGCTCCTCCTCCAGCCGCATGGCGATCACCCAGACGACGCCGGGTCCCGACAGGCGTATCGCCTCGCGCAGCCGCCGGTGGTCGGCCGGGCGCAGCAGTTCCGCCGTGTCCAGGAAGATCGCGATGGGCGAGCCCTTACGGCCGCCGGTCAGGCCGCGCAGCCCCGCCGCGAACGCGGACACCACCTGGTCGCGCATCCGCGCCACCCGGTCCTGCTCCCTGGCCAGCCGCTCGGCCTTCTGCTGCTTGCGGCGGTGCAGCGCGTCGGCGCCGCGGTCGACCATCCGGTCCAGCGGGCTGGTCGGCAGCGGCACGCCGAACAGCGCGTCGCCGACCAGTTCCCCGCCGAGCTCCAGCGCGCCCTTGGTCCAGGCGCGGGCGCCGGAGTCGGCCTCCTCGCCCTCCGGCGCGTCCTGGTCGCTCTCCCCGAGCGCGTCCACGGCGGCGACGAAGTCCTCGAACTCCTTGCCCGCCGCGCGGCCCTGCCGCCGCTCGCCCGGCGGGCACAGCTCGAACGCGATCCGCTCCAGCGTGCTCACCAGGCTGGCCCGCCACAGGCCCACCGCCTGGTCGAGGTCCTGCACCTGCTCGGCGTCGAGGTCCACCAGCACCCCGCGCAGCCCGGCCGCCGCGGCCATGTCCACGTAGCGGTTGACCAGCGTGCTCTTGCCCATGCCGCCGTGGCCGTGCACGAGAACGGCGAAGCCCTCGTCGGGCCCGTCCCCCGGATCGCGCAGCGCGCTCAGCAGCGAGGCGAAGCGCTCCTGCTCTTCCGTACGGCCTACGAAGATCTGACGCGCCACTGCCGCTCCAGGTGGGGGGTTACCGGGTCCGTGCCGATGTTTCTACCCCGCTTGCGGCCATGCGCAAGCCGGGCGGACACTCGAAGGGAGGGGGTGACCTCATGGAAGAACAGCGCAGGAGCGTGCCGTTCGAGTGCCGGGGATGCTGGCATGTATGGGAAGAGGACTACCTCGTGCGATCGGTCGACGACCGCCATGGTAACGAAAGGGAGGTGTGGGTCCGCTCGGGCGTGCTCGTCCCGCCGCCGTCGAGCGCCGCGGTCTGCCCCCACTGCGGCGGGCAGCAGACCACGACCTTCCCCGAGGGCTATCTCGCCCGCCACCCGGAGGCGCGGCTGGCCGCGCAGCCGGTGGTCACCGACGAGACGGCCCTGCTGAGCCCGGTACGACCCCGGCTGCTCTGAATCCTGGCGAAGACCCGGAGCCCCGCCGCGAAGGGGAATCCCGGAGGGGCCTCGCGCCCCTCCGGGAAACCGTCAGCTGAGGCTCTCCAGCCAGGCTCTGTGCAGCCCGGCGAAGCGGCCGGAGGCGGCGATGAGCTCGTCGGGCTGTCCGTCCTCGACGATCTCGCCGCGCTCCATCACCAGCACCCGGTCGGCGATCTCCACGGTCGACAGCCGGTGCGCGATGATCAGCGCCGTGCGGTCGGCCAGGATCGTGCGCAACGCCCGCTGGACCAGCCGCTCGCTCGGCACGTCCAGTGACGAGGTCGCCTCGTCCAGGATGAGCACCGCCGGGTCGGCCAGGAACGCCCGCGCGAACGCGACCAGTTGCCGCTGACCGGCGGACATGCGCCCGCCGCGCTTGCCCACCTCGGTGTCGTAGCCGTCGGGCAGCCCGCTGATGAACTCGTGCGCGCCGATCGCCCTGGCCGCCTCGCGTACCTCGTGGTCGGAGGCGCCCGGCCGGCCGAAGCGGATGTTGTCGGCGACCGTGCCGGAGAACAGGAAGTTCTCCTGGGTCACCATGACCACCGCGCGGCGCAGCGTCGGCTCGTCGAGCATCGTGAGGTCGACGCCGTCGAGCAGCACGCGCCCCTCGGCCGGGTCGTAGAAGCGGGAGATCAGCTTGGCCAGCGTCGTCTTGCCCGCGCCCGTCGCCCCGACCAGCGCCACGCTCTGCCCGGCCGGGATCGTCAGGTCCAGCCGCGGCAGGATGGGCATCTCCTCGGTGTAGGCGAAGCGCACGTCCTCGAAGCGCACCTTGCCCCTGGCGCTCTCCAGCGGGGCCGGCTTGCGCGGCTCGGGCACCGCGGGCTGCTCCTCCAGCACGCCGGACAGCTTCTCCAGCGCCGCGCCCGCCGACTGCAGCGTGTTGTAGAACTGGCTGATCTCCTGCATCGGCTCGTAGAACTGGCGCAGGTAGAGCAGGAACGCCGCCAGCACGCCGACCGTGACCTCCTGGTGCAGGGCCAGCCAGCCGCCGTACATGAGCACGCCGGCGACGGTCACGTTGCCGATGAGCTTGATGCCCGGCATGAAGATCGCGAGCAGCTGCATGCTGCGCGCGTTGGCGTCGCGGTAGTCGGCGTTGAGCTGCTTGAAGATCTCCTGGTTGCGGTGCTCGCGGCGGAAGGCCTGGACCGCGCGGATGCCGGTCATCGACTCGACGAAGTGCACGATGACCAGCGCGACCGTCTCGCGGGTACGCCGGTAGACGATCGCCGACTGCCTGCGGAACCACCGGGTGAACAGCAGCAGCAGCGGCAGCGGGATCAGCGCGAGCAGGCCGAGGTGCACGTCCAGGACGATCAGCAGCGCCGCCGTGCCGAACATCGTCAGCACGGCCGTGACCAGGCCGTCGAAGCCCGACTGCAGCAGTTCGGCGATCGCCTCGATGTCGGAGGTCAGCCGCGAGATGACCCGGCCCGATGTGTACTTCTCGTGGAAGGACAGCGACAGCCGCTGGAAGTGGTCGAACACGCGCCGGCGCAGCTCCAGCAGGATGTCCTGGCCGATGCGCCCCGACAGCTTCAGGAACGCCTGCCGGGTGAGGGCCTGGGTCGCCGCGGCGGCCAGGATCACGCCGACCACGGTCAGCAGCGTGCCGGTCCCGGTGCCCTTGAGCATCGGCGGGATGCCCTCGTCGATGCCCACCTTCACCAGGTACGGGATCGCCAGGCCCGCCAGGTTGGAGACGATGATGATCGCGGTCAGCAGCGCGATCTGCTTCTTGTGCGGTTTCAGCAGGTCACCGAGGAGCTTTCGGGAGCGCTCCCGCAGCAACACCGAGACCTTCTCGTCGAGCTCGTCCTGCTCCTCGGAGGCCACGCCTCGCCAGGCCTTGGTCGGGGTGGTCATCGCAGCGCTCCTTCCGAGGGGTCGAGGTCGGCGTCCTGGGCCAGCAGTTCCCGGTACTCGGGCACCGCCTCCAGCAGTTCGTGGTGGGTGCCGACGTGCGTGATCGTGCCGCCGCGCAGCAGCGCCACCTTGTCGGCCAGCAGCACCGTCGAGGCGCGGTGCGCCACGACGATGCCGGTCGCGTCGCGCAGCACCCGCCGCAGCGCCTCCTCCACGAGCGCCTCCGTCTCGACGTCCAGCGCCGAGAGCGTGTCGTCCAGGACGAGAATCCTCGGCTTGCTCAGTACGGCCCGCGCCAGCGCCAGCCGCTGCCGCTGCCCGCCCGACAACGACATGCCCTGCTCGCCGATCCGGGTGTCGAGCCCCCAGGGCAGGTCGTAGACGAACTGCGCCTGCGCCGTGCGGATCGCCGCGTCCAGCTCCTCCTCGGAGGAGTCGAGGTGGCCGAGCGTGAGGTTCTCCCTGACGCTCATCGAGAACAGCGTCGGTTCCTCGAACGCGGTCGCCACGATCTGCCGCAGCGAGCCCAGCTCCAGCTCGCGTACGTCGTGGCCGTCGATCGTGACCCGGCCGCGGGTCGGGTCGAGCAGGCGGGGGACCAGCGAGGTCAGCGTTGTCTTGCCGGAGCCGGTCGCGCCGACGACGGCCACGGTCTCGCCGGGCCGTACCTCCAGCCAGAGGTCGTCGAGCACGGGGCTCTCGGCGCCGGGGAAGCGGTACTCCACGCCCTCGAAGCGCAGGTGGCCGCGTGGTTCCCTGGCCGTGTCCGCGCCGTCCTGGATCTCCGGGACGGTGTCCATGACCTCCATGACGCGGTCGGCGGCGGTCATGGCCTCCTGGGACATGGCCAGGATGTAGCCGAGGCTGGCGATCGGCCAGACGAGCTGCAGCATCAGCGTGGTGAAGGCGACCAGCGTGCCCAGCGACAGGTCGCCGCCGCCCACCGCGAGCGCGCCGAGCAGCAGGACGAGCGCGAGCGTGAAGTTGGGGATGACCTCGAGGAAGGTGAAGAAGCGCGCGGAGTGGCGCACCTTCTCCATGGAGGTCCCGTACACCTTGAGCGCGGAGTCGTCGAAGGAGTCGAAGACGTGGTGCCGGCGGCCGAACGCCTTGATCGTCCGGATGCCGATGGCCGACTCCTCGACCAGCGTGGCGAGGTCGCCCTGCTCGTCCTGGACCCGGCGGGAAATGAGGATGTAGCGCTTCTCGAACCGCAGCGACACCACGACGATCGGGATCGCCGACCCGGCGACCAGCAGCCCGAGCGGCCAGTACATGTTGAGCAGCACGATGGTGACGGTCGTCAGCTGCAGGATGTTCATGACGAGGAAGAGCATCCCGAAGCCGAGGAAGCGCCGGATCGCCGACAGGTCCGTCGTGGCACGTGACAACAGCTGGCCGGACTGCCATTCGTTGTGGAAGGCCATCGGCAGCCGCTGGAGGTGCCGGTAGAGGTTGTCCCGGATGCGGGTCTCCAGCCCGAGGACCGGCCCGACCTGGGCCCAGCGGCGGAGGAAGGTGAGGAGTGCTTCGATGACGCCGACACCGAGCGCCAGAAGCCCGAGCGGAAGCAGCGCCCCCTGGTCACCGCTGGCCACGGGCCCGTCGATGACTTCTTTCCCGATGAGGGGGAGCGTGATGCTGGCCCCGATGCCGAGGAGGGCGACCAGCCAGATGAAGACGAGTTTGCCGATGTAAGGGCGGAGGTAGCCCTTCATCCGCCAGAGGGAGTTGGTAGACAGCACAGGACGGCGGGAGGTTGTGGTATCGGGAGGCACTCAATCAATGCTAACTCGACCGATCAACCCATTTTTGGCCGGGGTTGGTTTCGGTCGGGCCCTAAATCGGCGTGGCGGACGTGCGCGTGATCCAATGTCGCGCGTGACCGTCATCGTGAACGCTGAAGCGTCCCCCGTCCTTTTCCTCCGTCCCTGGCGAGACGACGACCTGGCCGCGCTGGTGAGCGCGTACCGGGATCCCGAGCTGCGCAAGTGGACGCTTCACCCCATCGTGACCGACGACGACGGGCGGCGCTGGCTGGACCTTCAGCACCAAGGCTGGGAGAGCGGGGAGCGGATGAGCTTCGCCGTACGGGAGGAGGGGAAGGACGCGCTTCTGGGCAACGTGGTCATGAAGCGCACCGACCCGCATGGTGACATTGGCGAGGTCGGCTACTGGACGGCGGCGCCCGCCCGCGGCAGGGGAGTGGCGCCGCGGGCGGTGGAGTCGCTGACCGCCTGGGCGTTCGCCACCTATCCCGCCCTGGCCCTGCTGGAGCTGCTCCACCAGGTCGACAACCTCGCCTCCTGCAGGGTGGCGGAGAAGACGGGCTACCTGTTCGAGGAGATCCTCCCGGCCGAGGGGCCGTATCCGAACGACGGTCACCGGCACTGTCGCCGCCGCCCCGATTAGGCAGGGAATCGGTCAAGGCGGCGCGTCGCGCGGCGGACAGGCATGATCACGCGCGGCACAGTGGGACGCGACCGGCCCACGATCCCGCCGGACCGCCGTAGCCCGTGAGGAGCGCATGGAGCCGCTGCTGATCCTGCACGCCGTGGCGGCGATGTGCGCGCCGGTGCTCGTGCGGGTGATGGGCAGGGGTGCCTTCACGGTGCTGGCGGCGGTCCCGGCGATCGCCCTGGTGTTCATCGCGGCATGGGTCCCGTACGAGCACACACGCGCGTGGGCGCCGCAGCTCGGGCTGGAGCTGGCCTTCCGGGTCGACGAGCTGTCGGCGCTCATGGTGACGCTGGTGACCGGGATCGGGGCGCTGGTCCTGTGGTACTGCTCGCGCTACTTCGGGCGGGACGCCCAGGGGCTCGGGCGCTTCGCCGGTTTCCTGGTGGCGTTCGCGGGGGCCATGCTCGGGCTGGTGGTCGCCGACGACCTGCTCCTGCTGTACGTCTTCTGGGAACTGACCACCGTCTTCTCCTACCTGCTGATCGGCTACGACCCCGAGAGC
Organism: Nonomuraea sp. NPDC059023; assembly: GCF_042740095.1. NCBI lineage: Bacteria > Bacillati > Actinomycetota > Actinomycetes > Streptosporangiales > Streptosporangiaceae > Nonomuraea > Nonomuraea sp. NPDC059023. The sequence goes on along the minus strand of NZ_JBHYIO010000035.1, from coordinate 78,440 downwards.
CGGGCCAGCCGGGTCGCCGCCATGCAGGCGCTCACCGTCACCACGCTCGGCGGGCTGGCGATGCTGGCCGGGCTGGTCGTCATCGGCCAGGCGGCCGGCACGTACCGGATCTCGCGGATCGTGGCCGACCCGCCCCAAGGCGGCATGGTTGTGGCGGCGCTCGTCCTGGTGCTGGCCGGCGCGCTGGCCAAGTCGGCGATCTTCCCGTTCAGCCTGTGGCTGCCCGGCGCGATGGCCGCCCCGACCCCGGTCTCGGCGTACCTGCACGCGGCCGCGATGGTGAAGGCGGGCGTCTACCTGCTGGCCCGTCTCGGGCCGGCGTTCGGGGACGTGGCGGTGTGGCGGCTGGTCGCGGTGCCGCTGGGCCTGGCGACGATGCTGCTGGCCGGCTGGCGGGCGTTGCGCGAGACCGACCTGAAACGCCTGCTCGCCTACGGCACCGTCAGCCAGCTCGGCTTCCTCACCGTGCTGTTCGGCGCGGGCACGGGCGCCGCTGCCCTCGCGGGCGTGGCCATGCTGCTGGCGCACGCCCTGTTCAAGGCGGCGCTGTTCCTGATCGTCGGGATCGTCGACCACGCCACCGGCACCCGCGACCTGACCGTGCTGAGCGGGCTGCGTACCACGATGCCGTGGGTGTGCGCCGCCTCCGTCCTGGCCGCCGCGTCGATGGCGGGGCTGCCGCCGCTGCTGGGCTTCGCCGGCAAGGAAGCGGCCTTCGAGGCCCTGCTACACGACCCGCTCGTCCTGGCCGGTGTCGTCCTCGGCTCGCTGCTGACCGTCGCCTACACCGCCCGCTTCCTCTGGGGCGCCTTCGCCGCCAAGCCCGGCCTGCCGCCCACGCCGGTGCGGCCCACGCCGGCGCCGATGTTCACCCCGCCCGCGCTGCTGTCGGTCCTCGGCCTCGCCACCGCCTTCTCCGCCGGCTGGTACGGCGCCGCCATGACCCCCTACACCGCCACCTACCCCGACCACGGCCCGGAGGTCCACCTGGCCCTGTGGTCCGGCGCCATGACCCCGCTCGCCCTGTCGGCCGTCGCCCTCGCGGGCGGCATCGCCCTCTTCCTGATCAGGGAACCCGTGGCCAGGCTCGGCGCCTCCCTCCACGTGCTCGACGCCGCCCAGCTCTACTGGGCGTTCATGCGCGGCGTGGACCGCAACGCCACCATCCTCACCGGTCTCCTCCAGCGCGGCTCCCTGCCCGCCTACCTCACGCTCGCCCTCGCCGTCATGGCCGCCACCGGCTGCTTCTCCTTCCTGTACGGCGGCGCCCCCGTCCTCGACCTGGACGTCACCGCCTGGGCCAGGCCCGAGCAGCCGGTCATCGGCGCGGTCCTGGTGGCCGGAGCCGTCGCCCTGCTGTTCGTGCGCGGCCACATCCTGCTCGCGCTGATGGCCGGCGTCACCGGCTACGGCGCCGCCCTGCTGTTCCTGGTCCACGGCTCGCCCGACCTGGCGCTCACCCAGTTCCTCGCCGAGACGCTCAGCCTGGTGATGTTCGCGCTGGTGCTCAGGCGGCTGCCGGTCAGCCCGGAGCGCGACTCGGCCCGGGTGCCGTTCGGGCTGCGGCTGGGCCTGGGCCTGGTCACCGGGGTCGTGGCCGCGGGGGCCGGGATGGTGGCGCTGCACGAGCGCACCGCCGTACCGGTCGGGACGCAACTGGCGGCGGCGGCCGAGCGGGCGGGGGCGACGAACATCGTCAGCGCGCTCCTGGTGGACATCCGCGCCTGGGACACGCTGGGCGAGAGCTCGGTGATCATCGTGCTCACGCTCGGCGTGACGAGCCTGGTCTTCCTGCGCCGCCGTACCTTCAGCCTCGAACGTGAGGACGCGGCGCCGCTCCCGGACGGGCGCACGCACTGGTTGTCGGCCACGCTGCCGGCCGGCCAGCGCTCGGTCATCTTCGAGATCGTGGCCAGGCTGACCTTCCACACGATGTTGCTGCTGTCGGTGTTCCTGCTGCTCACCGGGCACGGCCGGGTGGGCGGCGGCTTCGCGGGCGGCATCGTGGCCGGGCTCGCGGTGGCGGTGCGCTACCTGGCGGGCGGGCGCTACGAGCTGGCCAGGGCACTGCCGGTCAACGCGGGCGTGCTGATCGGGGTGGGGCTGACGCTCTCGGTGTGCTGCGCGCTGATCGGGTGGGGCGCGGGCGGGGACGCGCTGCGCATGCTCGCGGCCGACGTGACGCTGCCGCTGGTCGGGACCCTGCACCTGTCGACGGTGCTGCTGTTCGACTTCGGCATCTACCTGTCCGTGGTCGGCATGGTCGGCGACGTCCTGCGCAGCCTGGGGGCCGAGCTGGACCGGCAGATGGAGGGCTCGTGAGCCTGCCGCTGGTGCCGTTCGCGCTGTGCGCGGTGCTCATCGCCGCGGGCGTCACGCTGCTGCTGGAGCGGAGCCTGGTCAGGATCCTGATCGGCGTCATCGTCCTGTCGAACGGTGTCAACCTGCTGATCGTCACCGCGGGCGGGCCGGCGGGCCGCCCGCCGTTCACCGGCACCGAGGGGATGGCCGACCCGCTGCCGCAGGCGATGGTCCTGACCTCGATCGTGATCACGCTGGGCGTGACCGCCTTCCTGCTGGCCATGGCGCACCGTTCCTGGCAGCTGACCGGCGACGACGCGGTGCAGGACGACACCGAGGACCGCCGGGTGCGCATCAGGGCCACCGCGGGCGAGCTGAGCCGGGGACTGCGCGACAGGGAGAAGTCCTACGAGCGGCTCGTCGCCGACCAGCGCGCCGAACTGGCCCGCCTGGACGCCGAGCGGATCGAGCGCGAACGCCGCGCGGCCGCCGAATTGGAGTCGCGGATCCTGGAGATCAACGTGGATCTCGGCCGCTGGATGGAGGCGCACAAGAACGACGGGCTGACCTCTGAGGAACTGCTGCGCCGCTTCGAGGAGGCCAGGCAGCAGGAGGAGGCTCAGGCCCGCGGCAAGGACGATCGGGTACGCGCGCTGCGAGACGACTTCGCCCGCCGGCAGCGCGAACAGGACGCCGCCGAGCAGGAACTGCGGCGCAAGCTGCGGACCAGGCAGCGCGAGGCGCGCAGGAAGCTGCGGGCGGCGATCCGCGAGGACCTGCGCAGGCAGGCGCTCGCCCAAGATCCCGAGCTGGAAGGGGAGGACTGACATGCAGGCGCTGATCCCGGCGCCGGTGCTGCTGCCCCTGCTGGCCGCGGCACTGAAGCTGGCCATCGGCGGGCGGCTGCGCCGGCTGCACGCGCTGATCAGCCTGGCGACGCTGGGCGCCATGGTCGTGATCTCGCTGATCCTGCTCGTGGCGGCCGACCGCGGCGGCCCGCTGGTCGCGTGCGTCGGGGGCTGGCCGGCGCCGACCGGCATCTGCCTGGTCGCCGACCGCCTGTCCACGCTCATGCTGGTGGTGTCGTCGGCGGTGACGTTCTGCGTCATGCTCTACTCGCTGGCCAACGCCTACGCCGACCAGGAGCACCTGGCGCCGATGGCGATCTTCCACCCGGCGTACCTGATCATGGTCGCGGGGGTGGCGGACGCGTTTCTGTCCGGTGACCTGTTCAACCTGTTCGTCGCCTTCGAGATGCTGCTGGGCGGCTCGTACGTGCTGCTCACCTTCGGCGGGACCCTGCCGCGCATCCGGGCCGGCGCCACGTACACGGTCATGGGGCTGGCTTCGTCCATGCTCTTCCTGATCGCGCTCGCGATCACCTACGCCAGCACGGGCACCCTGTCGATGGCCCAGCTCGCCGAGCGCTTCGCCGGGCTGCCGCAGCACCTCAAGCTGCTGGTCGAGCTCACGCTGCTGCTGGTCTTCGCGATCAAGGCGGCGGTCTTCCCCATGTCCGCCTGGCTGCCCGACTCCTACCCCACCGCCCCGGCCCCGGCCACCGCCGTCTTCGCCGGCCTGCTCACCAAGGTCGGCATCTACTCGATCATCCGGCTGGAGGCCCTGCTGTTCCCCGGCGGGCCCGTGTCCACGATCCTCATGTGGGCCGCCCTGCTGACCATGCTGATCGGCGTCGCCGGCGCCGTCGCCCAGACCGACATCAAACGCATGCTCTCCTTCACCCTGGTCAGTCACATCGGCTACATGGTGTACGGCGTCGCGTTGTCGTCGATCGCCGGCATGGCCGGCGCCGTCATGTACGTCGTGCACCACATCACCGTCCAGACCAGCCTCTTCCTGGTGACCGGACTGATCGAGCGGCGCACCGGCACCACGTCCGTGGACCGGCTCGGCGGGCTGATGCGGCTGGCCCCGCTGATCGCCGTGCTCTTCTTCATCCCGGCCATGAACCTGTCCGGGATACCCCCCATGTCCGGATTTTTGGGGAAACTTCTGCTGGTTCAGGCGGGGCTGGCCGACGGCGGACCGCTGGCGCTCACCCTGGTCGCCGGCAGCCTCGTGACCAGCCTGCTGACCCTGTACGCCGTGGCCAAGACCTGGGGCAAGGCGTTCTGGCGCAGCCCGCCGGCCGCGGCCGGAGCGGAGGAGACCGTGCTGGACAGCGAGGAGTCGTCGGAGGAGGGCGCGATCCGCACCACCGTGCTGCCGCCCTGGCCCATGGTGGCCGCCACGGCGGCGCTGGTCGTGCTGGCCCTGTCGTACACGGTTCTGGCCGGGCCGCTGTCGGCGCTGGCCGGGCGGGCCGCCGGTGAGCTGATGGCGCGGCAGCCGTACCTGGAGGCCGTGTCGGGGAGCGGCCGATGAGGACGCGTCTGTTCGCGCCGCGGGTGTTCGGGCGGCACGTGCCGCTGCCGCTGGTGATCTGGCTGGCGCTCGTCTGGGTGCTGCTGTGGGGCGACCTCAGCGTCGGCAACGTCCTGGGCGGGCTGCTGGCCGGGGCGGTCATCTCCTGGATGCTGCCGCTGCCGTTGCTCGATCCCGGCATCCGGCTCAGGCCCGTGGCGCTGCTGGCCTTCCTGCCCCGCTACGCGCTGGACATGGTCGTCTCCAGCGTGCGCGTGGCCTGGTGGGCGCTGCGGCCGGGGGCCTGCGACCCGCCGGTCCACCTGGCCACCGCGACGCTGCGCACCTCGTCGGAGCCGATGACCACGCTGATCATCGTGGCGCTGTCGTCGCTGCCCGGCAGCCTCGTCGTCGAGGCCTACACCGGAAGGAAGGAACTGGTCGTGCACGTGCTCGGCACCACGGACACCGGTTCGGTCCAGGAGGAGGTCACCCGGCTCGAAAGCCGGGTGATCGCCGTCTTCGGCACCAGGGCCGACAGGGAGGAACTCCGATGAGCGTGGTCTACGTCGCGGTGGTGATCCTGCTCGGCGGCGCGGCGGCGATGACCGTCTACCGGCTGGCCCGCGGCCCCTCGATGCTGGACCGGGCGGTCGCCTTCGACGTGCTGACGGCCGTGGCCATGTGCGCCGTCGGCACCGCCGCCGCCGTCTACCGCGAATACTCGGCGATACCGATCCTGCTCGTCCTGTCGCTGCTGGGCTTCGTCGGGTCGGTCTGCCTGGCCAGGTTCTTCGCCAGGAGCGGCCGATGACCGACGTCCTCGCCGGAACCTGCCTGCTGCTCGGCGCGGCGCTGACCTTCGTGGCCGGGGTCGGCCTTGTCCGCTTCCCCGGCACTCTGGCCCGCATGCACGCCGGCAGCAAGCCCCAGGTGCCCGGCATCCTGCTCATCCTGGCCGGCATGTGGCTGCGCGAGCCCACGGCGGCCACGGGCGGACCGCTGCTCATCGTGGGCTGCGCGCAGATCATCACCGTGGCCGTGGCCACCTATGTGGTCGGCCGCGCCGCGTACCTGTCCGACTGATCACGGTCGTCCGCGTCATGAGGCTTGGCGGGACTTCTCCGCGGTGAGGTGGTCGTCCAGGACGCGGGCCGCGCGGACCAGAGCGCTGGAGCGGGGCCGGTCGGCGAGTTGCGCGACGACCCCCACCGCGCCGTGAGCGCCGGCCCAGCGGGCCACGTCCAAGGCGAAGGCGAGGATCCGGGTGTGGGCGGCGGTGCCCCGCTCGTCGGCGGCCGGCAGGTAGGACGTGAGCAGGCCGGTCATGATCTCCCAGACCTCGCGGTGCGCGCCCTGCCTGGCACAGGACTCCAGGGAAGAGCGCGCCTCGGCCGACTTGATCAGGCCCGCCCGCAGCGCCAGGCCGAGATGGTGGCCGCACCGCTCGGCGGGCAGGCCGCCGGTGGCCGCGGCCTCCAGCAGCAGCCGCTCGGCCCGCTCCGCCGGCATGTACCACTCGCGCTCGCCGAGCAGGGCGGCCAGCAGCGCCCCGACGGCCTCACCGGCCGGGCCCTCCAGATGGAACACGGCCGACACGAGGTCGCCGAAGTTCGTCGGCCGCTCCCAGGTCGCGTGCACGTGCGGTAGCAGGTGCATGGCCAGCGCCTCCCGGTCCGACGGCAGCACCCGGTGCCAGTCCTCCATCGACTGTCCGAGCCGGGTGGAGGACACCCGTCCGAGCAGCGCGTCGACCAGATCGAGCCCGGTCCGCTCCAGGTGCACGACGACCTGCGGCCGCAGCCCGCGCCACACCACCCGCAGGCGCGGCTCGGGCCGGTCGGCCAGCCAGCGCGCCAGCGTGGCTCCCGCCTCGGACGTGAGCCGCCCGGCCCGCTCGGCCACCTCCGCCGGGACCGCGCGCGGCAGCCTCAGCAACGCCTGCTGCAGGTCGGCGGGCAGCGCCTGCGCCCCGACTCGCTCGTAGCCCTCCAGCCGGGTGACCAGCTCGGCGGCCTCGACCTGCCCCGCCGCCGTCGTGGGCGGCGCCAGCAGGTACGGCGGCAGCGTCCCTGCCCGCAGCCCGGCCAGGATCTCGGCGCACCGCTCCAGCATCATCCGGTGCGGCGCGGCGACCGTGCGCGGCTTCGGCAGGTGCTCCCGCGGCTCTCCCGTGCGCTCACCCGGATGGGCGGCCTCGCGCATCAGCGCCTCGGCCCACAGATCCACGCTGCTCCAGGTGCGCTCGGCGTCGAGACGGCTCCGGGGCAGGTTCAGCGCCGCCATCACCGCCCCGCGCACGGCGGCCGGCCCGCGCCGCCCGCCCGCCGCCGGCGCGTCCTTGACGAATCCGTCGAGCCACTGCTCGAACGGGTCCAGCTCATGGACAGGCGGCTTGAACTCCGGCAGTGCGACCGGCACGAATCCGTCGTCCAGGCCGCCCTCCGGCTCCACGTGGCCGTACGCCTCGGACAGCCGGGCGAGCAGGTCCGACGGCAGCACGGTCGCCGCCTCGCGCACCGCCTCGGCGCCGACGGGGGTGAAACGCCCCGCATGCCGTACGGCCAGCCGTACCGTCCGCTCCTGGACCGGGTAGGACTCGCACAGGAACGCCGACGCCAGCGCGGGCGCCAGGTGGTCGAGGTCGCCGTCGCTCTCGCGGGCCAGACGGTCCAGCCAGGTCAGCCCGGCCCGCACCAGCTTGCTCTCGGGCCGGAACAGCAGCGCGGACACCGCCTCACCGGCGTCGTCGCCGTCGAGCGTGCCCCGCAACTGCTTGAGCGCCACCTCGGCGATCGGCCCCGGCGCGGCGGGCAGCAGCCGCAGGTAGTCGCGGGCGCGGCCGGGATTCGGGGCGGGATCGAGCAGCTCGTGCAGGCGGACGAAGAAGCGCAGGTCGGCGGCGTTGCCACCGCGCAGGAACCGGCGCACGCAGCCGTCGGTGAGCATCTCGCGGTCGAGGACGCCGGAGGCGGCCAGGTCGCGCAGCGTGCGCGACCAGGAGTGCTGCGGCTCCCACTCCCACTGCGGCGGCTCGATCCGGTCCTCGCGCAGGGCCCGGCCCACCCCTTCCGCCTCGAACATCCGCGGCAGCAGGTACGCCGCCAGCGGATCGTCAGGCAGTTTGGGCGGTAGGGCGACCCAGGCGGCGACCAGCGGTTCGTGGTCGGGCGGCACGGTCCCGGTCCTGCGCAGCAACTCCAGCGCCAGGGCGGCGCTGTCGTCACCGGCCTGGGCGCGCGAGCCGCGCAGCCGCAGCGCCAGCCGTACGGCCAGGTCGGCCTGCCACGCGGCCGGGCGGGCCGCGATGACCTTCAGCAGCGGCTCCATGTCGGACACCGGTGACCATCGGGCGAACTCGCGCCGGTAGAGCCAGCTCGCGACCGCCGCCGCCCCGCCGATCGTGCCCGCTCCGGCCACCCGCATGGGCTCGATCCACTCCTGGGTCAGCTGCCAGTCCCAGGTGCGCCGCCGTTCGGCCAGCCGCCGCTGCGCCGCCCTGGCCGGGGCGATGTGGCCGGGCAGTTCGCGGGCGACCTCACGCCGCCCGGCCTCGTCCAGCTCCAGGACCCGCTCGGCGACCTCACCCGCGTCGCCCCGGGTGATCCCCTTGCGCACGGCCTCCCACGCCCGGCCGTTCACGCGACCACCTTGACGCCCGCGCGGCTCTCCCACGCCTGCCCGTTCACACGACCACCTTGACGGTCGGCGCGGCTCTTCCACGCCTGCCCGTTCACGCGTTCACCCCGACGGCCACGCGGGCGACGATCCTGGCGGCGAGCACGTGTTTGCACGGCCCGCGTGAGCCGCGGTGGTCGAACCACCACTCGCACGTGCACGAACCGTCGGCCAGCCCGACGATCCTGACGCCGCCCGGCGTGGTCACCTCGGCCCGATCGCCCGACACCCGCACCGCCCCGGAGGACGCCAGCGCGCGGGCGGCGGTCAGCCGCGGGTTGAGCTCGGCGACCTGGTCGCGGTCGTAGGGGAGCTCCCGGTGGAAGTGGGCGCTCTCGTGGAGGTCGTAGCCGACCCGGCCCGCCGTGCCGAGCTGGGTCAGCGCCGCCCGTACGCGGGCCGGCGCCAGGCCGGAGGCGTCGGCGAGCGCGCCGACCTCGATGGCCGGCTCGAAGGCGAGCAGCGGGGCCAGCACGTCGGCGTCGCCCGCCGCCTCGTCGGTGGACAGGTGGTCGAGGACGGCGCCCTCGCCGGAGAAGCCGCGCGAGGGCGCGGGGGAGATGGCCAGCGTGTAGCGCATCCCGGGCAGCTCCAGCTCCCATACGCTCGCGGTGGAACCGGATCCGGCGGGCGGGCCGTACACGCGCAGGGCCTTGGCGAAGCGCAGCAGCGGCAGGAGCGTCGCGACGCGGCCCGCGCCCGCCAGGCAGACGGCGCCGGGCCGGGCGTCGGTGTGGACGCGCAGGTCGCGTCCGGCGGGGGTGACCCAGACGGTGGCGCTGGCGGCGCGCGGCAGCGAGCGCAGGAAGCGCACCGCGTGCGGGCCGGTCAGCTCCGCGCGCAGGTCGAACCCGGCGGCGATGACCTGGACCTCGGCGAAGCCGCGCAGCCAGCGCGGCGGCAGCGGGACCTTCTTCTCCACGACCGCGCCGTCGAGCGTGGTCACGGACATCTCGTCGGCGCCCACGCCCAGGTGGAGCGGGTCCTTGCCGCCGACGCGGGCCAGCGCCTCGCGCAGCGGGCCGTTGACGTCGACGTTGGTGGTGCCGCGGTCGAGGATGTCGCCGTCGAGCGCGGCCAGGTCGAGCCGGGCGTAGACGCCGCCGCACGCGGAGAACGACTCCATCCGCAGCCGCTGCCCGTCGCAGGTCACCACCGGGTCGCGGGTCCAGCCGGGACGCGGCTGGTGGTAGCGGGTCATCGCCACGTCCGACAGGGCCAGCAGCCCTGCGGCGGCGGGGGCGGCTTCGGTGACCAGCCCGCTGAAGAAGCGCGGGCGGGGCAGCGGGCCGGACAGCGCCCGTCCGCCGGAGGTGGACAGGCCCAGCCGGGAGCCGTCGAGGAAGGAGGGTGCGGCGTAGGAGTACGCCTGAACGGCAGTCATGGCGGTGAAGTTAGAGATCGACTCCGACAAAATCGCCGACGCGTGTTCCGCCCCTGCACCCGCGCCATTTCCGGCCCGCCCGCGCGTCTCTTCCGGCCCGCCTGCACGCCACTGACGGCCCGCCTGCGTCTCTCGCGGCGCTGTCCGCGTGGTGCTTTCGGTCTGTCTCGGGCCCGTGGTTGTGGTCTTTTCGGGGTTGAGGCCGGTACGCCCGGCCGGGGTCAGGCGGTGACACCACCGTCGATCACCAGGTCATGGCCGACGGCGAACCCGGCCTCGTCGGAGGCCAGCCAGAGCACCGCCGCGCTCACCTCGTCGAGCGTGCCGATGCGGCCGAGCGGGATCAGCGAGGCGTAGCGGGCGGCGCGCTCCTCGTGGCTCTCGCCGGGCAGCGACGACATCGGGCCCTCGTTGGCCCCGGGGCTGACGGCGTTGACGCGGATGCCGTCGCCGATGTGGTCGCGGGCAGCGGACCTGGTCAGCAGGCTCACCGCGCCCTTGGAGGTGGCGTAGGCGGCGAAGCCGGGGCGGCGGCCGTGCGCGCCGATGTTGGAGGAGGTGTTGACGATCGCGCCGCCGCCGTGCTGGCGCATGTGGGCGATCTCGTGCTTCATCGACAGGAACACGCCGGTCAGGTTGACGTCCAGGACGTGGCGCCAGGTGTCGGCGTCGAGGTCGGCGACGGGGCCGAGCGCGCTGAGGACACCGGCGTTGTTGTGGGCGACGTGCAGCCCGCCGTACCTGCGCACGGTCTCGGCCACCATCGCGGCGACGTCGTCCTCGCGCGTCACGTCGGCGGCCACGGCCGCGGCCTCGCCGCCGTCGGCGGCGATGAGCTCGACTGTCTCCTTCAGCGCGCCGGCGTTGCGCCCAGCCACCATCACGGCGGCGCCCTCCCGCGCGAACGCCCGCGCGCTGGCCCGCCCGACCCCGCTGCCGCCACCCGTGACCAGAACGACCTTGTCGCTGAAACGCATGACACGACTCCTCAGTATTTAAGAACGATCAGTCTTGAAAAAGGGCATCAGTCGAGCAGCGACAGCGCCTGCTCGGCGGCGTCGCGCACCCGCGCGGCGTCGTCGGAGGCCTTGCCGATCACCCGCAGGCCCTGGAGCACGACGAGCAGCAGGCGCGCGATCGCCCGCGGATCCTTGCCCTCGGCCAGCTCGCCCCGCTCGCGCGCCCCGGAGAGCGCGGCGGCCAGGCTGTCCTCGACGAAGTCCCAGTTCACGCGGACGCGCCGGGCGATCTCCGTGTCGTGCGGCGCGAGCTCGACCGCGGTATTGACGACCAGGCAGCCGCGCCGCTGCGCGTCGTGCGCGGCCTCCTCGGCGTACTGTCGCACCAGCTCCCGTACGGCCGGCAGCACCGGCCCGGGACCGCCCAGCCGCCCCGTGAAGTCGACCCCGTTCTCCAGGTAGCGCTCGTAAGCCTGAAGGTAGAGCTCGCGCTTGCCGCCGAACGTCGCGTAGATGCTGGCCCGCGCCACACCCAGATGCTCGACCAGATCGGCCATGGAGGTGGCCTCGTAGCCCTTGCGCCAGAAGAGCTCCATGGCCCGGTGCAGCGCGAGATCCGGGTCGAACTCCTTCGTCCTTGCCATGGCCCAGAACCTAGCCCATTCAAGAACGAACGGTCAAATATCAGCCCTGCTCGCCGCCCAGGGCGATGGTCTCGGCGACCTCGGCGTGGCGTTCCGCCTCCTCCTCGGCGAAGCGGGCCTCGTCGAGCTTGTCGGCGATCTCCTCGTCCTGGCGCATGAGCGTGTCGAGCGACTGCCCGGCCATGTCCAGGACGCCCATGTCGGCGTAGGCCTGCTGCAGGCGCGGGCTCCAGAGGCCGATGTCCTTCACGCACGGCACGATCCGGCTGAACAGCAGCGACCGGAACAGCCGCAGGTACTCGGACTGGTCGACCGCCCGCATGGCCTCCTCGACGTCCGCCTTCGACAGGCCGATCGTCTCCCAGGTCTCCCTGCCGCGCAGCCGGTCGCGCATGAGGTAGCAGCCCTCGATGACGAAGTCCTCGCGCTCGTTGCGCTCGGCCTCGGTCAGGTTCTGGTAGTAGTCGCGCAGCGCCATCCGACCGAAGGCGACGTGGCGGGCCTCGTCCTGCATGACGTACGCGAGGATCTGCTTGGGCAGCGGCTTGGTGGTGATGTCGCGCATGACGCCGAACGCGGCCAGGGCCAGGCCCTCGATGAGCACCTGCATGCCCAGATAGGGCATGTCCCAGCGGGAGTCGCCGAGCGTGCTGTCGAGCAGCGCCTTGAGATGCTCGTTGATGGGGTAGGCCAGGCCGACCTTCTCCTGCAGGAAACGGGCGTAGGTCTCGGCGTGACGGGCCTCGTCCATGGTCTGGGTGGCGGCGTAGAACTTCGAGTCGAGGTCGGGCACCGACTCCACGATCTTCGCCGAGCAGATCATGGCGCCCTGCTCACCGTGCAGGAACTGGGAGAACTGCCAGGCGGCGCTGTGCAGCCGCACGTCCTGGCGCGTCTTCTCGTCCATCCGGTCCCAGAGCGGCGTGCCGTAGATGGCGATGGTCTGGTCGGGGATGCCGAGCACGTTGTACGGGTCGACCTCGAGGTCCCAGTCGATGCGTTTGGTGGAGTCCCACTGCTTGTCCTTGCCCTTCTGGTACAGGGCGAGCATGCGGTCGCGGCCGTCGTCGTACTCCCAGGTGAATCTGCTCGAACCGGCCATCTCCACGTTCCAGGTGGAGAGCTCCGCGGGGATCGTGTAGAGATCGTGCGTCGACATGCCGCCTCCAGGGGGACGTACACCGTACGTATGCCTGCAGGCTCGCATGGACTCTCGGGGTCCGTCAATGAAACTAGAATGAGCCATGCCCTCCGAGCCGCTGTCCAAGAAGCGCATCGTCACCGCGGCGATCGGCCTCATCGAGCGCGAGGGCGCCGACGCGATATCCATGCGCAGGATCGCCGCCGAGCTGGGTGTGGGCGTGATGTCGCTCTACAACCACGTGCCCAACAAGGACGCCCTGCTGTCCGAGGTGGCCGAGGCGGTGCTCAGCGAGATCGAGTTCACCGACGACCCCGGCGCCGAGTGGACCGAGCGGGTCCGCATCCAGGCGCGCGCCTTCCGCCAGATCGCCCATCACTATCCCCGCTCGACCATGCTGGTCGTCAGCCGGCAACTCCACTCCAACGCGGGGCTGCTGCCGGTGGAGCGGGCGCTGGCCACGCTGCGCAGCGCCGGGTTCGACGGGCCGGAGGCGGTGAAGGTGCTGCGCATGTTCATCGCCTACATCGTGGGCTCGCTGCTGCGCGAGGTCGGGGTGACGCCGTCGTTCGCGCCGCTGCCCGCCAGGATGCGGGCCGAGCGGGTCGACGCCGAGTTGTTCCCCACGGTCGCCTCGCTGGCGCCGCTGCTCGACTCCTGCGATCCGGACGAGGAGTTCGACTTCGGCGTGGAACTGCTCATCCAGGCGATCGCCGTCCACAGGAAAAGGGCACCCGGCGCGCCGGATGCCCTTTCCGGGGCAGCCGCCCCTTCCCCTGAGCGGCTGTCCTAGTACCAGTTGTGCGACCTGAAGTGACCCCAAGCGCCGCACGGCCTGCCGTACCTGCCCTTGATGTACTTCAGGCCCCAGCGGATCTGAGTGGCCGGGTTGTAGCGCCAGTCGTGCCCGGCTCCCCGCATCTTGCCGCCGGGCAGTGCCTGCGGGATTCCGTAGGCGCCCGACGAGCGGTTGTACGCCCGGTGGTTCCAGTTGCTCTCCCGGGTCCACAGGCTGTCCAGGCACTGGAACTCGCGAAGCGACCAGGCCCGCTGAACCACCAGGCCGAGCGCGATCCTCTTGTTCCGTCCCTCGGGCCGCCTGGGCGTGGTCTTGGGCCTGGCCTTGGTGCTCCAGGTCCCTTGCCTGACGTCCGGTGTCTCCACGCTGGTACGCCAGATACCCCGGTGCTCCACCTCGGTGTCGGCCGAGGCGGCGGCAGTACTCCCGCCGGTCGCTCCCGCGAACGAGAGCAGGGTGACGAGGGTGCTGCGCAGAGCGCGTTTGCTGTCCAAATCGATCCTTGCTGTCAGGCCGTGTGCGGACGATTACTCAGCGTCACCGCTCAGTACCTGCCGATCCCCGATCCGTGGCTTGGATGAGGAGGGTCCGCGCGGCTTCCCGGGATCTGGTTCCGCCCGTTGAGGGCGGCCCGGAAGCTCCACGACATGTCCTAGGCGTTTTCTAGTGCGCGGGGTCGGCGCTGGTCAGGGACCTCGGGCCTGCGGAGGACAGGACTTTGTGTTGTGGCGGGGTCGGGTTGGCCCGGTCCGGCCGCTTCCTGGGCCGGGGGATTCGAACATCCGGTTCCCGCTTGGGAAAAAGGGCCCGCGGGGCGTGGATGGCCAGAGGGGGCCCGGCGCGCCGCCGTACCGCCGGGGGTGGGGTTTTGCCTGGTCTGAGCGGTTTTGGGGAGGAGTACTGTGGGGATCATGAGCCTTCGTGACATCCCCGTCCGCACCCTCGCGGACGTCCCCACCACACTCGCCGAACTCGCCGGCGACAAGGCGCTACTCATAGTGAACGTGGCCTCCCGCTGCGGGCTGACCCCGCAGTACTCCGGGCTGGTCAAACTCCAGCAGGAGTACGGCCCGCGCGGCTTCACCGTCGTCGGCGTGCCGTGCAACCAGTTCATGGGCCAGGAGCCCGGCTCCGCGGAGGAGATCCAGGAGTTCTGCTCGACGACCTACGGGGTCGACTTCCCGCTCCTGGAGAAGGCCGACGTCAACGGCGACACCCGCCACCCCCTCTACACCGAGCTGACCAAGACCGCCGACGCCGAGGGCGCGGGCGGGGACATCCAGTGGAACTTCGAGAAGTTCCTCGTCACCCGGGACGGCGCGGTCGCCGCCCGCTTCCGCCCCGGCACCGAGCCCGGCGCCCCCGAGCTCGTGCGCGCGATCGAAGGCGTGCTCTGAGGACGCCTGCTCTGAGCGTGCTCTGAGAACGCCTACTTTGAGGACGCCTACAGACGGGGGCCGCAGCTGCCGCGGATGACCAGTTCGGTCGGCAGCAGCACGCTGCGCGGGCGGCGGGAGCCGGCGCGCAGCACCAGCTCGGCCGCCCGGTAGCCCATGTCGCGGGCCGGCTGCGCGATCACCGTCAGCGGCGGGGAGCACAACTCGGCCCACGGCACGTCGTCGTACATGACCACCGACAGGTCGCGGGGCACGCGCAGGTCTAGCTCGCGCGCGGCCAGCACCGCCGCCTCGCCCAGCATGTTGCCGCCCGCCACCAGCGCGGTCAGGTCGGGGCGCGTCTGGAAGAGGCCGGAGGCCGCCGCGTAGGCAGAGTCGCGGCTGCCGTCGGAGAAGACGATCAGCTCCTCGTCCGGCACGCCGCCCACGGCCTGGCGGAACGCCTCCACCCTGCGTTCGCGGCCGGGGCCGCCCAGGTAGGCGATGCGGCGGTGGCCCAGGCCCCTGAGGTACTGCACCGCCGTACGGATGCCCGATCGGTCGTCGGTGAGGATGGCGGGCACGTCCAGCGGCCGCGCGGCGGGCCGTGGCGCGGCCGGGCGGGCGCCGGGCAGAGCGCCGACGCCGTCGAGCATCATCAGCTCCGACAGCGCCGCCGAGCTGAGGCCGCTCAGCGCGCCTTCCAGCTCACTTTCCGGTACGGCCCCGCCCAGCTCGGCCCCGGCCGGAGCGGGCCGAGGCGTGCCCAGGTCGGGCTCGGGCGGCAGCCGGTCGGCGAACACCACGGTCATGCCCGCCTTGAGCGCCGGACGCCAGGTGTCGGCGTCGCCGCAGGGCACCGCGATCAGCCGGTCGACGCTCTGCTCCAGCAGCATGCCGATCAGCTCGGCCTCCTGCTCGGGATCGTCGGCCGTGGAACCGATCACCACCGGCTCCCCGGCCGAGCGGGCGCAGGCGAGCACGCCCTCGGCAAGCTGGCCGTAGAAGCTGTCGGTCAGGTCGGGCAGGAGCAGGCCCATGCCGCCGGTACGTTGCTGGCGCAGGTTGCGGCCGAGGGCGCTGGGCCGGTAGTCGAGCTGCGCGGCCACGGCCAGCACCCGCTCGCGGGTCTGCGGGCTGGCCGAGCCGCCGGACAGCACCCGGGATACGGTCGCGACGCCGACGCCCGCCGCCTCGGCCACATCCTTGATGGTCGCCCTCTTCATGGAAACGATTCCATCATGGTTTCGACGCGCTTTCCAGTGTTGCCCCTGGCTCTTGACATGGATGTCCGTTTCGGGTGAGATGCATGAAAACGTATCCACGCAGGAGTGCGCATGGCTTCCATCGTCCTAAACAACGTCGACAAGATCTACGCCGGTGGCGTCAAGGCTGTGAACGGGCTCAACCTTGAGATCAAGGATGGCGAGTTCATGGTGCTGGTCGGCCCATCCGGTTGCGGCAAGTCGACCGCGCTCCGGATGATCGCCGGCCTCGAGGACATCAGCGGCGGTGAGATCTCCATCGGCGACAAGGTGGTCAACCACCTCCCGCCGAAGGATCGCGACATCGCGATGGTCTTCCAGAACTACGCGCTCTACCCGCACATGACGGTCGAGGAGAACCTCGCCTTCGGCCTGAAGCTCCGCAAGATGCCCAAGGCGGAGATCCAGAAGCGTGTCGGCGAGGCCGCCAAGATGCTGGGCCTCGACACCTACCTCAAGCGCAAGCCCGCCGCGCTCTCCGGTGGTCAGCGCCAGCGTGTCGCCATGGGCCGCGCCATCGTGCGTGAGCCGCAGGCCTTCCTCATGGACGAGCCGCTGTCCAACCTGGACGCCAAGCTCCGTGTCTCCATGCGCGCCTCGCTGAACACGCTGCACGAGCGCCTCGGCGTCACCACCGTGTACGTCACCCACGACCAGGTCGAGGCCATGACGCTCGGCGACCGGGTCTGCGTCCTGCGCGACGGCCTCCTGCAGCAGGTCGACACCCCGCAGAACCTGTTCGACAAGCCGGTCAACCTGTTCGTCGCCGGCTTCATGGGCTCGCCGTCCATGAACTTCGTGACCGCGGAGCTCGTCCGCGACGGCGGCGGCGCGGCCGTCTCCTTCGCCGACATCAAGCTCTCCATCCCCGAGTCGACCTTCTCCGACAAGCCCGGTCTCGACCAGTACATCGGCAAGAAGATCATCCTCGGCATCCGTCCCTCCGACTTCGAGGACGCCGCCTCCGCCGGCAACCACGCCAACGGCTGGGCCACCCTGCACGTCAAGGCGGAGGTCACCGAGGAGCTCGGCTCCGAGATCAACGTCCTGTTCCTGATCGACGCCCCGCCGGTCGAGCACAAGGACACCGTCGCCGCCCAGGACACCGGCGACGACGACGAGGCCGCGCTGCCGCTCGTGGGCGACAAGTCCCTGTGGACCGCCCGCGTGAACGCCCGCAGCCACGCGCGTCCCGGCCAGAGCATCGACCTGGTCATCGACACGCACAACCTGCACTTCTTCGACTCCGCTTCCGGCCTGTCGATCGGGCACGAGGCGAACATCGGCAAGTAACGCCCCCCGAGCTCCGATCCCCACCACAACCCCCTCCTGTGGTGGGGATCGGCTGTTTCCTGGACCCCTTCGGGGGTCCTTTTTGTTTGGGTAGCGCGACAGGCGGCTCCGGAGCTGTTACCTGGGGAAACGCTGTCCAGAAGGTGCGAAGATCCTGACCAGGCACCCCAACCTCTTGAGCCGATCGTTACTGATCCACTACTGTCGGTAATCGTTCGCAGCCTGAAACAGGAGGTTTCATGCCCCGCACGACTCGTCTCCTCGCCCTCTCCGCCCTCGCCGCAGGTGGCCTGCTGCTGGCCACCGCACCGGCCCACGCCGTGGTCGACCCCGCAGCCGTGCTCGGCTGCCTCACCGAAACGGCCGTCGACGTGACCGCGCTGGTCGACCCCACCGCGCCGGGCGTACCCGCTGAAGTGCCGGCGGTCAACTGCCTTCAGCCCTGACCCGACAGGCGGCGCGGCGGGCCACGCCGCGCCGTCCCTCCGGCATCCCCCTTCGCGAAGGAGTTCCGTTGGACATCCGAGCCCTCGTAGCAAGAACGGCCGCGGCACTCGCGGTCGCCGCCGCCCTGATGGGCAGCAGCGACCCGGCCACCCTCAATGTGCAGGCCATCGTCGACAGGCTGAATCTGTACGTCCTGACCTCCTGAGATGCAACCACTGCTATCCATAGCCCGAGTGCCTCAGCCGCGCGGCGCGCTGAGGCGCCTCGGCTACGTCATGTTCCTGAGCCGCTGGATCCAGGCCCCGCTCTACCTCGGGCTCATCGCCGCCCAGGTGGTCTACGTCTGGCGCTTCATGGCCGAGCTTCTCCACCTCATCGAACTCGGCTTCGGCGGCAGGCCCGCCGAGACCACGGTGATGCTGATCGTGCTCGGCCTGGTCGACGTCGTGATGATCTCGAACCTGCTGATCATGGTGATCGTGGGTGGCTACGAGACCTTCGTCTCGCGGCTGCGGATCGAAGGACACCCCGACCAGCCCCAGTGGCTCTCCCACGTGAACGCCAACGTGCTCAAGGTCAAGCTGGCCATGGCGATCATCGGCATCTCCTCCATCCACCTCCTTCAGATCTTCATCAACGCGGCCAAGCCCGCCATAACCGACAGAGAACTCCTATGGAAAACGCTCATTCATTTGACCTTCATCCTCTCGGCGGTCGCGCTCGCGGTGATCGATCGCATCATGGACGGACCGCGTCCCGCCCACCGGTCCGACCCCCAGACCCCGGCCGCCGACGAGCAGCCCCGCAAGCAGATCGCCGCCTGAGGACCGGCCTCGCCCTGGCCGCCGGACTGCTCGGCGGCGCGCTGCTGGCATCCCCGGCCCAGGCCGCACCCACCCAGGCCGCACCTGCTCCGGCCGCACCCGCCCCGGCGGAATCCACCCAGGCCGAGCCCGTCCAGGCCGAGGCCGCTGAGGCGGAACCCGCCCAGGCGCCCACGGCCCTCGTGGGCGACGTGATCGTCTTCAACGACGAGATCGTCGAACCGGTCTCCCTTCCGGTGAGCACCTGTGGCGGCCCCGGCGTTCTGTTCAGCACCTCGGTCACCGACTGCGGCGGCGCCTCCCGGGTGTCCGACGACGACGCCTGACCCTCCGAGCCGGGTGCCCGCTTGCCGCGGCGGGCACCCACCCGGCTCCCACGTTCGTGATCTTTCGGCTATGTTCTGGGCCGTGAACGCGGTACGCACGTGGGGTCCGGCATTCGCCTTCATGGCCGTCGCCGCCCTAGCGGTCGTCGCCATCGCCGTGGTCCCCTGGGGGTTGGAGGACTGGCGCAGGTGCGGCGAGGCGTACGACCGGATCGAGGGGGCGCTGACGCCGGTCGATCTCCTCGCGTTACGCCCGCCCGGCGCGCTCGCGCGCGGCGAGCGCGAGTCCGGCTGTGACACCGACGACTACTTCGCCAGCGTCGAGCAGTCCTATCGTCCGGGACCCTCGCGGGCGGAGGTGGAGCCCTACTATCGCGAGGTCGCGCTGCGTCATGGCTGGCGGTGGGTCGCCGGCGAGGGGAGCTGCTTCGAGAAGGGCGGTGTCACGTTCTCGCTCCTGATGGAGGGAGACGAGTACGTCGTGGGCGCGTCCACCGTGTCATGTGACGGCATGTAGGTGTTCGCCAAGCTTGCATCGTTAGTTCTCTTGTATCGTTCGTGTTTATGCGGGTAGCTTTGGCGCCATGACCGCACCCGTGACTCCGACCACCGCCGAGGAACTGCGTGGGGCCGGCCTTCGGGTGACGGCCGCCCGTGTCGCGCTGCTCGAGACCGTCCGCCACGGCGACCACCTCGGTGTCGAGGAGATCGCCTCCAGGGTGCGTGAGCGCGTCGGCCACATCTCGCTGCAAGCCGTGTACGAGGCACTCCACGCGCTCACCGCCGCGCGGCTCGTCCGGCGCATCGAGCCGGCCGGCAGCCCCGCCCTGTACGAGGGGCGCGTCGGGGACAACCACCACCATGTCGTGTGCCGCTCGTGCGGTGCCGTGGCCGACGTCGACTGCGCCGTCGGCCACGCGCCCTGCCTGAGAGCCGCCGACGACCAGGGCTTCACGATCGACGAGGCCGAGGTCGTCTACTGGGGCCTGTGCCCCGCCTGCACCACCGCACGCAGTGCCTGAACATGATCCGACAGTCCGGAAGGATTCCCATGTCTGAGAACCACGACGCGATCGTCACAGACGCGAAGACAGAGGAAGCGGGCGGTTGCCCGGTCGCGCACGGGCGTGCCGCGCATCCGACCCAGGGCGGCGGCAACCGCCAGTGGTGGCCGGAGCGGCTCAACGTGAGGATCCTCGCCAAGAACCCCGCCGTCGCCAACCCGCTCGGCGAGGAGTTCGACTATGCCGAGGCCTTCAAGAGCCTCGACCTCCCGGCCGTGAAGCAGGACATCCTGGAGGTGCTCACCACCTCGCAGGACTGGTGGCCGGCCGACTTCGGCCACTATGGCCCGTTCATGATCCGGATGGCCTGGCACAGCGCGGGCACGTACCGGATCAGCGACGGCCGCGGCGGCGCGGGGGCCGGCCAGCAGCGCTTCGCCCCCCTCAACAGCTGGCCGGACAACGGCAACCTCGACAAGGCCCGCCGCCTGCTGTGGCCGGTCAAGAAGAAGTACGGCAAGAACCTGTCGTGGGCCGACCTCATGATCCTCACCGGCAACGTCGCCCTGGAGTCGATGGGCTTCAAGACCTTCGGGTACGCCGGCGGCCGCGAGGACGTGTGGGAGCCCGACGAGGACGTCTACTGGGGCCCCGAGTCCACCTGGCTCGGTGACGAGCGCTACACCGGCGACCGTGAGCTGGAGAACCCGCTCGCCGCGGTCCAGATGGGCCTCATCTACGTCAACCCGGAGGGCCCCAACGGCAACCCGGACCCGCTCGCCGCGGCGCGCGACATCCGCGAGACGTTCCGCCGCATGGCGATGAACGACGAGGAGACCGCGGCCCTGATCGTGGGCGGTCACACGTTCGGCAAGACCCACGGCGCCGGCCCGGCCGACAACGTCGGCGCCGACCCGGAGGCCGCCTCGATCGAGGAGCAGGGCCTGGGCTGGAAGAACGCGTTCGGCACCGGCAAGGGCGCCGACACGATCACCAGCGGCCTTGAGGGCATCTGGACGAACACGCCGATCACCTGGGACAACAGCTTCCTGGAGATCCTCTACGGCTACGAGTGGGAGCAGTTCAAGAGCCCGGCCGGCGCCCACCAGTGGCGTCCCAAGGACGGCGCGGGCGCCGGCACCGTGCCCGATGCCCACGACCCGTCGAAGCGCCACGCCCCGACGATGCTGACGACCGACCTGTCGCTGCGCGTCGACCCGATCTACGAGCAGATCACCCGGCGCTGGCTGGACAACCCGGACGAGCTCGCGGACGCCTTCGCCCGCGCCTGGTACAAGCTGACCCACCGCGACATGGGCCCGATCGTGCGCTACCTCGGCTCGGAGGTCCCGGCCGAGACGCTGCTCTGGCAGGACCCGCTGCCCGAGCGGACGCACGACCTGCTCGACGCCGCGGACGCCGCCGCGCTCAAGGCCCAGGTCCTCGCCTCGGGTCTGTCGGTGTCGCAGCTCGTGTCCACCGCGTGGGCTTCGGCCGCGTCCTTCCGCGGCAGCGACAAGCGCGGCGGCGCCAACGGCGCGCGGGTACGCCTGCAGCCGCAGAGCGGGTGGGAGGTCAACGACCCCGACCAGCTCGCGACCGTGCTGCGCACGCTGGAGGGCATCCAGCAGGCGTTCAACGCGGGCGGCAAGCACGTCTCGCTGGCCGACCTGATCGTGCTCGCCGGCAACGCGGGTGTCGAGAAGGCCGCCGGGGACGCCGGCTTCGACGTCGAGGTGCCCTTCGCGCCGGGCCGCGTGGACGCCGCGCAGGAGCAGACGGACGTGGAGTCGTTCGCCGCGCTGGAGCCCACGGCCGACGGCTTCCGCAACTACCTCGGCAAGGGCAACCGCCTGCCCGCCGAGTTCCTGCTGCTCGACCGGGCGAACCTGCTCACGCTGAGCGCCCCCGAGCTGACGGTCCTCGTCGGCGGCCTGCGCGTCCTGGGCGCGAACCACCAGCAGTCGTCGCTGGGCGTGCTCACCACGACGCCCGGGAGGCTGACCAACGACTTCTTCGTCAACCTGCTCGACCTGGGCACGACGTGGAAGGCGACCGCCGGGGACGCCAACACCTTCGAGGGCCGCGACGCCTCGGGCCAGGTCACGTGGACCGGCACCCGGGCCGACCTGGTGTTCGGCTCGAACTCGGAGCTGCGCGCGCTCGCCGAGGTCTACGCGAGCGACGACGCGAAGGAGAAGTTCGTGAACGACTTCGTCGCGGCGTGGAACAAGGTCATGAACCTGGACCGGTTCGACCTGCGCTGATCACCCTCGCCGGACCGGAAGCCCTCGCCCTCCCGCAGGAGGACGAGGGCTTTCCCGTGCCGTCAGCGGCCGACCTTGGTGGAGATCTGGGCGGCCAGGTTGCGGGGGACGAGCCTGCCCACCGCGACGATCGCCTTGTAGCGCAGGTCCGGGATGCTGATCACGCGGCCCAGGGCCAGGTCGCGCATGGCTTCGGCGACCACGTTGTCGGCCTTGAGCCAGAGGATGCCGGGCAGGCCGGAGGTGTCCATGTTGGCGCGTTCGTGGAACTCGGTACGGACGAGTCCCGGGCACAGCGCCATGATCTTCACGCGCGGGTGGCCCACTTCGACGGCGGCGGCCGTGCTGAAGTTGACCACCCAGGCCTTCGAGGCGCTATAGGTGCCTCGGGTGAAGAAGGCGGCCACCGAGGCGACGTTGATCACGGCGCCGCGGCCCCGGGACTTCATGCCGGGCAACGCGGCCAGCGTCAGGCGCAGAACGGCCTCGCAGTGCACCTTCAGCATGCGCTGCTCGTCCTCGACCGAGGTCCGCAGGAACGTGTCGGTGTGAGCGAAGCCGGCGTTGTTCACCAGGAGGTCCACGCCGTCGCGGACGCGGGATTCGACCGCGGTGAGACCGTCCTCGGTGGACAGGTCGGCGGGCAGGGTCTCGACGGCGCCGCCGTACCGGAGCTTGAGCTGCTCGGCGCTCTCGGCCAGGCGCTGTTCGTCGCGGGCGACGAGGACCAGCGTGAAACCGTCGGCGGCCAGGCGGCGGGCGAAGGCGGCGCCGATGCCGGCGGTCGCGCCCGTGATCAGTGCGGTAGGCATGTTCGCAGATTAGCCCGCCGTCGAGGGCGTGGGTGGCGTGAGAGGATCGGGGGGTGCGATCGGCTCTTCTCGCGCCGCTGGCCGTCGTGGTGCTCACCGTGACGGCGCTTGCCTGCGCACCTTCCGCTCCCGTGGCCGGTACGCTCTCCGCCCCGGCCGGCGCGCCTTCGGCCACGCCATCGGCCACCGCGCCATCGGCCACGACGGGTTCGCCCGAGACGCCGGGCAAGCTGGTGTTCACCGAGGTGGCCACGATGGACAAGCCGGTGGCCTTCGCCGTGCGCAAGGACGACGCGCGCGTCTACGTCGCCGAGCAGGCGGCAAGCTCCGCACGCTGGACGGCGCGACCGTGCTCGACCTGTCCGGCGAGGTCAGCACCGGCAACGAGCAGGGTTTGCTCGGGGTGGCCTTCCATCCGAGCGGGCGGTGGCTGTACCTGGACTGGACCGACCGCGACGGCCACACCCACGTGACCGAGTGGGCCTTCGACGGGCGCGAGGCCACCGGGCGCCGGGACGTTCTGCGGCAGGACCAGCCGTTCGCCAACCACAACGGCGGGCAGCTGGCGTTCGGCCCCGACGGGTATCTGTACATCGCGCTGGGCGACGGGGGCAGCGGCGGCGACCCGGAGGGCAACGGGCAGGATCTCGGCACGTGGCTGGGCAAGATCCTGCGCATCGACCCGCGCGGGACGCCGTACAAGGTGCCGGAGGACAACCCCTTCACCGGGAAAGAAGGCGCGAAGCCGGAGATCTGGGCCTATGGGCTGCGAAATCCCTGGCGGTTCACCTTCGACCGGGACAGCGGCGACCTCTGGATCGGGGACGTCGGCCAGAACGCCTGGGAGGAGGTCGACTTCCAGCCGGCCGGTTCCGAGGGCGGCGAGAACTACGGGTGGAACCTGCGCGAAGGTGACCAGCCGTTCAACGGCGGCAGGGGGAGGGAACTCACCGATCCGGTGATCACCTATCCGCTGGGCGAGGGCGGCAACTGCTCGGTCATCGCCGGGTTCGTCTACCGGGGCGAGAAGATCCCGTGGTTGCGCGGGCGGTTCCTGTACGGGGACTTCTGCGCGGGATGGGTGAAGGCGGCGCAGGCCGACGAGCTGGAGGACGTCGTGGACGTGGGCACGGTCGAG
The DNA here is from genome assembly GCF_042740095.1 of Nonomuraea sp. NPDC059023. Classification (NCBI taxonomy): domain Bacteria; kingdom Bacillati; phylum Actinomycetota; class Actinomycetes; order Streptosporangiales; family Streptosporangiaceae; genus Nonomuraea; species Nonomuraea sp. NPDC059023. The sequence continues at coordinate 54,418 of NZ_JBHYIO010000035.1, read as the reverse complement.
CAACTGTCGTCGTTCGGGCAGGCGGCCGACGGGGAGCTGTACGCGCTCAGCCTCCAGGGACCCGTCTACAAGATCGAGGCGGCGTCGTGAGCCGCCTGCTGATCGTGCACCACACGGTCTCACCGGCCACGCACGAGCTGTTCGAGCAGGTGCTCAAGGGGGCGACCACGGACGAGGTCGAGGGGGTCGAGGTGGTGACGGAACCGGCCCTGGGCGCCACGGCGGCCGACCTGCTGGCCGCCGACGGGCTGCTCATGGGGACGAGCGCCAACATCGGCTACATGTCGGGCGCGCTCAAGCACTTCCTGGACACCGTCTACTACCCGTGCCTGGCCGAGACGCGGCGGCTGCCGTACGGGCTGTGGGTGCACGGCGACAACGACACCACCGGAGCGGTGCGCGCGGTGGAGTCGATCGCTGGCGGGCTGGGCTGGGAGCGAGCGGCCGCGCCGGTCACCGTCACGGGCCGCCCCGCCAAGACCGACCTGGAAGCCTGCTGGGAGCTGGGCGCGACCCTGGCCGCGGTCATCAGCCCGGCCGGTTGACCTCCGGCGATCTCACGAACCAGGCGATCATCAGGGCCGCCGTCACCGCGTGCGTGACGCTGGAGGCCACGCCCGCGCCGGTCGCGCCCCAGGCGGGGATCAGCGCGGTGTCCAGGCCGAGGTTGAGCGCCAGGGCCGACAGCGTGATCATGGTCATCGGGCGTGGCCTGGACAGCCGGGCCAGGTGCTGCTCGACGGGTTTGATGAGCGCCGCCATCACGGCCGCGGGCGCGAGGGCGAGGAGCGGGGCCACGCTCGCGGCGTACGGCGGGCCGTACACGAAAGGCAGCGCACAGGCGGCCCCGGCGGCGATCAGCGCGACGCACCCCAGTGAGATCACCAGGTTGAGCGTGAGCATGTGGGCGGTGACGGCGCGCGAGCCGGAGGCGGTGCCGCCCGCCTGGCCCGGCAGGCACACGTGGGCCACCGCCTCGGTCGGGATCTTCACCAGCATGAGGACCCCGGCGGCGACGGTGTAGAAGCCCGCCTCGCGGGGTGAGTGCAGGAACCCGAGCAGCAGCGTGTCGGCGGCGGGCAGCAGGTGGAAGGCGACGAGGCCGAGGTGGTAGCGGCCGGACAGGGCGAGCTGGCGGACGGCCAGGGCCCTGGCGGGGCGCAGCGCGCGCGCCCCGAGCGCGCCGGTGAAGCGCAGCACGGCCGGTACGCTGGCCGCCGCCCAGCACGCGACGACGGCGGTGAGCGTGAGCAGGTCGAAGGCGGCCAGCGCCAGGATCGGGAGGTACTGCGCGAACCCGGAGGCCAGTTGCGCCTGGTTGACCAGCCGGGTCCGGCCGCGCAGGAGCAGGACGCCGCGCAGGTTGAGCCAGCAGACGGTGAACGGGACCGACGCCAGCGCGATCGCCAGCGCGGGCGTGGCGGCGCGCGGATCGCAGGCGGCGGCCGCGGCGAAGGCGAGCAGGGCGGTGATCGTGCCCATGCCGAAGCCGATGACGACGGCGTTGCCCGCCAGCCGCGCCCGCAGTACCCGGTGCGGCCAGAAGGCGATCTGCGAGGTGTTCAGCGACCAGTGCCCGATGAGGACGGCGGTCGTGGCGATGCTGACGATCGCCGCGTAGAGGCCCCTGCCCTCCGGGTGGAGGGCGCGGGCCAGGGCGGCGCCGGCGACGATGCCGAGCGCCGTCTTCACGGCCTCGGCGGCCATCATCGGGAAGGCCGCGCGGATGGTCGTTCTCAGCGCCCGGCCCATGGGGCAGATCCTATGGACCACTCCCGTCGCGGATTATGTGGCGTGGTTTTCCGTGAAGTCGGGAGATCGTCTGCATTTGCCAAGGAGGGGAATTCAGCCGGAAATCTGGTCGATGAGATCCTCCACCTGGGCGTTGAGACGGGCGCCGCGGGTCCAGCCGGCGTAGTGGGTGAGGAAGGCGACGACCTCCCGCAACTCCTCCACGCTCAGCTCTCTGGCCCGCACCGCCGCGTCCAGTTGGATCAGCAGTTCCTCGTCCAGGCCGCCCTGGCCGACGAGCAGGCCGAGCAGCAGGAGCCGGCGTTCTCGGAAAGAGAGCGCGTCTCGTGACCACAGATCGGCGAACGTCATCTCTGCCATACAAACCGCACTCCCTATCCGGGTGATCCCCATATCTTTCGCTACTTCCGGAGATGGACCAATGGGGGTTGCGGGAACGTTGCGGCGGAGTGACCGTGAAGGCATGCGTGCCTTAGGTCTTCTCGCCGCCGCGTTGCTGTTCGTCACGGCCTGCGGGGCCGATCAGGGGGAGGCGCCGGGCGCGGCGCTGCCCCGCAACGACGGCGGCAACGCCAGCCAGCGGGGCGTGCACGTGCGCAACGCCTACCTGCTGAAAGGCGGCTCGCTGCACGCCGTGCTGATCAACTCCGGCGCGCGGGGCGACCGGCTCGTCCAGCTCACGATCACCTCCGGGACGCTCGCCCTGCCCGCCCCGATCGAGCTGCCGCCCGCCGAGCCGGTCGGCGGGGACCGGGCGATCGCCACCGCCACCGGGCTGGAGGCGCGGGTGGGCTCGTGGGTTCCGGCGACCTTCCAGTTCCAGGAGGCGGGCACGGTCACCGTGCAGGTGCCGGTCAAGGAATATCCCTAGGCTTCCGTAACAAGTAAAGCCAAGGGACGGCCAAGATTTGGTCAAGATTTGTCACCGGTCATGACGCTCATTCCGCATGAAAAAGGGCACAACAACACCGTTGGTCCGTTAAGCGGAGGTAAGCCCCGGTGATAACGGTACGGACCTGGGTCGTGGTCATGATCGCGGCTCTCCTGGCATCGGCCTGCGGCCAGCCGGCCTTCCACTACGTACGCGACAAGGGCGGCACGACCTACTTCAAGGTCCCCTCCTCCTTCGCCCAGCTCGACGCCTACCCGATCGAGCTGTACCTGAGCAGGCTCCACCCCGACTCCGAGGCCGCCAGGCTGCGCAAGGAGCGGGTGTGGTCCACCGCCTTCGACCAGGCGGGCGCGCCGACCCTCCAGCACCTGCTCAGCTCCGGCGAGCCGTTCGTGTACTCCACCGTCCACCAGCTCACCGTGCGCGAGCGCGACCGGGTCTCGCTCGACGGGCTGCGCGACTTCGTATTCCCGGTGACCGAGCCGGCCAGGACCGCGTACGTCACCGACCGGCTCGGCAGCGGGCAGATGCCGCTCTACCGCAAGTTCGAGCCGCTGCTCGACCGGGTCCTGACCCTGGACGGCGGCGCCAGGGGCGTACGGCTCCGCTTCAACTACCAGATCGGCCCCGACGTCCAGACCTTCGACCAGACCGCGATCCTCGACGAGAAGGGCTCCACGGTCTCGGTGCTGATCGTCAGCTGCCGGTCGCTCTGCTTCAGGGAGCGCGGCGGCGAGATCGACGAGATCGCGCGATCGTTCAAGCTGCTCCGGCTGCCCGGATGAGGGAGCTCCAGTGACCACGACCACCCCCCACCGGGGCGCCGGTGTCGCCCGTGTCATCAGGAAGAAGCTGCGGCTGTGGGATCGCGGCAGGTTCCTGATCGGGCTGCTGGCCGTCTTCCTCGTCCTGACCTGGAAGGCGATGGCGGACTTCGAGGGGATCATCCCATTCGGGGAGGCCGTGCGGTACGTCGGGCCGGCCCATCCGTGGATCTTCTGGTTGCTGGCCGCCGAGACGGTACGGCAGGCGCACTTCCTGGCCGGCGAGCGTTCCTCCGGCTATCACCGGTTCTGGAGCCAGAAGGTCTTCGGCGGCCTGGAACGCTGGTCGCACCGCCGCTTCGGCGACTGGACCCGCTTCCGCGCCGCCAGAGCCGTCAAGATCGTCTTCTGGGTGTCGCTGGTCGCGCTGGTGCTCGGGGTGGTGCTGGACGTCAGCCCGTTCGTCGCCCCGTTCAGGGCTCCGGCGCTGCCGTTCGTCCTCCCGCTCCTGGTGATCGTCGTCCTGGCCGCCGGGCTGTTCTGGCTCCTGTCGCGCGGCGGCGTGGAGACGTACCTGCCCGACGACATCACGACCCGCTTCGCCGACGTGTGGGGGCAGGACCACGTGGTCGAGCGGCTCAGGGAGAACATCGTCTTCCTGGACAGGCCCGGCGCCATCGAGGAACGCGGCGGCTACGTGCCCGGCGGGCTGCTGCTCTGGGGGCCGCCGGGCACCGGCAAGACGCTGATGGCCGAGGCGGTGGCCGGTGAGGCCGGCAAGCCGTACGTGCTCGTGGATTCCGGCGCCTTCACCGGCAGGTTCACGGGCGGCCTCAAGGTGAAGGCGCTCTTCAGGAGGCTGCGCAAGCTCGCCCTGCGCCACGGCGGCGTGATCGTCCTCTTCGACGGGGCCGACTCCCTCGGCAGGCGCGACCGCCCGGCCCGGCAGTGCTTCAGCGGCTGCCACGGCCTGAACTACCTGCCGGAGGAGACCCGGTCCGTCCTCGCCTTCCAGGCGCGCCGCCCCGAGCCGGACCCCGATTCCGGCGTCCTGCGAGCGCTGCTCACCGAGCTGTCCGGCCTGAAGAAGCCGCGCGACCGGCAGGTACGCCGCGTGCTGAACATGCGGCCCAAGCCACCACCCAGGTACCGCATCCTCATCATGATGGCCGCCACTCACCCCGGCGCGCTCGACGAGGCGCTGTTACGGCCCGGCCGCATCGACCGCGTCCACAAGGTCGGCTACCCGTCCAAAGCCGGGCGGGTACGCACCTACCAGGGCTACTTTGGCAAGGTCCGGCACGAGCTCACCCCGGAACAGATCGGCAAGCTGGCCACGATCACGCCCTACGCCACCGGCGCCACGATCAAGGAGCTGGTCAACGAGTCGCTGATCACCGCCGTCCGCGCCGGCCGCGAGGTCATCACCTGGGCCGACGTGCTCCGTGCCCACCGGTTCAAGCAGCTCGGGCCGCCGGAGGGCGTCGAGTACATCGAGCGCGAACGGCACGCCGTCGCCGTCCACGAGGCCTGCCACGCCGTGGTGGCCTACCACGTGCGCTCCCATCTGGAGATCGACGTCGCCACGATCGAGAAGGGCGCCGACCACCTCGGCATGGTCGCCTCGATCAGGCCGGAGGACCGGTTCACCCGGTGGAAGTCGGAGTACGAGGCCGACATCATGGTCTCGCTCGCCTCGCTGGCGGGGGAGCGGATGTTCTTCGCCGAGGACAACTCCTCGGGGGTCTCCGGCGACCTGCACGCGGCCACGTTCCTGACCGCGCTCATGGAGTCCTCGTGGGGGATGGGCTCCGGGGTCGCCTCGCTGCCCGCGCTGCGGGAGCTGGAGATCATGACCGGCCTGATGCCGGACGGGCTGGGGGAGCGGATCGAGGTCACCCTCGCGCGGCTGTTGGACAAGACCGAGCTGCTGCTGCGGGAGCACCGGCGGGAGGTGCTGAGCGTCGCCCACGCGCTGGAGACGCACCGCACGCTCGACGGGGACGACGTGGTGGCGATCATCGAGCGGCGGGCCGGCCCGCTGGCCGACGGGACCGTGTACGCCTCGGAGGAGTTCCACGCCGAACTGGAGGACTACCACCGGGAGGCGGCCAGGGCGCACCGCGAGCACAGCCGGGTCGAGCGGGAACTGCCGGGCGTGGTGGCGGACGAGGTCGTGGATCACCGGCCCGCGGCGGTGCCCTTCCGGAACCCGCCCATGCCCGCCCCGGCCGGGCCGGTTCCGCCTGGGGTCGTGCCTTCCTGGGGCAGGGCTGGTTCCGGTGGGCCTGCCGTACCGGCTGCGGGGGGTACGGCGCGGCCGGAGTTCGTGGCCTGGATACCCCCGCAACAGGCCCGGCCACAGCAGGTCCAACCGCAACAGACCCGCCCACAACAGGTCCAGCCGCAACAGACCAGCCCACAACCGGCCCGCCCGCAGCAGGTCCAGCCGCGACCGGCCCGTCCGCCGCAAGCGCACCAGCAGCGGCCCGTCGCGGCCGTCAACGAGCGCGCCCGGCCGGGCCTGGGCAGGGCGGTGCTGATCGCGGTCGGCAGCCTGGCCGGGCTGGTCACGGTGGCGGTGCTGGGCGGTCTGGCGGTCACCCGGTCGGGACCCAGCACCGAGCTGGCCTCGCCGGGACTGCTGGTGATCCTGTTCGTGGTCGTGGTGGCGCTGATCGTGGGCGCCTGCCTGGCGGTCGTGGCCGTCAGGGGGCTGCGCGCCGCCCGCGCCAGGGCGGAGGTCGAGCGCGACCGGGCCCATGCCCGCGCCCAGCTGCTGGCCGCCGCCATGGACCCCGACACGGCGATGCGCCTGCTCGGCTACGACGGCGGACGGGCTGCCGGAGAAGGATGACCTCAATCACATAAGGTGGTCGCTTCATTGCTTAGGGTGATACGGACCCGAGCAAGGAGTGATCGTCGTATGGGTCCTGGAATCGTCCGCAGCCTGGTGCCCGCGCGCATGGACCGCCTGCCCTGGTCGCCGTTCCACACCCGGCTGGTGATCGCGCTCGGCGTCGCATGGGTGCTGGACGGGCTGGAGATCACGATCGTCAGCAACGTCGCCGCGTTTCTGCAGCGCTCCGACACGCTGGGCCTGACCTCGGCGGAGGTGGGCCTGTCGGCGACCGTGTACCTCATCGGCCAGGTGGTCGGCGCGTTGTTCTTCGGGTGGCTGTCCGACCGGATGGGCAGGCGCAGGCTGTTCATCCTCACGCTGGCCGTCTACCTGATCGCCAGCGGCCTGACCGCGTTCTCCTGGGACCTCGGCAGCTTCCTCGTGCTGCGCTTCGTCGCCGGCACCGGCATCGGCGGGGAGTACGCCGCGGTCAACTCGGCGATCGACGAGCTGATCCCCTCCAAGTACCGGGGCCACGTGGACCTGGCCATCAACGGCACCTACTGGCTCGGCGCGCTGCTGGCCACCTCGGCGACCTTCGTCCTGCTCAACCCGTCGGGCCCGCTCGACCCCGACTGGGCGTGGCGGCTCGGCTTCCTCATCGGCCCGGTGCTGGGCATCCTGATCTGGGGCCTGCGCAGGCACCTGCCGGAGAGCCCGCGCTGGCTGATGACCCACGGCCGCGAGGACGAGGCGGAGCGGGTGGTCGCCGCGATCGAGAAAGAGGTGGAGAAGGAGGACAGGCTCGTCCTGGAGCCGGTGCCGGAGAGCGCGGCCATCGAGGTGGTGCCGCAGAAGCGGTTGCCGCTGGTCGAGGTGGCCAGGACGCTCTTCCGTACCTATCCGGGGCGCTCGTTCCTGAGCGCCACGCTGATGATCTGCCAGTCGTTCCTCTACAACGCGATCTTCTTCACGTACGCGCTGGTGCTCACCCACTTCTACGACGTCGAGGCCGGCGAGGTGCCCAAGTACATGTTCGCCTTCGCCCTCGGCAACCTGCTCGGCCCGATCGTGCTCGGCCGGTTGTTCGACACGGTGGGACGCCGGCAGATGATCGCCGGCACCTACATCGTCTCGGGGTCGCTGCTGGCCTTCACCGGGTGGTTGTTCGAGCGCGGCGTGCTGACCGCGACCACGCAGACGATCATGTGGTCGGTCATCTTCTTCATCGCCTCGGCGGCGGCCAGTTCGGCGTATCTGACGGTCAGCGAGATCTTCCCGATCGAGATGCGGGCGCAGGCGATCTCGCTGTTCTTCGCGATGGGCCAGGTCGTAGGCTCCTTCGGGCCGGCCGTCTTCGGCGCGCTCATCGGCGACCAGGCCAGCCCGGAGCCGACGCGGCTGTTCTACGGCTACCTCTTCGCCGCCGGGATGATGATCTTCGCGGGCCTGGTGGAGCTGCGCTTCGGGGTGAAGGCCGAGCGCGCCGCGCTGGAGACCATCGCCGAGCCGCTGAGCGCGATCGAGGCCAAGGCGCGGCGGCTCAAGAGCGAGGAACCGTGAACCGGCCGCGGTGGCGGGCCGTCGTCAGGATATGAACCGCCTTCTCCCGCTGAAGGGCGTGTGCGTGCTTCTCGCCGCCCTCCCGCTCGCCGCCTGCCAGAGCGACCGTGTCTGCACGCTCATCGGTACGCCCGTCGGCATCCAGGTGGACGTGGCGCCGCCGATCTCCGACCGGGTGGCGGCGGCCGAGATGGAGGTGTGCCAGGCGGGGACGTGCCGGCCGGCCAGGCTGGAGCTCTTCCGGGCCGACCGGGGCGGCCGGTCCGGCTTCGGCAACGTGGAAGGGCTGCGCAAGGAGCGGGCCGAGGTCTCGCTGAAGCTGACCGGCACCGCGGGCGAGCCGGTGGTGGAGCGGGACGTCCAGGTGATGCCGCGCGGCCGCTTCCCCAACGGGCCCGAGTGCGGCGAGGGCGGGCCGAACGCGAAGGTGCAGGTGGACGGCCAGGGCCTGCTGCACGAAGTGCCCTGATGTCTTGACCGGACCGCCCCGTGCCCCACTAATTGGACCTAGCGGCTAATAGTGGGGTGCGAGATGCCGGAGGTCGTGCGGATCAGCCTGCGGAACCGGTTGCGGGCGCTTTACACCTTCCAGGATGTGCTCGATCGCTTCGACATGATCGCAGACCGGTCGGCGGGAGCCGTACAGGTGCGCACGAGCCGGCGCGGCGGCTACCTCGTCGTGTGGGCGCCCGAGCACGTCGAGCGCGTCTTCGTCACCCACCAGCACCTCTACGCCAAGTCCGCGCAGTACCGGTTGCTCGCCGTCGTCACCGGCGACGGCCTGCTGACCAGCGAGGGCGAGCGGTGGGCCGGCCAGCGGCGGCTCATCCAGCCGATGTTCGCCAAACGCCACCTGGGCCGCTTCGCCGAGCACATGACCGAGGCCGTCGCGGACTTCGCCAAGGAATGGGAGCAACTGCCGGACGGCGCCCGCGTGGACGCCGCCACCGCCATGAACCGGCTCACGCTCGACGTGGTCGGCCGGGCGCTGTTCGGCTCCGGCCTGTCGGAGCAGGCCGCGCGGCTCGGGCCCGTCCTCACCTCCGGCCTGCGCGCGGGCGTGCGCGCGACGCGCCTGCAGTTGCTCTTCCGCACGCCGCCGTGGCTGGTGGACGCCGCCCACGCCGTCGTACGGCGGGCGCCCAAGTGGACCCCCGGCATCCGGGGCCTGCACGACGTCCTGACCACCACCGACGAGGTCGTGGAGGCGGTCGTCGCGGCGCACCCCGGCGGCACCGACGACCTGCTCGGCCTGCTGCTCGCGGCGCCCATGGACCGCAAACAGGTACGCGACGAGGTGATGACCTTCCTGCTGGCCGGGCACGAGACCACCGCCAACGGCCTGGCCTGGTTCTGGCACCTGCTCGCCCTGCACCCCGAGGCTCGCGCCCGCGTCGAGGCCGAGGTGGCCGAGGTGCTCGGCGGCCGCGTGCCGACCGCCGAGGACGCCGACCTGCTCGTCTACACCGCCGCCGCCTTCCAGGAGGCCTTACGCCTCTACCCGCCGGCCTGGTCGATCGTGCGTACGGCGGTGGCCGACGACCACCTCGGCGACCTGCCGGTGCCCGCGGGCACGAACGTGGTCGTCCCGGTCTACCTGGCCCACCGGGACCCGGGCGCCTGGCCGGATCCCGACCGGTTCGACCCGGAGCGGTTCCTGCCCGGGGCGGCGCCGCGCCGCTTCAGCTACCTGCCCTTCGGCGCCGGGCGGCGGATCTGCGTGGGGGCCGGGTTCGCGGTGATGGAGGCGACCTTGATCATCGCCATGCTGGTGCGGCGCTTCCGGCTGGAGATGGAGGCGGGCGCGGAGGTGCGGGCGGAGGCGACGGTGACACTCCGGCCGCGCGATGGGATTCCGATGAGACTGTACAAAGTGGTCTAATTCAATCGGATCCCGCGAAGATCGGAAGGACGCCCTTGACCCGGCTCCTCAGCGCGCAGGGGCTCATCCAGGCCGTACTGCGCCGCACGAACCTGCTCATGGCCGGCAAACGCGTGGCGATCGTCGGCGACGCGCCGCCGGGCCTGGCCACGCGGTTGCGCGCGATGGGCGCCCACCCCGGCTGCTCCATCGAAGAGGCCGACCTCGTCTTCGGCGACGGCTTACAGCCACTGGCGCTGAAGCCGGGCGCCGTGATCGTGGGCAGCATACGCTGCGACATCCTCGGCATGACAGAGGTCAGGCAGGACGTGCACTGCATCAACCTGGGCGCCGACGGCGCCGAGGTGTACCTCGTGAGCGTCCCGTGCTGACCGACATCGCCAACCCCGGGCTCTGGCCCGGCGGAGCCGACCGGATCGCGTGGGCGCGGCGCTTCATGCCCGTGCTTGGCGCGCTGTCGGGGGAGCTCGACCTGGACGGCTGGCGGGTCGGCCTGGTGCTCGTCCTGGAGCCCAAGACCGCCAACCTGGCCCTCGCGCTGCGGGACGCCGGGGCCGAAGTGATCGCGCACTGCCCCGGCAGGGAGACCTCAGACGACGTGGCCGCCGCGCTGGTGCGCGAGGGCATCCAGGTGCTGGCCAGATCCCGCACGACGCGCGCCCAGGACGACGACCTGGCCCGCCGGATGCTCGACGCCGGGCTCGACGCGCTGGTCGACGACGGCTCCCGGGTGATCAGGCTGGCCCACGCCGAGGACCGGCTCGGCCCGCTCAGGGGCGCCGCCGAGGAGACCACGAGCGGGCTGCGTCCGCTGCGCGTCATGGCCGCTGACGGCACCCTGCGGGTGCCGGTCCTCGCGGTCAACGACGCCCGCTGCAAGGTCCTGTTCGACAACGTGCACGGCACCGGGCAGTCGTGCGTCATGGCCGCGCTGGACCTCAGCGGACTGGAACTCGACGGGCTGACCTGCGTGGTCGCCGGATACGGCCACGTGGGCCAGGGCGTGGCCCGCTACGCCGCGGCCCTGGGCGCGCAGGTCGTGGTCAGCGAGGTGGACCCGTTCGCCGCGCTGCGCGCCCACCACGACGGCCGGCGCGTGCTGCCCCTGATCGACGCCTGCCCGGAGGCGGACCTGCTGTTCAGCGCCACCGGCGTCGCCGGCACGATCACGGCCGGGCACCTCGCCGCGCTGAAGCCGGGCGCCTTCGTCGCGGTGGCCGGGGGAGTGGAGGACGAGGTGGAGCGGCCGCCGGGCGGCCGCCAGGTCCGTCCCGGCGTCACCGACCACGGCGGCTGGTACCTGCTGGCCGAGGGCGAGTGCGTCAACTGCGCCGCCGCCGAGGGCAACCCGATCGAGATCATGGACCTGTCCCTGTCACTGCAGGCACTGGCCGTCGGCCACCTGCTCGGGCGGCGCCTGCCACCGGGCGTGCACCCGCTGCCCGACGAGCTGGACGAGCGGGTGGCCAGGCTGAAACTGGACGCGCTGGGCGTACGGCTTGACCGGGCGACCGATCGGCAGCGCGCGTTCCTGGACCGTGGACTGTGATCGTCGACGTCCGCGACGCCACCGTCCGGTACCGCTCGACCGGGCAGCAAGTGCTGCACGGCGTGGACCTGGCCGTGGAGCGCGGCGACTTCGTGCTGGTCGCCGGGCCGTCAGGGTGCGGCAAGAGCACACTGCTGCGGCTGCTCAACGGGCTGGTCCCGCACGCCTACCGCGCCGAGGTCACCGGGCGGGTGGAGATCGGTGGCCGGCCCGCCCTGGAGCAGTCGATCCGGCAACTCTCCACCGTGGTCGGCACGCTGCTGCAGGACCCCGCCAAGCAGATCGTCGGCACCACGGTCGCCACCGAACTGGCCTTCGGCCCGGAGAACCTCGGCCTGCCCCGCGCCGAGATCCGCGCCAGGATCGACGAGGTGGCCGCCCGTGTCGGCATCGCCCACCTGCTGGCCCGGCCCACCCACGAGCTGAGCGGCGGCGAGCTGCAGATGGTGGCGTTCGCGGGAGTGCTGGTGATGCGCCCGGACGTCGTGGTCGTGGACGAGCCGCTGGCCAACCTGGACCCGGACGCCGGCCGCCGCCTGCTGGGCGCGTTACGCCGCTTCGTCGACGACGGCGGCGCGGCCGTGGTGGTGGAGCACCGGGTGGAGGAACTGCTGGAGTTCGGCCCGGAAAAGGCGCTCTACCTGGAAGAGGGCCGCATCCGCTACTCGGGCGACATTTCGGGATTTTTGCGTCAGGCACCGGTGGCGCACGTCAAACTCCCCTTCGAGACCCTCGTGGCCCGCGCCGCCGAACTGCCCAGCCTCCCCGAGCCGGCGCGCCCGGCCCGCACCGGCCCCTCCCGCCTCGCCTACAAGAACGTCTCGCTCGGGTACGGCTCCCGCACCGTCCTGCACGACACCGACCTCGACCTGAAGGCCGACGAACGGGTCGCCGTCCTCGGCCGCAACGGCGCCGGCAAGTCGACCCTGCTGCGCGCCGCCGTACGCCTGCTCGAACCCACCGGCGGCGAGATCCTCGTGGACGGCGAGCCCGTCGGCGAACGGGACACGCTCAGCCTCGCCACGACCTTCGGCTACGTCTTCCAGAACCCCGGCCAGGCGCTCTTCTCCGCCACCGTGCAGGAGGAACTGGCCTTCGGCCCCCGCAACCTCGGGCAGGACCCCGAGCAGATCGCCGAGGTCTCCCGCGAGGCGCTGGCCACCATGCTGCTCGACCGCGAGCCCGGCATCATGTCCCGCCCGCCGCACACGCTCTCGCACGGCCAGCAGCGCCGCCTGACCGTGGCGCTCGCGCTGGCCATGCGCCCCAGGACGCTCGTGCTCGACGAGCCGACCGCCGGGCAGGACCTGCGCACCACGACCACGTTCATGGACCGCGTGCTCGACGGCGTCCAGAGCGTCTACTTCATCACCCACGACGTGGACCTGGCGCTCACCCGCGCCGACCGCATCGTCATCGTGGACGGCGGCCGCGTCGTCGCCGACGCCGCACCGGCCGAGCTGGCCCACGACGAGCGGCTGTGGACCGGCAGCGGCCTGCGCGAGACCAGTCTGGTCCGCGCCGTCCGTGACCTACTACCCGGGAAAGGAGCGATGGCGAAAGGAGCGATGGCGAAAGGAGCGATACCGCACCCGTTCGAGCTGGCCAGATCTGGAAGGACTCACCTGCCATGAAATCCCCCGACGCCTTACCCGTCCGCACCTCGCTGTGGGAGATCAACTCCCGCGTGGTCGTCTTCGCCGCCGTCGGCGCCGCCCTGTACGCGGTGCTCGGCCTGATCAGCTTCACCATTCCGGGCACCCAGAACGTCGACATCCGCCCCGCCTTCGCGCTCGTGCCGTTCATCGGCATGCGGTTCGGCCCGATCGCCGGATTCTTCACCGGCCTGGTCGGCAACATGGTCATCGACCAGATCAAGGGCTACGGCGCGCTGTTCTACTGGAACTGGAGCCTGGCCAACGCGCTGACCGGGCTGCTGGCCGGCATCCTGTTCGCCCTGCTCGTGACGCGCGTCGGCGCCTCGAAGGAGATGCTGCGCCTGGTCCTGGTGGGCGCCATCGCGTGGGTCTCGATGCTCATCGGGTTCGCCACGACCTTCACCGACATGTGGCTGCAGGACCTCACGTTCGGCGGCTGGGCCTCCTTCGCCTTCGGCCCGCTGCTGCTCAGCAACACGCTGGTCGCCCTCATTCTGGTGCCCGCGCTCGACGCGATCTGGGAACCGATCTCCAAGCGCATGGGCAGGTAACCGCGTGGACGTCACGCCACGGTATCTGGGAGGCGACTCCTTCCTGGGCCGGCGGGACCCGCGCGTGCTCCTGCTGGTCCCGGTCTGCTTCCTCGTGGCGGTGGCGCGCGTGAGCGACCTGCGCCTCATGCTGGTCTGCGCCCTCGTGGCCCTGGCCTACTACGGTGCGGCGGGCATCCCGTGGCACGCGGTCAGGGCCAACTGGGCCCTCGTCCTGACGCTGATGACGCTGACCGTGCTGGTCAACAGCGTCTTCACCAACGCGCTGCAGATCGAGGCGACCAAGCTGGCGCCGCCGTTGTTCGACATGCCGGTCACCGGGAATCCGGTCAGCCTGGCGACGCTGTCGTACTCGCTGACGCTTCTGATCAGGTTCGTGGCGATGGCCATGGTGGGCTTTCCCGTGGCGTTCTGCATCGCGCCGGGCGACCTCGGGGTCAGCTTCGCCCGGTTGCGGGTCTCGCAGCGGCTGGCGTTCGGGGTGGACCTGACGTTCCGGTTCCTGCCGTCCACGGCGGCGACCATGCAGCAGATCATCGACGCGCAGCGGGTACGCGGCTACACCCACCCGCGCACGAATAATCCGATAAAGCGGCTAATATCCCTCAAACCGGTCGTGATCCCCCTGACCGTGAACTCGCTCATCGACGCGGAGGACACCTCGAACGCCATGGACCTGCGCGGCTTCGGCGCCAAGCACCGCACCTGGATGCGCGAGCTGGCCTTCGACCGGGCCGACTACCTGCTCCTCGGCGCGTTCGCCGCCTTCGCGCTGGCACTGCTGGCGTACAAGATCCTCGGCACGGACGTCGTATGGGTCCCGTAGTCCACGGCGCGCCGCTCGTCCTCACCATGGACGGCCCGCCCATCGAGGACGGCACCGTCACGGTCGAGCACGGCCGCGTCGTGGAGATCGGGCGGGGCAGGGCCGAGGTGCATTGGCCGGGTGTAATGGTCGCCGGGTTGGTCAACGCCCACACCCACCTGCAGTACACCTGCATGGCCGAGGTCGGGCGGCGCGTCTACGACTCCTTCGAGCACTGGTCCGAGGTCTTCAACCAGGCCTACTTCAAGGGCGGCGAGGGCAGCTGGGACCCCGCGCTCAGGACCGGCGCCTGGGACTGGGCCGCCGCCGCCACCGAGGGCGCCTGGCAGTGCCTGCGCTCGGGAACCACCGCCGCCGCCGACATCGTGACCGATCCTGAGGCGTTCGTGGACACGCCGCTGGGCGGCCTGGCGTACCTGGAGATCATCGGCGACACCGACGCGAGCTGGCAGGAGGACGGGCGCGAGCGCTTCCTCAAGACGCTCGGCGGGCGCCGCGCGGGCATCTCGCCGCACTCGCCCTACACGCTCGACACCGGCGTGCTCGCCGACGCGGCCGTGCTCGCCCGCGAGCGCGGCACCCGCATCCACATCCACCTGGCCGAGTCCGCGCACGAACGCGAGTACACGATGGCGGGCACCGGGCCGCTGGCCGAGCTGGTGCGCCAGTGGTCCGCGCCGTTCGCGCTGCTGGAGGGCGGCTCGGGCCTGGCGCCCGCCGCCTACCTCGACAGCCTCGGGGTGCTCGGCCCGGACTGCCACCTCGCCCACGGCGTCCACCTCGGCCCCGACGACCGCGCGCTGCTGCGCGAGCGCGGCACCGCGATCGCGCTGTGCCCCCGCTCCAACCGCACCCTCGGGCTCGACGGCCCCGACGTCGCCGCGCTGCTGCGCGAGGGCAACCCCATCGCCGTCGGCACCGACTCGCTGTCGTCCGCGCCGTCACTCGACCTGCTCGCCGACGTCGCCGCGCTCAAGCGCCTCGCCGTACGGCAGGGCTACCACCACCCCGACCTCGACCGGCGGCTCATCGAGGCCGCGACACTCGGCGGCGCCCACGCCCTCGGCCTGCGGGACGAGATCGGCGTCCTGCGGCCGGGCGCGCGCGCCGACTTCGCCGTCTTCGACGTGGATCCCCGCGACCCCTACGCCGGCCTGGTCGAGCACGGTTCTGGACGGTGCGTGGCCACGGTTGTGGGCGGCACGAAACTTTGGGCCCTTTAGGGGCGTCCGAGCAGGTGCTAGCGTCCCGGGACGATGGCATCGCAGAGCCTGCGCTTCAAGCTGTACTCCCTCCTCAGCCTGCCGATCGTGGCGCTCGTCGCACTGTGGACCTTCGTCGCCGGTCATGTGGTCGGAGACTTCTTCGAGCTGCGCCGGGCCACCACCGCGTTCGAGAAGATCAGCGCCCCCGCGGCGGCGCTGGTCACCGAGCTGCAGCATGAGCGCAAGTCGGCGGCGATGTTCCTGTCCTCGCCGCCGCCCGACGGCAGCCTGCTCGTCTCCGCGCGCAAGCGCACCAACGCGGCGGCGGCCGCGTTCCGCACGCTGTCGGCCTCCGAGGAGGCGCAGACCATCACCACGCCCGAACTGCGCAACGCCATCGACGCCGTGCTGCGCAAGATCGGCGGCCTGGACGCGGTGCGCAGGGAGGTCGACGACCGCACCACCAGCCGCCTGTCGGTCGTGCAGGCCTACGGCGAGGCCACCGACGAGGTCTACCGCCTCTACGACCAGGCCGTCACCGTGCCGGACATCAAGCTCTACCAGCAGGCCGCCGGGCTCCAGCGCATCGCCCACGCCCGCGACCTCATGTCGCGCGAGGACGCGCTGATCTCCGGGGCGACGCTGGCCGGGCGGATCACCAGGGAGGAGTACGAGGCGGTCGAGGAGCTCTCGCCCAACAGGAAACTGCTGCTCGTCGATGGCGTGGCGGCCCTGGAAGCCGAGCTGCGCGCGCCGTACGACCTGTTGCTGGCCTCTCCCGAGCACCAGAGGATCTCCGCGATCGAGCGCGAGATCATCGAGACCGCGCGGCTGCCGCGCGTGCGCAACTCCTGGCAGGCCGCCGCCGACAGTTTCGGCGCCACTCTCGACCGGCTGCTGGTCAGCCGCTCGGAACTGCTGAACGCCCGCGCCGAGGCCGCCGCCGGCGAGATCGTCGTGCGGATCGTCGTGGTGGGCTTCCTCGGCCTGGTCACCATCATCGCGGCGGTCATGTGGTCGGCCCGCCTGGGCCGCCGCCTGGCCACCGAGCTCGACACCCTGCGCGACGCCGCCGCGGAACTGGCCGACGAACGGCTGCCGCGCGTGGTGGAGAAGCTGCGCGGCGGCGAGGACGTGGACGTCGACGTCGAGGCCCCGCCCATCCCCACCGACGGAGCCACCCAGGAGATCCGCGACGTCGCCCACGCCTTCGCCGGAGTACGCCGCACCGCGGTCGAGGCGGCCGTCGGCCAGGCCGCGCTGCGCAAGGGCCTGGGCCGCGTCTTCCGCAACATGGCCCGGCGCAACCAGGCGCTGGTACACCGCCAGCTCGTCCAGCTCGACGTGATCAGGCGGCAGATCACCGAACCGGAGACGCTCCAGGACCTGTTCACGCTCGACCGGCTCACCACCCGCATGCGCCGCCAGTCCGAGGGCCTGCTCATCCTGTCGGGCGGCTCGCCGGGGCCCGCCAACGGCGACCCGGTCCCGCTGGCCGACGTGGTGCGCGAGGCCATCTCCGAGGTCGAGGCCTACACCAGGGTGAACGCCCCGCCCATCCCCGACGCCTTCCTCGACGGCGCCGCCGCCTCCGACGTCACCCACCTGCTGACCGAGCTGGTCGCCAACGCCACCGCCTTCTCCCCGCCCACCACCACCGTCCAGGTGTACGGGCAGGTCGTCGGCCGGGGCTTCGCCATCGAGGTGGAGGACCGCGGGCTCGGCCTGCCCGACACCATCCGCGAGGAGGTCAACTCCCGGCTGGCCGACCCGCCGGAGTTCGACCTGGCCGACAGCGAACGGCTCGGCCTGCTCGTGGTCGGACTCCTCGCCCGCCGCCACGGCATCAAGGTCACCCTCAGCAAGTCGGCTTACGGAGGTATCACCGCAGTCGTCCTGCTTCCGCAGTCCCTCATCGTCTCCGGATTAACACGGCGTTCACATTCGGGCAAAAACCGGGAAACGGCAGCCTGGCAGCCTCGGCGTGGCTGAGTAAAACCCCGAAAGGACCTCCGTGAGCTACAAGGCTGAGTACATCTGGATCGACGGCACCGAGCCCACGGCTCTGCTCCGCGCCAAGACCAAGATCCTTGCCGTCGGCGCCGAGCCGCCGGTGTGGGGTTTCGACGGCTCCAGCACCAACCAGGCCGAGGGCCACGCTTCCGACCGGGTGCTCCGCCCCGTGTTCACCTGCCCGGACCCGATCCGCGGCGGTGACAACGTACTGGTCCTGTGCGAGGTCGAGGAGATCGACGGCGAGGCCCACCGGAGCAACACCCGCGCCCTCCTGCGTCCGATCGCCGAGCAGTTCGCCGACCAGGAGTCGTGGTTCGGCATCGAGCAGGAGTACACCTTCTTCAAGGGCTCGCGCCCGCTCGGCTTCCCCGAGGGCGGCTTCCCCGCTCCCCAGGGCCACTACTACTGCGGCGTGGGCGCCGAGGCCGTCTTCGGCCGCGAGATCGTCGAACTCCACCTCGACCGCTGCCTCGCCGCCGGCCTGAAGATCTCCGGCATCAACGCCGAGGTCATGCCAGGCCAGTGGGAGTTCCAGGTTGGCCCGGCGAGCCCGCTCGAGGTCGCCGACCACCTGTGGGTCGCCCGCTACCTGCTCTACCGCACCGCCGAGGAGTTCGGCGTGGAGGCCACCCTCGACGCCAAGCCCGCCCGCGGCGACTGGAACGGCGCCGGCGCGCACACCAACTTCTCCACCAAGGCCATGCGCGAGGGCTACGACGCCATCATCACCGCCTGCGAGGCGCTCGGCGAGGGCGACAAGCCGTTCGAGCACGTCCGCCAGTACGGCGCCGACATCGAGTCCCGCCTGACCGGCGCGCACGAGACCGCCCCGTGGAACAAGTACTCCTACGGCGTCTCCAACCGCGGCGCCTCGGTGCGCATCCCGTGGCAGGTCGAGGTGGACCGCAAGGGCTACATCGAGGACCGCCGCCCCAACGCCAACGTCGACCCGTACGTGGTGACCCGTCTGCTGGTCAACACCTGCTGCGCCGCCCTGGAGAAGGCCGGCCAGGTCTGACGGCACGCTCTCCGGAGGAACGCGGGCACCCCCGATCGGGACCCGCGTTCCTCCTTTTCACTTGGCAGAACCGTCACGCCAGGCGCGACTGGTAGACCCTGCGGGCCTCCGTCACCAGCCCGCCCCTGTCCTTGACGAGCTCCTCCAGCAGGTCCAGCCAGCGCAGGCAGAACGTCACGTCCTCTTCCCTCGCCACCCTGCGGCGCTCCACGTCCAGGTAGACCGGGCTCGAATGCGCCCGCACCAGGCCGCCGCCCTCCGCCACCGCCACCACGTACGTCGGCCAGTCCACGCGTAACTCCGCCGACACCTCGTTCGGCGGGCCCGCCGCCAGTTCGCCGTCGGCGGTCAGCAGCCGCACCCGCTGCACGCCGGGGCCGATCACCCGCGCCGTCGCCCGCACCCGGGTGCCCGCCTGCAGGTCGATCGTGGCGCCCGGCCGCTCGCCCTCCACCGACAGCTCCAGGAAAGGGCCCGTCGTGGCGAAGGTACGGCTGTGCCGTACCGCGTGGGCGTAGGACTCGGCGGTGAGCGGGCCGTCCACGTGCGCGTACGTGCGCTCGCCCCCGATCGGGCCGAGGCGTCCCGCGGTGCCGGCGACCGCGGCCACCCGGTTTCCGGCCCCGATCAGCCGCCGGTAGGCCCGGTCGGAGCCGATCGCCGAGGAGAAGCTGTCGACCAGGCCCAGCGCCGCGTCCACGACGGACATGCGGGCGTCGTAGATCGGGTAGCCGCCGTCGAACAACTGCTCCGGCGTCTCGACCGGGCCGCGGAAGGCGTTGGCGTACCCGATCAGCGCGCCCCGCTCGCGCAGCTTGTCCACCGAGCCCGACGGGACGCTCGGCGCGTCCTGCGCCAGGCCCACCCGGGCCACGTGGGTGGCGTCCGACCAGGGCAGGTTGCGGCCGGCCCAGAGGTCTTCTGTGTCGCCGTCGCCCGCGAGCAGGTTGACGACGTGCAGGTCCTCGCCGTGTTGCGAGTCGGCCACCCACTGGGGCGGGCGGTTGAGCCGTACGTGCAGGTCGCCGCCGTACCAGCCGCGGGCGGCGGCGTCGTAGATGCGCGGCGGGGCCAGCTCCACCAGCGTCTCGCCCGCGCCGGGGGTGAGCGTGGTCTCTGCGTGGCCGTACTCCATGCCCCGCGCCGCCCTGACGGTGAGCCGGCTCGACGGCACCTCCAGCACGACGTCGTCGCCGTGGAAGTACGGCAGGCCGTCGATGTCCCTGGCCGGTGAGGTGCCGTGCGGATACCAGCCCCGGCCGTCGGCCGTCCAGACGCTCCACCGGCATGGGAAGCCGGCGCGCAGGCGGAGGGTCTGCTGGGCGGCGAGTAGTGTCAGATCGTCACGCATCGGCTTCTCCCCGTAATCGAAGGCGCCGTTATCGTGCCACGACCCTGACTCGCCGGAAAGCCCGCCCATCCCCGGCGGAGTGGCTTTCTTACTCCGACGTAGAAGGATCTAGAGTCGAGGTGGTGGTTCGTATTTGGGCAGATCCGCGCGTTTCCCATGAAGATGGGCAATCAGCGCGCGCTGTGTTTCCGGGTCGCCGCGCCGGTCCGACTCCAGGTCCCGGATCGCCACCTCGATCAGCCCGCGGGTACGCGGCGGCACCTCCTGGAACGCCCGCTCCAGGGCATGGTCGTACGCCGTCCTCGCCGCCTCGTCATCGCCCTCGGCCCAGGCCAGCAACCCCAGGTCGAACAGCAGGAAACCCGGCCGGTCCGGCTTGACCGCCTGATACTGCTGGTAATAGTCCAGCGACTCCTGGTACCGGCCCAGCCGGTAGAGGCACCACCCCCTGGTCGACAGGTGGTCGGGATCGTACGGGCTGAGCGCGTCGAGCACCGCCTCGTAGCACGCCGCGGCCCGCTCCCGCTCGCCCAGCGAGAAGAGCGTGTCACCCTGGCCCGCCAGCGCCCCGGTGGAGCCCGCGTCCAGCGCCAGCGCCCGGTCGTAGGCCTCCAGCGCCGCGTCCAGATCGGGCGTCTCCCGGTAGCGGTAGGCCCACGCCAGCATCTCCTCGCAGTAGGCGGTCACCTGCCGGCCGGGCGCGGTCGCCTCCAGCCCCGCCTCGATCGCCAGCTCCCACGCGGCCACGTACGACAGCGTGATCGACAGCTCCGCCCAGATCCAGGCGGCGTCGGGCTCCAGCTCCACCGCCCGGGTGAGGTTTCTGATGGCCGACAGCGGGTCCCTGGCGGTGCGCTGGATGGAGCCGAGCACGTAGAGCCGCTCGGCGTTGCCCGGCGCCAGCTCCACCGCCCGGCCCGCGGCCTCGAGCGCGGCCTCGTAGCGCCCCGTGGCCGCCTCCAGCCAGGCCTGCGCCGAGTGGATCTCCGGGTCATCGGGCCAGACCCGGACCGCCTGGTGGAGCACCTCCCTGGCCTCGTCGAGGCGGCCGTCGTACTGCAGCGCCTCGGAGTAGTGCACGACGACCTGGGGGTCGGCCTCCCTGCTGACCACGGTGCCGGTCATGGCGTGGCCGCGCAGCAGGCGCACCGCCTCCTCGGCCCGGCCCAGGCGCTGCAGGGTGTTGCGGAGCATGACCAGGGCCAGCAGGTCGACCGGCTCGGCCGGGTGGCGTAGTTCCGCCGCTTCACGCAGGTCGGCCTCGGCCTCCGCGTAGTGGCCCTGGGCGAACTTGGCGGCGCCGCGTACCGACAGCAGCCACCTGCTGTCGTCGGACTGGGGGATGGCCCGGGTGGCGTGGGCGATGGCGTCGTCCAGCTCGCCGGTCATGCGGTAGACCTCGGCCAGCGTGCCGCGCGCCCAGGACAGCTCCGGGTCGATCTCGATCGCGCGTTCCAGGTCCTTTCTGGCCTCCTCCAGCCGCTGGAGGGTGTAATAGAGCTGGCCGCGCGAGCCGATCGCGAAGGCGGACGGCTGCAGCCGTACGGCCTGCTCGGCCAGCTCCAGGCCCTCCTCGGGGCGGCGCGTCATGCGCAGCACCTCGGCCAGGTCGAGCAGCGGGTCCGAGACCCCGGGCCACAGCTCGATCGCCCGGCGCAGGTGCGGCTCGGCCTCCTCGAAGCGGCCCAGCGCCAGCAGCGCGTTGCCGAGCCTGGCCCGCGCGAACGGGTAGTCCTCGTTGAGCTCGACGGCCTTGGCCAGCTCGCGCTCGGCTTCCTCGCGCCGGTCGGCCAGGCCCAGTTCGACGCCGAGGTGGGCGTGGAGGTCGGCGTAGCCGGGCGCGAGTTCGATGCCCGCCCGGAAGGCGGCCACCGCCGCCTCGCGCTCCTCCAGCTTGCTGTAGGCCAGCCCCAGCAGGCGGTGGTCCTCGGCGTCGCGCGGCGGCATGCGGGTGATGTGCCTTGCCACGTCGCGGGCGTCCTTCGCCTGCTCCTGCACGCTGAGGATCTCGCTGTAGGCCCAGCGCAGCGGGATGTCGTCGGGGGTGCGCTCGATGGCCTGCTCGACCGCCTCCCTGAGGTCGGTGACGTCGGCGACGGGTAGCTCCGGCAGCCAGAACTCGGTCAGCTTCGTCAGCGCCCGCGGGTCGAACGGGTCGATCTCCAGCGCCCTGCGGAAGGCGGCGTCGGCCTCCTGGACCCGTTTCAGCCCGTGCAGGATCTTGCCCCGGGCGGCGTGCGCGGCGGCGTCCTCCGGGTCCAGCTCCAGCGACCGGTCCAGCAGCCGCAGCGCCTCCGCCGGGTCGTCTGCCTCGGCGACCTGGGCCTGCGCGCGCAGCGTCCACGCGTTCTCGAAACCCACGCTCGCGGCCCGGTCGAGGTCGCGCTTGGCGCCGGGCAGGTCCATCAGCCGCCTGCGCAGGTCGCCGCGTACGGCCAGCATCCAGCCGTCGTCCGGGTCCAGCTCCAGGGCGTGGTCGAGCAGCGGCGCGGCCTCCTCCAGCAGGCCCAGATCGAGGCGGGCGACGGCCAGGTGGCGCAGCACGACCGGTTCGTCGGGCATGAGCGCGGCCGCCGTGGCGAGGGTCCGCTCGGCCTCCCGCACCTGGCCGACGCCGAACAGCGCGATGCCCTCCACGATCAGCGCCCTGGTGTCGTCGGGCAGGTCGGCCCTGATGGCGCGGACCAGTTCCAGCGCCCGGTCCATGTCGCCGGTGCCGAGCAGGATCTGGGCGGCGGCGAAGCGGACGACGTGGTCCTCCTCGGCGCCGAGTGCGGCGTCCACGTGCTCGCGCGCCTGGGGTCGGCGGCGCGCCCTGGCGCAGGCGTCGGCGGCGTCCAGGTGCAGCGCCGCGCCCGGCCGGCGGCGGGCGGCCTCGGCGGCGGCGTCGGCCGCGCTCTCGTCGTCGCCGATGTTCTGGAAGGCGATGGACAGCCACTCCAGGATGTCCGGATCGTCGCGGTCGGCCCGCAGCAGCGCCTCGATCGCCTCCTCGTGGCGGTCGGCCGCCAGCAGCGCGCCGCCGAGGTCGCGCCAGGCCGCCGAGGTGAGCTTGCCCAGCCGCTCGGCCAGGCCGAGCCGGAGCCTGGACAGCCTGACGTCGCCCTCCCACCGGGCGCAGGCGCGGTCGGCCAGGTCGAGCGCGGCGTACGGGTCGCCGGCCTCGGCCAGCAGTACTTGTGCGTAGGCGGTGTAGGGGCTCTCGGCGTCGCCCCCCTCGGCCACGATCCGCGCCGCCTCCTCGCGGCGGCCGGTGTGCAGCATCGCCAGCGCGTAGAGCGGCGGCGAGAACGAGGGCGGCGAGACCTTCAGCGCCCTGGCGAACAGGTCGCCGGAGCCCGCGTGGTCGCCGGACTCGCGCTTGAGCATGCCCCGGGCGATCAGCACCAGCCCGAGCAGGCCGTTCAGCTCCGCGTGCCAGTGCGCGGAGCGGGCCTTGAGCGCGGCGTGCAGGGTGTCCTCCAGGGCGGCGGCGCGCTCGGCCAGGCCGTCGGAGTGCTCCAGCCACAGGCCGGCCAGCAGCCAGCCCACCTGCTGCGACAGGTCGCCGGTGTCGGGGACCAGGTCGGCGCGCCGGCGGTTACGCCAGAGCTCGGCCATCGCCACGTGGTGTGACGTCATCATGTTCCCCTGGGGGTTCGGGTGGTGAGCGGGCGGCCGCCGCTCCTGGCATCCGGGGAGCGGCCCGTGCCGTCGTGCTTGAGATGGTGCATGAGCCGGCCGGCGATCACGTTCGTGTGGAGGGGGTCCCGATGCCTGGCCACCCAGCCCGCGTTGAGGAGGATCACCACCCGGTCGACGGGGGTCAGGGGCGGCAGGGTGTCCCCGAGGAGGAGGTGGTCAGCACATGTTTGCACGTCTGCCCAGTTCTTGGCGGAAAAGCCGCGCAAGCGGTCCCTGTGCAGCGCGGTGTGGAGGTGGCGGCAGAAGTCCGGATCGAGGACGGGCTCAGGGGGGACGCCGAGCTGCCGCAGCAGGTCCGTCCAGAAGTCCTCGAGCTGGTCGACCTCCTCGGCGAAGGCGTCCTGGCCGTCGGCGGGGCCGGCCAGCCGCAGCATGGAAAGGATCATCTGCGCCCTGAGGGTGTCCGGCGGCAGTTTCGCGACGGAGGGCACGCTCGGGTGCAGGTTCGCGACCGAGGGCATGCTCGGGTGCAGGCGGAAGGTGAACATGGCGCGGGCGTAGGCGGGGCCCAGCATGAACGCGGCCAGCGCGTCCTCGGCCAGCCGGGCCGCGTACGGCGTCGGCGGCCGGGCGAGCAGTTCGTTGAGCATCCTGGCCTTGTCGGCGGCGTGCTTGACGACGCTGGCCCCCGCCTCCCTGGCCGCCAGCGGCACGCCCCAGATGTTCCAGTCGGGGAAGCCGAGCTTGATGACCGCGCGCATGCTGAAGGCCGGTGTCCGCGAGGGCAGGGACAAGGCCTGGTGCGGGCCGAGCATCCGGGTGAGCAGGTGGTCGGTCACCATGCACACGCTGTCCTCGACGGCGCTGTCGCGCATGGCCAGGCCCGCGACGAACTCGACGTAGTTGTCGTAGACCGGCTCGGCCTCCGTCTTGACGAACTCGGCGTACCCGCGCCACAGCTCGGGCAGGTCGGCGCCGTCGGAGTCGAGCCGGTCGCGCAGTTTCTCCGCCTCGAAGCGCAGGTTCCCCGTCGCGGCCCGCAGGTCCTCCTCCAGCACGGTCTGCTTCTCCAGCTCCACCATCCGGTCGCTGAGCGGCTCGATCGTCTCGCGAATCCTGGCGACGCCGTCCTCGACCGCCCGGATGTGGCCGTCCAGGTCGGTGATGCTGGTCGTCAGCGGCCGGTTGCCGAGGTCGCCGAGCCGGCCCTTGCCCGGCCTGGCCAGCTCCTGCTTGATCGGGGCGGCGTTGCTGGCGAGCTCGCCGACGGCGTTCTCGGCCTCCTGCAGCGCGTCCATCACCTCGCGCATGTGCTCGCGCTTGCGGATCGCGTCGGTCACCGCGCCGCTGATCCGGTCCAGGTCGGCCAGCAGGCAGTCGAGCCTGATCGTCAGGATGAGTTTGCCGTCCACGTCAGCCGCCCCTGGCGAGCATGGCCAGGGCCCGGACGCCGGTCTCCCCGGTGACCCTGCCGTCGAGGCGCAGGCGCCAGACGGCGTTGAGGACGTGGGCCGGGGTGATGCCGGGACGCCGGCGTTCCTCGCCGGTCAGCGCGCGCTCGGCCGCGCCGACCATGCCGCCGGGTTCGTACCGGGCGCGGGGCAGGTGACGCTCCAGCAGGTCGAAGACGGCCGCGGCGGGAATGTGGGCCCGGTGCTCCGGCTCGGCGTTCGCCTTCTCGCCGGTGAGCGCCGTCCAGGCCGGTTCGATCATGGTCTCGACGGCGCGGGCGTACGTCCTGCCGTGCTTGTCCGCCATCGCCATGAGTAACTCGGTCATCGTGTGCACGCGTATCCGCCACGACGGGTGGGACGGGCTGGTCAGGTCCGCCTCCTCCGGGTCGATGCGCAGGCGCACGCACGACAGCGGGTAGGCGGGGCCGAGGGTGTAGGTGGCGTAGCAGTCGGCGATCAGCTCCTCGCTGTGCGGGTGGTCGGCCCGTTCCAGCAGGGGCCGCTCGTCCTTGTCCCGGACGTGGCCCACCTCGCGGATGACGTAGTGGCCGAGTTCGTGCGCGAGGACCGGGAGATGCCAGGCGTCGGGGGAGGGCGGCAGCCGGAGCATGTCGGAGGTTCTGGTGTACGACTCCGAGCGCGCGCACGCGGCGATCGCCACGTGGGCGGGGACGCCCGCGCGCTCGCACAGGAAGCTCACCAGCGCCTCGGCCGCGCCCCGGTCGGCGCCGAGCGCGTGCCGGCGCAGCAGGACGGCCTGCGCGTAGTCGAGCGCCTCGACCCGCAGCAGCTCGGTCTTCTCCCGCAGGTGGCGCAGGTGGGCCCAGTCGCGCACCTCCCGCAGTTCGAGTATCAGGTCGTCGGCGTGGCGCCTGATGGAGCGGGCGGTCGCGGTGCAGGGCTCCGAGCGGAAGGCCAGGCCGGCGGCCTGGTCGAGGGCGTCGATCTCGGCGCTGACATGGTCGTCGATCATGCGGTGGCGTCCTCGACCACGGTACGCACCCCGCGTACGGCCACCGGCAGGGACCACGCGTCGGCGTAGTCGGCGGC
This sequence comes from Nonomuraea sp. NPDC059023, assembly GCF_042740095.1. Classification (NCBI taxonomy): domain Bacteria; kingdom Bacillati; phylum Actinomycetota; class Actinomycetes; order Streptosporangiales; family Streptosporangiaceae; genus Nonomuraea; species Nonomuraea sp. NPDC059023. Next base: position 28,421 of record NZ_JBHYIO010000035.1, on the reverse strand, counting down.
CAGCACGAGCACCACGCCGAGCAGGAGCGCGGCCACCGCGCCCGCGGCGAGCGGCGTGGCCAGCCACGCGACCAGGCCGGTGCTGACCGTGATCGCGATCGCGAGCACGTCCATGTGCCTGCCGAAGCGGTCGCCGAGCTCGGCCAGTTCGGCGCGGGCGCCGTCGAGCCTGGCACGGTCCAGGGCGTCGCGGGCGAGCCGCTCGTCGAGCGCGGATCTGACGCCGTCGGTGCCGAGCAGCGCGGACACCAGGAGCGGGCCCGCCGCCTCGTCCTTGTCCAGGCCGTTGGCCAGCTGGGAGACGGCCGTGTTGACCCGGTCGAGGGCGGCGGCGGGGATCAGGTGGTGCAGCGCGGTGAGCGCCTTGTGCAGGGCACGGGCGGCGAGCTTGGTGAGGGTGCCGGTGAGCGCGCCGACGCCGAGCTTGTCGAGGAGCTCCTGGGCGGTCGTGGCGACCGTGCTCACGACGGGGATCTTGGCGAGGGCGGCGCCGGCCACGCCGGCCGAACGTTCGTGGATGCGGTCCAGGCAGGCGGCGGCCTCCTGGCGGAGGGTGGCGATCGCGGTGGGCAGGTCGGGGGAGGCGCGCGTGGCGGCCTCGAAGCCGAAGTGGTCCGGGGGTTTCAGCGCCGTGGCCAGAAGCCCGAGGGAGTCCCCGGCCTCGCGCAGCCGCCCGGACCCGGCATCCGCCCCACCCCGACCTCCGCCGCCAACGGCCCCTGCTCCTCCGCCATCGCCCCAGCCTCCTCCGCTGCCATCGGCCCCGCCGCTGCCTTCTCCGGCACCGGGCTCGCCGACGTCGGCCGCGGCCTCACCGACGCCGGCTGCGGCGGAGATCAGGGCCTGGGACAGGGCGAGGTCGCGCACGGCCTCGGCGAGCAGGTCGTCCGGGCCGGGCTGTGGGGGCCGGGGTTGCGGTCCTGGTCGTGGTCCAGGTCGGGCGGGCCGGTGGGGCGGGCTGGTGGGGCGGGGTGGCTCGAAGCCGTACGTGCCGCTCTCGTCCAGGGCGGCGCGCGCCTGTTCGGCGAGGCGGTCGCGGGCGTAGCCGGCCCGCCGTTCGTTGCCCGCGGTCAGCGCGGCATGGAGCTCACCGACCGTGTCCTGCAGGGATCGTGCCGACCGCGCGAGGCCGTCGAGGTGCTGTCGTGAGCCCACTGTGCATCCCTCCGGAGCAACATTGTGAGGCTCCGGAGGGAAGGTTGCCTAGGGGAGGCGGAAGTCCAGGTCAGGAGTGATATCTGCCACGTCCATCTGGGCCTTTTGCAGACGTCCGGAATGGTCCCAGTTCATGGCCTGCCAGCGGGTGAACTGGTCAAGTACCCACATACCGGACTGGCGGCTGCCGTTGCCCGACTTGCCGTTGCCGCCGAACGGCAGGTGCGCCTCGGCGCCGCTGGTGGAGTTGTTGACGCTGACCATGCCGGCCGAGACGCCCTCGCGGAAGCGGAAGGCGTTCTTCGCGTCGGTGGTGTAGATGGAGCTCGACAGGCCGTAACCGGGCAGGTTGGCCAGCTCGATGGCCTCGTCCATGGTCTGGAACGTGGTCACGCCGACGATCGGGCCGAACGTCTCCTCCAGGAACAGCCGGTCGCCGGGACGTACGCCGTCGACCACCACCGGATGGTAGTAGAGCCCGCCCTCGCCGGTGAACTCGTGGTGCGGGCTCTCCTTGCTGATCTTGCCCGTGTCACCGGTCACGACCTCGTGGTGCGGCTGGATCCAGGTCAGGAACTCCTCGTAGCGGACCGCGAACTTCTCATCCAGCAGCGGCCCGGCCAGCACGTCGCCCATCGGCTCGCCGATCTTGGCGTTGGAGACGGCGCGGGCGAAGCGCTCGACGAACTCGTCGTGGACGCTCTCGTGCACGATGACGGTGCCGAGGCTGGTGCAGCGCTGGCCGGCCGTACCGAAGCCGCCGAAGAGCGCGCCCTCCACCGCCAGGGCGAGGTCGGCGTCCGGCATGACCACCATCGGGTTCTTGCCGCCGAGTTCGAGGCAGGCCGACTGCAGGTGGCGCCCGGTCAGCTCGCCGATCTTCCTGCCCACCTCGGAGGAGCCGGTGAAGCCGACCTTCTGCACGGTGCCCTCGGCCAGGGCGAGGTCCAGGCCCTCGAAGGTCTCCTTGCCGTCGGCGAAGACGATGTTGAGCACGCCTTCCGGCAGGCCGGAGGCGGCGAACAGCTTGTACATGGCGTGGGCGGAGGCGGCGGCGTACTCGGCGGGCTTCCACACCACCGCGTTGCCGCACAGCAGCGCCGGAACCAGATACCACGAGGGCACCGCGACGGGGAAGTTCCCGGCGGTGATCACCGCCGCCACGCCGACCGGGTTGCGGAAGGTGAACAGGTTCTTGTCCGGCATCTCCGACGGCACGGTCTGCCCGTACAGCCTGCGGCCCTCGCCCAGGAAGAAGTCGCAGGTGTCGACGATCTCCCGCACCTCGCCCAGCGACTCCTTGTACGGCTTGCCGATCTCCTCGGTCACCAGCCGCGCCAGCGCCTCCGCGTTGGCCTCCACCAGCCGCCCGATCGAGGCGATCACCCGCCCGCGCACCGGCGCCGGCACCTTGGCCCACTCGCGCTGCGCCTCCTTGGCGGTACGGCAGGCGGCCGCGAAGGCGGCGGCGTCCGCGAGGCCCACACTGGCCACGACCTCGCCGGTGCGCGCCGGGTTGGCCGAGATGTAGGTGCTGGTGGCAGGAACGTCCTTACCACCGACAATGGAGACAATCTGACGGGTCACCGATGACCTCCTCGTAGTTCCTCCGCAAAGACAATCATCCTGCCGCACATTTTCCCAAGCCCTGGCGAACGTCCGGCGATGTCCTGGTTCGTATTACTGCGCAGGCGAATCTCTGGCCCTGTCCGGATGCGTATAACCGGACGACCGTCTTCCCGAAAACGGCTGGGGTGCCGTTCCTCGAAGGGGTGTGTGCGGGGAGACGGCCGTGCGCGCGCGTCCCCGGGTGCTGTGGCGGTCCACCGGGGCGCGCGCCCTCACACCTGGAGTGACGATGCTCTTCCCCGGCCCGGTTCTGGAGTCGCTGGAGCGCGCGCCGGCGCGGACGGCCATCGAGCACGGCGAGCGGGTGGTCACCCGCGGGGAACTGCTCGGGCTGATCGCGCGGTGCGCGGGAGGCCTGCGCGCGAGGGGGCTGCGTCCCGGCTCCAGCGTCCTCGTCGTCGCCGCCTCGACCCCCGAGGTCTACGCCGCGCAGCTGGCCGCGCACGCGCTCGGCTGCCTCGTCGGCATGGCCCGTCCCGGCTGGGGCCCGGTGCGCACGGCCGAGGCGCGGGCGGCGGGCTTCGACGCCGTGCTCACCGGCGCCGAGGTGAACGAGCTGGCCGCCGGATCCGCCGCGGGCGCGGCCGAGGTGGGCGCGCGGCCCGACGACCTGGCGCGGCTCACGTTCACCAGCGGCAGCACCGGCAGTCCCAAGGCACCCGTCCAGACCTACCGCGCCTACAGCCTCGCCTACCGGACCGCCGCCTGGCCGCCGCCGCTGAAGGCACTGATGGCGAACTTCGAGCGCTGCCTGATCCACGCCAGCCTCGCCGGCCCGGTCATGATGACGTACCTGGGCAGGACGCTGGTCGCCGGCGGCGTCGCGATCATCCCCGAGCTGCCCCTGCACGAGGCGATCTCCACCCACCGGGCCACCGCCACGATGATGGCGCCGCCGGTCCTGGGCGGCCTGCTTGACCAGGACGCCGATCTGCGCAGTCTTCGTGCGCTGGTGCTCGGGGGCGCGCCGGCCGCGCCGTCGCTGCTGGAGCGGGCCGCCGACCGGCTCGGGCCGGTGATCTGGCAGGGGTACGGCCAGGCCGAGGCGGGCGTGATCGCCATGCTGACACCGGATGACGTGGCGGCCGGCCGTACCGGGGCGGTGGGGCGGCCTTTGCCGGCCGTACAGGTGAGCCTTCGTGACGGCGAGGGGCGGCCGGTGCCGCACGGCGCGGACGGCGAGGTGTGGGTGCGCAGCCCGCACATGATGGCCGGATACTGGCGCGCGCCCGAGTTGACCGGCGAGGTGCTGCGCGACGGCTGGCTGCGCACCCGCGACCTCGGCTTCCTGGACCGCGACGGGCTGCTCCACCTGACCGGCAGGACGCGCGACGTGATCATCGTCGGCGCGGAGGTCTGCTACGCGGGCGCGATCGAGCGGGTGCTGGCCGCGCATCCCGACGTGGAGCAGGCGTTCGTGGTCGGCGCGCCGGACCGGGAGACCGGCGAGGCGGTGCACGCGTTCGTGGTGCCCGCCGCGGGGCGGGCGCCGGACCTCGGCGCCCTGGCCGAGCTCGTGCCCGAGGAGTTGAGCGCGGCCAGCACGCCGAGGAGTATCACCGTCATCCGGGAGGTCCCGCTGAACGCGGCGGGCAAGCCGGACAAACGCGCGCTCAGACCCACGGGGCCGTCGGCCACCAGATGATCTCGAAGCGGCCGAGCAGCCTGCCCACCCAGTACAGGGCGGTGAAGGAGCCCGCGACGACGAACGCCGTGCCGGTGATGACGGCCGGCCGTCCCGGCCTGGCGCCCAGCCAGCGCTGCGCCCGGCCGCCGAGCGCGAGGGCGAGCAGCAGCACGAGCGCCGCCATGACGACGATGTTGCCGAGCGACTGCAGCATGAACGCCAGCGCGCCGTAGAGCGGGTTGTGGCTGGCGGCGGCGTCGCGGAAGAGCTGGCGGAACAGCCCGAACGGCCGGCCGATGAGGAAGGCGCCGATGAGCGCGCCCATGACCAGCATGCGCGCGTTCGGGAAGCGCCGCTCCAGCCGGGCCAGCGGATCCCCGACCAGGCCGAGCGCGGCCAGCCCCAGGAAGACCAGGATCAGCCCGATCAGCCCGAAGGTGACCATCGACTGGATGTTGCGCGCGAGCAGCCCGCCGGCCGGCGGCGAGTTGGCGAACTGCGGCATGGCGGTGCCGGCCAGACCCACCACGAAGCCGTAGACACCGGACGCCGCCAGCACGCCCACGGCCAGCCAGCCGAGCGGCTTGAGTGTGCGCGCCATCCGCGCGCCCGCCGAGCTGCCCGCGCCCACCAGGGGCGCGACCGCGCCCATAGCGGCGATGTTGCAGGCGGTGAACGTGCCGGCCAGCCCGGTCACGAAGGCGAAGACGACGCCGGCCAGGATCCCCGCGATCGGGGTTTCCGAGGCGTCGTGGCCGAGGAGGGTGTCGGCGACGCTCGCGCCGATGGTCTGGTCGACGAACTCGGCCGACCACACGACGGTCAGCAGGAAGCCGGCCAGCACGCTGAGCAGGACGACCAGCCACCGGCGGGCCGTGGGCCGCTCAGCCGGCGTGGTCGCGGTGGCGCGCAGGGTCATGGGAGGTGTTCCTCTCCTGTTCGAAGTGGCGCTCGCACAGGCGCAGGCGCCTGGCGTGCCAGACCATGTACGTGCCGAGGACGAGCTGGAGCGGGCTGCGCCACACCTCCTCCCATCGATCGCGCAGCCGGAGACAGGCGAGGACGAGCCGCCGGTGCCGTACCCGGCGGCCGCGCGGGGTCATCAGGCAGGGACCGCGGTTGGGCAGCGGGCGGGTGTGCCGGGCGGTGGACGCGAGATCGTGGTCGCGCAGGACCTCCCTGACGACCGCCCCGATGGTGATCGGCGCCAGGTGCCAGGCGGGGCAGGGCCGGTTGGCCGCCACCCCGAACGGGATGTGCCCGCCCGAGCGGTGGAACTCCGGATAGCTGAAACAGAGCACGGAACCGGCCGGGATCGGCTCCGCGCCCTCCAGGCAGATCTCCGCCGAGGTGATCCGGTGCGCGACGCCGAACAGCGGGAAGTCGTGCAGGGTCCGCTCGATGACCGCCTCCAGCGGCCCGTCGGCGCCGTGGGCGGCGATCTCCATGAGCACGTGCGCGGTGGCCTCGGCGCTCTGGACGACCGCCGTGTTGAAGAAGGTGCCCTGGAGATAGAAGGCGCGCTCGTGCTCGTCGAGGGTCCCGGGCAGCGGGTGCGGCACCTGGCCGAGGGTCTCGCGCAGGTGGCGGGTCAGGCGCAGGCGCCGGTCCATGTGGCGCAGGCCGCAGCACTTCAGCGAGGTGACCACGTCCTCCGAGTGGTCCACGATGAGCTCTCTGACGCCTGGCGGGCAGGGGACGCCGAACACGACCCGGTGGTAGAACTCCGCCCAGACCGGCATCATCAGGTCGCGCAGCCGTACGAGGCCGTTCTGCTGGGGGAGGGCGGCGCGCAGGCTGGCGGTGGCGAGCTCGTCGGCGGTACGGCTCGGCATCGTCAGGATGCGGCGGGTGCAGCGGGCGACGTCGTTGTAGCGGGGGCCGGGTTCCAGGTGTTCCTGGTGGACCTCGGCGCCGGGCGAGAGCCAGTACCAGAACAGGTCCGACAGCGCCGCGCCGCGGCTGCGGCCGTCGGCGGCGGGGTGCGCGTAGAGCTCCATGAAGCGGGAGAGGTCCACGAGGTCGCCGGGCACCGGGATGCCGTCCGCGCCGTTGATGCGGGCGAACAGCCACGTGCGCAGCTTGGTGACGGCGCCGGGCAGCCAGTACGGCAGGCTCAGCAGGACGGCGAGTGCCCCGAGGGTGGCGACCACAACAATCACACCCGGTTCTACGAATGCCGATATGTCCCGAGATTCACCGGAATCTTTTGGGCTGTCCTGAGCCGTACAACTCACATGGAGGTCTTCAACCTGCGCGACTTCGAGGACATGGCCCGGGAGAAGCTCGACCCGGTGTTCTACGACTACTTCGCCAGCGGGGCGCAGGACGAGGTGACGCTCGCGGCCAACGAGGCGGCCTTCCGGCGGCTGGCCCTGGTGCCGAGAATCCTGCGCGGCCACGGCCCGCCCCAGCTCGCGGGCAGAGTGCTGGGATGCGAGAGCTCGATGCCGGTCCTGCTCGCGCCGACCGCGTTCCACCGGCTGGCCTGGCCCGAGGGCGAGGCGGCCACCGCCCGCGCGGCGCGCGAGGCCGGCGTCATCATGATCGCCGCGATGCTGTCCACGATCACCATCGAGGAGATCGCGGCGGCCGGGGGCACGTTGTGGTTCCAGTTGTACATCCAGCCCGACCTGGGTTTCACCAAGTCGCTGGTACGGCGGGCCGAGGCGGCCGGCTGCCGCGCCCTGGTCGTGACCGTGGACTCACCCGCGCTGGGCAGGAACGAACGCGGCGACCGCAATGACTTCCACGACCTGCCGCCGGGCATCTTCTGCGCCAACATGCGCGGCGACGGAAACGTCCGGCAGGTCCGCCTTTCTCCCGAAATTTCGTGGAGGCATGTGGAATGGCTGTGTGGTGAGACACAGCTCCCCGTCCTGCTGAAGGGCGTCCTGCACCCCGCCGACGCCGCCCAGGCCGTGGACTGCGGTGTGGACGGCCTGATCGTCTCCAACCACGGCGGACGGCAACTCGACACCACCCCCGCCACGATCGACCGGCTGCCCGTGATCGCCGACGCGGTCGGCGGCCGGGTGCCCCTCCTGCTGGACGGCGGCGTACGGCGCGGCACCGACGTGGTGAAGGCCCTCGCGCTCGGCGCCTCGGCCGTCGCCCTCGGCCGCCCGGTGCTGTGGGGACTGGCCGGCGGCGGAGCCGACGGGGTGGCCCGGGTGCTGTCCCTGCTGCGCGGGGAACTGGAGAACGCGCTGACGCTGTGCGGGGCCGACTCGCCGGGCGCGCTGACCAAGGACCAGGTGGTGGGATGAAGGTCATCGGTGTGGGCGTCGGCAGGACCGGCACGCTGTCGCTGAAGGCGGCGCTCGAACGCCTCGGCCTCGGCCCCTGCTTCCACGGCCGCCACGTCCTGGACCACCCCGACCGGCTGCCCATGTGGCGCGCGGCCGCCGCCGGGCGCCCCGTGTCCTGGGAAGCGGTGTTCGCCGGATACGCCTCCAGCGTGGACTGGCCCGGCGCCGCCTTCTGGCCCGAGATCCTCACCGCCTTCCCCGGCGCCAAGGTGATCCTGACCGAACGCGACCCCGAGGCGTGGTACGCCAGCGTGTCCAGGACCATCTACCGCATGTTCGGCGACGCCGAGCCCGACGCCCGGGTGGCCGAGGCCAGGCGGACCGTGCCCGGCCTGGACGTGTTCACCGCGTTCCACCGGGCCATGATCTGGGACGGCTTCTTCTCCGGCCGCTTCACCGACCGCGCCCACGCCATCGCCGTCTACGAGGAGCACAACGCGGAGGTCCGCCGGGCGGTGCCGTCCGAGCGGCTCCTGGTGATCGAGCCGGGATCGGGGTGGGGTCCGCTGTGCGACTTCCTGGGCGTGCCGGCGCCGGGCGAGCCGTACCCGCACCTCAATGATCCTGAACGGTTCTGGGCGCGGGTCGAGGCCCGGATGGCGGAGTCGCGTCCCGCTCCCTAGACGGAGCGTCAGGTACGGCGGGCGCTCACCACCGCGAACGACAGGAACTCGCCCTGGTCCGCCTCCAGCATCGCGATCGTCTGCCCGGCGGCGTCGCCGGGGCGGTGCTCCATGCAGGCGCGGGCCCACAGGAGCCAGTCGTTCCAGCCGCCGGGCTGCAGGCGCGCGGACGTCACCGTGACCAGCTCGGTGATCTCCCACTGGAAGCGCCACCACTCGGCGGTGTGCCAGGCGAGCGCCTCCCAGCCCACCAGGGCCTTGATGTGCGGCGGGATCGCGCCGAGGTCGCGGATCTCGGCGGTCATGCCCGGGGTGGCGATCCCGAGCTGACCGCCCGGCTTGAGGAAGCTCGTGATGTAGGCGAGGTAGCCGTCCGCGGTGCCGAAATACTCGTAGGAGTCGATGCTGACGATCGCGTCAAAAGACTCTTTCTCGAACGGCAGCGCGTGGGCCTCGGCGTTGACCGCCTGCACCCGGTCGGCGACCCCCGCCTCCGCGAACACGGCCGCCGCCGTGTCCGCCGCCACCCAGAGGTCGGCCGCCACCACCTCGACGCCGAACTCCCTGGCCAGGAACACCGACGTCGCCCCCATGCCGGAGCCCAGGTCCAGGACGCGCATGCCCGGCTTCAGGTCGAGGTCGCGGGACAGGTCCTCCAGCAGCCACAGGGGATGCGGGCCCATGTCCAGGCCGACCACCCAGGCGGGGTCGTAGTGGGAGGAGCGGGGATAGACGTCGGGGCGGTGCAGTTCACTCAGTGCGGTCACAGGGCGGCATCCCACCACGCCACCACCCCCACCAGCAATCCAATATCCCCACCCACCCACCCACCGGGCCTCCCCGAACTGCCCGCTCAGGGTCCGGGCACCCCCAGAGCCTGTGCGTCTGCCGGTCGTCGGGGCGTCGCGCAGGGTGTCGAGCGGGTGGCGCGTTGAGGTGCCGGGCGGGGGCCTTGCGGCCGGGGGTGTCGGCTGGTCGCGTGGGGAGGGGCTGCTCGGGCTGGACAGGCGGTGGCGGGAGGAAGATCACGGGGGCGGTGGTGACCAGTGGTCAGAGGGTGCGGGGCGGTGATTGCGGGGTGGGTCGGGGTGGCGGGTCGCAGGTGGTTAGGGGGTGGTGGTCAGGGCGGTGCGGATGCGGGCCAGGCCGCGGCGGATGCGGGTCTTGGCGGTGCCCAGCGGGATGCCTTCGCGGTCGGCGATCTCCTGGGCGGTCAGGCCGTACAGGATCGACAGGACGAGCGGGCGGCTTTGGGAGGCGGGGAGGGCGAGGAGTTCCTCCTGGATGCGTTCTACTCGGGCGCCGGGGTCGGGGCGGGGCGCCGGGATGGGTAATCGCCACGGGTCCACGGGCAGGTCGCGGCGCAGGCGGACGGCGTCGACCGCCAGGTTGCGGGTGATGGTGAGGAGCCAGGTCGCGACCCGGCCGCGGCCGGGGTCGTACGCGGCGGCGTGCCGCCACGCCCGGACGAAGGCGTCCTGGGCCACCTCTTCCGCCAGGCACGGGTCGGCGACCACGCTCAGCGCCAAGCCGTACACTCTGGGTTGAAAGCGCCGCACGAACACGGCCGCCGCATCGGTGTCACCCGATGCCATTCCTGCCATGAGCGTCTCATCGGAGAGTGTCCACACATCCCACGACGATTCCCGCTGGGGGATGGTTCAAAGTTGAATGGCTGTTTTTATGCCCGGAAATCTGCGAATTCAAAGCCGGGCGAGACCACGCAGCTGACCAGAACCTCCTGAGCGGCCGCCGGGCGGGCCGACTGCCACACGCCGCCGGGCACGATCGCCTGCGGGACCTGCCCGTTCTCGACGTCCGGGCCCAGGACCACATGCTGGTCGCCGATGGTCAGGCCGAGCGGGCCGCCCCGGTGCCACAGCCACACCTCGTCCGAGCGCACCACGTGCGGGACCGACTCCTCGCCGGGCATCAGCAGGAAGTAGATGCCGGTGGCACTGGCCCGCTCGCCGTCGTAGCCGCCGGGGGTGAAGCGGGCGGTGGTTTTCCAGGTCTGGCGGTACCAGCCGCCCTCGGGGTGGGGGAGCAGGTCGAGCGCGGCGGCGACCGGCGGGCGGGGCACGAAGGCGACGGCCTTGCCGTGGACGTCGCGGCGCAGGAACCGGTCGCCGTCCAGGACGAGCTGGCCGTCCGTCGTGCCGGCCAGGGCCAGGGCCTCGGCCTCGCCGGCGACCTGGGTGGCCGGTCCGTCAGGGAAAAGGGTGAGATCCACGGGAGCGATGCTAGTCGGGGTTGACGACGAGGCCGGGGACGTCGGTCAGCGGGGTGAGGTCGAGACCGTCGGCCGGCAGGACGCTGACCAGCTTGAGCGTGGGCAGCCGGGCGATGATCGACAGGTCGGTGACGTCGGTGTGGTGGAGGCGCAGATATTCGAGGGGCGGGCCCGCCGACACCACGGCCTCCAAGCACTCGGGGACGCCGTGGAGGTCGCGCAGGGTGATCGAGAACAGATCGCGCGCGTGGGCGAGGGCCGAAGGAGACAGGCGCTGCCGGACTCCTCGGAAGGAGACGACCCTGAGCTCCGTCTGCCGCGACAGCGCCTGCGTCGAGAACTCTTCCTCCAGGAGGCTCAGGCCCAGCTGCTGGAGCCGCGGGAGCCGGTCGAGGAAGGCGAGATCGGGCTCGTGGACCGCGCCCCACAACCAGAGGCCGAACAGGCTCTCCATGTCCTGGAGGGGAGTCAGGTCCAGCGGCCGGTCGGTCCGCAGCCACAGGCGTTTCAGGCCGGTCAGGAAGCGGACGGGCCCGAGGTCGCCCGCCAGCTCCGACAGCTCCAGGAACTCGAGTTGCGGCATGTCCTTCAGGAACGCCAGCGATTCGACCCTCCGGTCGATCCACAGGGCGGTCATCCGCTTCAGGTGCCGCAGGTTCCGCAGTTCACGCGGGTCGGTGACGACGATCCGCGGTGGGTCGGGGATCGCCGCGAGCACGTCGAGCGCGTAGCGGCGGGAGTCGAAGAAGCGCCACATGTCGACGACCGTGAGTTGCACCGGCCGCCGGGGGTCGGTGGCGAAGGCGGTCAGCTTCCTGACGGCGGCCTCGCCGTTGATCAGGCCGGTCATCCGCACCGTCAGCGCCGCCTGCAGCGGGGTGAACGCCGCCAGGTCGTCGGGCACGCGGCGCAGGATCTCCTCGCCCGCTGCCGCCAGGATTCTGGCCTCGTCCTCGCTGCGCGGCGGGATCACCTCGGCCAGGCACGCCTCCACCCGCTCGCGCAGCTCCAGCGGGATCTCCCTGATCGTCTCCAGGCAGGACGCCACCAGCAGTCGCAGCCGCCGCGTGTGCCGTCCGCCGTCGTCGGCCCGGTCCAGGAGGCCGCGCAGCAGGTCGCGGCGCAGGCGGCCGGTGGCGTGCCCGGCGGTCATGACGACGACCTCGCGCCACTGGTCCAGGTGGGCGCGTTCGACGGCCGCCTCGACGTCGTCGTCCTCGACGAGCTGGCCCGCCGCCAGGTACTCCTGCACGGTCTTGTGGGCGAAGTCGATCCTGCCGGGCACCGGTTCGCGCAGCACGCCACTGCGCCGCAGCAGATACTCCAGCACGTCCGCCGCCTGGTACGGCATGCGCGTCATCCCGGTCAGCCGCTGCTCGATGCGGCGCAGGGCGGTGGCCTTGGCCAGTTCGGAACGGCCCATGGAGACCACGCGCCAGGCCAGGTCACGCAGGATCCAGATCTTCTGCTCCGGGTCGAGGACGATGTCGTCCTGGATGCCGCGTTCGGCGTCACGCCGTTCTAGAAGGAGGGTGAGGACGGCGTCGTACAGGGCCATCCTGCTGCGGGGCAGCTGGGTGCGGCGGTCGAGGTTGAGCGCGCACAGCATGGCGGCCAGCAGCGGGGTGGAGGCCAGCAGGCGCAGGTGGGGGTTGCTCTCCAGGCGGGCGAGCAGGGCGCGTTCGTAGGAGGGCAGGTCGTCGGCGTGGCAGGGCAGGCTGGGGCACTCGCGCATGGCCACGTGCCACTGGCGGACGAGTTCGCCGAGGTCGTGCGGGGTCATGGGCTCCAGCAGGGCGGCGGTGAACCCTTCGTCGGCCAGCCAGCGCACGTCGGCCGCCGCGGGCCGGGAGGTCACCACGACGCGCAGTTCCGGGTTGGCCGCGAGGAGCCTGGACAGCCACTGGCGGACGGCGTTGCGGTGCCGTACCAGAAGCTCGTCGACGCCGTCGACCAGCAGCAGGCCGCGGCCGGACGCGAGCACGCGCTCGGCCCAGCCGCGCGGCATCAGTCCCGCGACCTCCTGGGCGACGTCGTCGAGCAGGTCGGCGGGGGCGGGCAGGCGGCCGTCGGCGTGGCTGCGCAGCTTGACCATGAGGGGGACGCGGCCGTTCCAGGCGGCCAGGTCGCCGGTGAAGCCGCGGCGGGCGGCGGTCACGGCGAGCCAGCGCAGCAGCGTGCTCTTGCCGGATCCGGCCTCGCCGCGCAGCAGGGTGAGGCGGCCGAGCGCGGACTCGATGCGGCGGCTGCCGGGCTCGCTCTCGTCGCGGCCGGTCAGCGACGAAGGCGCGAGGCGTTCCAGCGGGCGGCGCTCGTGGTCGGCGCTGACGGTGAGCGAGATGTAGGCGACGCTGAGGGAGGTGCGCGGGCGGTAGGTCTCCATGGGCACGCCGAACAGCTCGATCTCGTCGAGGGTGCGGCTGAGGAAGGCCAGGTAGTGCTGCTCGAAGGCGAGGTCGTCCTGGGAGCCCTCGGGGGCTTCGAGCGTGCGGACGGGCAGGCGGGCCAGAACACGTTCCATGCCCTCGGCCAGGCCGCTGAGGCGGGCGAGGTTCTCGGTCGCGGCGCGCGGCAGGTACGGGGGGAGCTGCTGCATCATGCCGACCAGGCAGGTCACGCACTCGGCCAGCAGCACGCCGTAGAGCGCGTCCTCGGTGGTGCCGAGGCGGGGCGGCGCGACGGTGTCGAGCACGCGCCTGGCCAGCCGCGCCGGGTCGGCGTCGGCGTTGAACAGCGCCTCGTCGGACAGGTCCGCCGTGCGCAGCGACTCGACGACCTCCAGGAGTACGGCGGAGCGGGCGTCCTCGCCCAGCCCGCGGTACTCCTGCTCGACCAGGTCGCGCAGCCGGGACTCGACGGCCATGGCCATGCCTTCGAGCTGGTTGCCGAACTTCCTGGGGGCCAGCCGGTCACGGAAGCCGCTCTGGATCATGTCCTTGAGCTGCGCGTCGCGGTCCCGGTTCGCGGCACGGGCGGCGAGCCATTCGCGCATCGCGCGTTCCGCGATGGCCTTGCCCGCCGCCACGACCGCCGTCTCCACACCTGGCATAAATGCGATCATGCCGGAAATCTCACCCCTTCACGGCGCCCCCCAGCAGACCCGCCACGAACTGCCGCTGGAACACCAGGAAGACCAGCATCAGCGGCAGCGTGGCGAGGAACGCGCCGAGCATGAGCCCGGCGTAGTCCACGTGGGACAGCCCGATCAGGTGGTTCAGCGCCACCGGCACGGTGTAGCGCTCCTCGGAGTTGAGCATGAGCAGCGGCCAGATGAAGGAGTTCCACTGCGTCATGAAGGTGAAGATCACCAGCGCGCCGAGCTGCGGCCGGACCACCGGCAGCACGATCCGGTAGAAGATCCGCATGTCACCGGCCCCGTCCAGGCGCCCGCTCTCCAGCAGCTCGTCCGGGAAGTCGAGGAACGCCTGGCGCATGAGGAAGATCCCGAAGGAGTTGGCCAGGAACGGGATGATGATCGCCTGGTAGGTGTCGACCCAGCCGATGCTGGCCATCATCTGGAACAACGGCACCAGCAGCACCTGGAACGGCACCATCATCGTGGCCAGGACGACGCCCAGGAGCAGGCCCCGGCCGCGGAAGCGGTACTTGGCCAGGCCGTACCCGCACATCGCCGACACCAGCGAGCTGAGCGCTGTGTAGACGAGCGCGGTCCAGATGCTCGTGGCCATGACCCGCGCGAAGTGCACGGACTCCTCAAGCTTGACGATGTTGGCCAGCAGGTCGCCGCCGGGCAGGAACGGCGGCGGGGAGGCGAACAGCTCGCTGCCGTCGTGGGTGGCCGCCACGATCATCCAGTAGAACGGCACCACGCTCACCAGGGCGCCCAGAACCGCCAGCACCCACACGAGCCGCCTCATGCGCGCTCCTTCCCGGACGTACGCGAGCCGAAGTAACGGAACTGCACCCAGGACAGCGCCCCGATCAGCGCCACGACCGCCCACGCGATCGCCGCCGCGTAACCGAAGTCGAACTGCTTGAAACCGACCTGGTAGAGGTAGAGGATCGGCGTCAGCGTGGCGTCGCCGGGCCCGCCGCCGGTCAGCACCAGCGGCTCGTCGAACAACTGCAGCGTCCCGATCGTCGAGGTGATCGAGCAGAACAGCACGACCGGCCGCAGCTGCGGCAGGATCACCCGCCGGAACGCGGTCAGCGGCCCGGCGCCGTCGATGGCCGCCGCCTCGTACTGCTCGCGCCCGATCCCCTGCAGCCCGGCCAGCAGGATGACCGCGTTGTACCCCACCCAGCGCCAGGTCAGCGACGCGATCAGCGCCACCCGGGCCCAGAACGGGTCGTTCAGCCAGTCCACCTGCAGCCCGAGGAACTGGTTGACCGCCCCGCCCTCGGTGCGCAGCAGCACGCGGAACACCACCGCGTACGCCACCAGCGTCGTCACCGCCGGCAGAAAGTACGCCACGCGGAGCGTCGCGCGGAACTTCAGCCACGACTGGTTGAGCACGTAGGCCAGCACGGTCGCAAGACCGATCATGACCGGCACCTGGACCACGAGGATCAGCCCGGCGTTGGCCAGCGACCGCAGGAAGGACGGGTCGCGCACCAGCCGCGCGTAGTTCCCGAACCCGCCTTCGAGACTCTGCAGCAGCGACGCGGCCAGCGGGTAGGCGAAGAAGAGCGCGAGCAGCGCCGCCGCCGGTCCCGCGAAGACCCATCCGACGGTACGGCGACGCCGGCCGTACCGGCGCCGGGTCCTGGGGACATCGACCGCGACGGAGCTCACGGGGCGATCTCGCGCTGGGTGGCGGCGGCGAGCTGCTCGGCCGCGCTGTCCAGCACCGTCTTGGGGTCCTCGCCGTTGAGCAGGCAGGCCGAGACGGCCTTCTTCAGCAGCTCCTCCGCCTGCTTGTCGTCACCGGTCAGCTCCACCGGCGGGATCTGCTTCACCTGGTCGGCGAACATGCGGTTGACCTTCTCGCCGCCGAAGTACGGCTGCGGCTCGTCGAACAGCGGGTCGCTCAGCGCGGGCAGGTAGGCGGGGAAGAGCGCCTCGGTCCGCATCATCGAGACCTGCCGCTCCTTGCTCGCGAGCATCCAGTCGAGGAAGGCCCACGCGGTCTGCTGGTTCTTGGTCTGCGCGGTGATCGACAGCGCCGACCCGCCATTGGCCGAGGTACGGCTGCCGCCGGCGTCGAAGGCGGGCAGCGGGACGACCCCGAACTTGCCCGACAGCTCCGGCATGTCGGCCGTCAGCGTGCCGCTCCACCAGGCGGCGGTCGGCTGGGTGGCGGCCTTGCCCTGCTTGGTGGCGGTGACGCGGCCGTCCCAGCCCTTCTCGTTCTGCAGGAGGTCCTTGTCCTTGAGCGTCTTGAGCAGGGTGAGCGCGCGGACCGCGCTGGTGGAGTTGACCGCGACCTTGCCGTCGACGAAGTAGCCCTGGCCGAGCTGCTGCAGGAGCGTGGTGAACCCGGCGGCGGTGCTCAGGTCGGAGACGAACAGGCGCTTGCCGGTGGCCTGCTTGATCTTCTCGCCGGCCTTGACCGCGTCGTCCCAGGTGGCCAGCGAGCCGGGGTCGACCTTGGCCTTCTCGAAGTAGTCGCGGCGGTAGTACAGGCCGACGGGGGCGGAGTCCCAGGGCAGGGCGTACAGGCCCTTGGCGGTGGAGGCGGCCTTCCACTTGGCCGGGTCGAAGTCGGCCTTGTACTTGCCGGCCACCGAGGTGAGGTCGACCAGGCCGCCGGGGAAGTTCTCGGCGTAGCCGGGGACGGCGGTGTCTTCGAGCGTGATGATGTCGGGCAGGCCGGCGCCCGACTTGAGGCCCACGGTGATCTTGTCGTAGGCGTTGTCGTAGCCGATGTCGGTCACCTTGACCTTGACGCCCGGGTTGGCCTTCTCGAACTCCGGGGCCAGCCGTTGGAGCGCCTTGGCGGCGACATCCCACGACCAGATCTCGATATTTCCGGACACCTTGGCGTTCGCGGATGCAGTGATCTTCGGCGCTTCCTTGGCCGGGACGCCGCCGGTGGCGCAGGAAGCGGTGAGAACGAGTGATAGCCCGGCGATGGCTCTCTTCACGGGGTAGCTCCCGGTGGTATGTCACGTGATGTATTCTGAGTTTTGAATACAGTAGACGTGTGGTCCCGGTCACGCCAGTCCCTTTGCCGGGAAATGTCGGTCTCGCCCACTACGCTGCATCGAGTGATCTCCGAAACCGCAGCTCAGACCGCGCGGCACGCGAGAGTGGCCGCCGGGCTGGCCGAGCTGGAGCGGTGGCTCGGCGACCAGGTACGGCTCGGCCTGGGCCAGGCGGGGGATCGCGACTGGGATGATCTGGTCAAGCGGCTGGTCGACGCCCAGGTGCCCGGGGCGGCCGGCCTCGTGGCGCGGTTGGAGCGGGTGCGGGCCGCGGCGGGCTGGCCTGGTGCGCTGCTGTCAGAATACGCCCTGCTCAACCTGCTGGCCGTGGCGTACCGGCGGCGTGCAGAGCTGCCCCCGGCCTTGGGGCGGACCGTGCTGACCCGGGTCGGATTCACGACCTCGCGGGCGGAGGTGCTGGCCGAGCCGCACGTCCGTGACCGGTGGCTGGTGCTCGGGGTCCGGGACGAGCCGCTCGACCACGTGACCGCAAGGCGCGTGTGGCTGCGCGGCCGGGCCACGGGCCGTCCGGCCCTCATCCTGACCTTCACCCCCGCCGCCCACCCCATGGACGAGACACCGCCGCCCGGCTCCACCCTGGAGGCGGCCCTGGCCTTCTATCCCGCCGCCGCCCCGTTACGCGCCCTGATCGCCGGCCCGGACGGGGAGGAGCCGCCGGAGTTCGCCCGCCCCGGCATTCCCGCGCCCGGTCCGCACGGCACCTTCCCCGCGCCGGACGCGGTGGCAGGGCTTGATCTCCACGAGGACTCTCCCGTGCCCGGCCGGAGGGTCCGGGAGGATTTCGGGGCGGTTTCGGTGGCGGCCGCCCTGGAGGAGGTGGCCGGGGCGCTGGCGGCCGATCCCTGGACGGACGCGTGGCCGTTGCTGCTGGACGCGGTGGTGCCGGGGCGGGCCGACCTCGGGGGGCTGCCGCTGCACCCGGCCTGTCACGACCCGTGGCGGCTGATCGCGGTCTCCGGCGGCGGGCCGGTGACGGTGGCCGCCGAGTGGACGCCGCGCGGGCTGCGCCCGCTGACGGTGTGGGACGACGACGCCAGGCCGGTGCCCCTGTGAACGGCCCGGCGGGCAACGAACCCGTGCACGTCCCGGTGAGCGACGAGCCTGCGCGCGGCCCTGTGAACGACGAGCCCGTGCACGCCACCGTGAGCGACGAGCCCGCGCGCGGGCCGGTAGGTCGCCCCGTGTGGGAGGAGATGGTCTCCACCGCTCTGGTGGGGACGGCGCGCCGGCCGTACCGGGGAGAGTTGCTGGGGGATGCGGCGGTCGAGGTCATGCGGCGGCGGGCCGGGCAGGTGCCCCTCAGCCGGCGGGACGGTGAGCAGGCGGAGGCGGAGGAGCGTGCGGCGGTGCCGTGGCGGGCGGCGGAGCGGCTCGGGCGGATTCTGGGCGGCGAGCACGGCAGGGTGCTGGGCGAATGGCTGGCGGTGGCGGCGGCGAGCGGGCGCAGGGTGCCGCCGCACGTCCTGCCCGACCTGCTCGAACGCGGCAGGCGCGACCGGTCGATCAGGGCGTGGCTCGGCGTGCTGGCCGGGCGGCGCGGGCGGTGGCTGGCCGCACGGAACCCGGCCTGGGCCTTCCTGCTCGACGAGCCCACCGGCGAGAGCTGGGAGTACGGCTCGCCCGCCGACCGCCGCGCCCACCTGCGGGCCGTCAGGGCGGCAGACCCGGCGGCGGCACGGGCGCTGCTCGAGGGCACGTGGGAACGGGAGACGCCGGAAGATCGGGCGGAGTTCATGGAGGCGCTGGTCGTGGGCCTGAGCATGGCCGACGAGCCGTTCCTGGAACGCGCCCTGGACGACCGCCGCCGCGAGGTACGCCAGTCGGCGGCCAACCTGCTGGCGGGACTGCCGGACTCCCGGCTGGCCGGGCGGATGGCGCGGCGGGCGGCGGACTGCCTGGTGGTGTCCGGCGGCCGCATCGAGGTTCGGCCGCCGCGCGAGTGCGACGCGGCGATGGAGCGTGACGGCGTGCGGGCCAAGCCGCCGCGGGGGATCGGCGAGCGGGCGTGGTGGCTGCAGCAGGTGGTGGCGCGGGCGCCGCTGCGGATGTGGGCCGAGCCGCGGGTGATGCTCGGGCTGCGGATCTCCGACTGGGACGCCGAGGTCAAGGCGGGATGGGTGCGGGCGGCGGTGCTGCAGCGGGAGGCGGGGTGGGCGCGGGCGATGTTCGCGCACGATCCGATCGCGGATCTGCTGGGTGTGCTCCCGTCGGAGGAACAGCAGGAACTAGCCGCCGAGTTCGTGAAAAATCAGGACATGGATAGCCAGCTCATCATGGTCCTCGGTGGCGTCGAACGGCCGTGGGGGGCGGCGCTGGCGGCAGCCGTACTGAACAAGATCGCCATGATCGCGGCCACCCAGCCCTGGAACCTCGGCGAGCTCGCCAGGCTCGCCGGTGAACGTGTCGATCCGGAGCTGCATCCGCTGGCCGGGCAGAGCGGTGCGGCGGAGGTGGCCGAGGTGCTGCGGTTCCGGGCGGACATGGTGGAGGAACTGGGAAGGGAGAGCGCATGACGGTCCTGCGGGCCCATGCGGAGGACGAGTACGCCGAGGAGCTGGCGCTGCTGGCCAAGGAGGACGACCGGCCCAGGCCGCCCGGCTGGGCGTTGTCGCCCTGGGCCGTGACCGCGTACGTGCTGGGGGACGGGGGCCGGATCTCCCCCAAGTACGTGGGCGCCCGCCGTATCGTCGAGGTCGCCGTCGCCACGCTGGCCACCGACCGGGCGCTGCTGCTGCTCGGCGTCCCCGGCACGGCCAAGACGTGGCTGTCCGAGCACCTCGCCGCGGCGATCAGCGGCGACTCCACGCTGCTGGTCCAGGGCACCGCGGGCACCCCCGAGGAGGCCGTCCGCTACGGCTGGAACTATGCCCGGCTGCTGGCGGAAGGTCCCTCCCGCGACGCGCTCACGCCGAGCCCGGTCATGCGCGCGATGGCCGAGGGCCGCATCGCCAGGGTGGAGGAGCTCACCCGGATGCCCTCCGACGTCCAGGACGCGCTGATCACCGCGCTGTCGGAGAAGACGTTGCCGATCCCCGAGCTCGACACGGAGGTCCAGGCCCAGCGCGGCTTCAACCTCATCGCCACCGCCAACGACCGCGACCGCGGCGTGAACGAGCTGTCCAGCGCGCTGCGCCGGCGCTTCAACACCGTCGTGCTGCCGGTCCCCGCCACGGCCGAGGAGGAGATGGAGATCGTCACCCGCCGCGTCGCCCAGCTCGGCCGTTCCCTGCAGCTGCCCGAGACGACGACCGGCCTGGAGGAGATCCGGCGGGTGGTCACCGTCTTCCGGGAACTGCGCGACGGCGTCACCGAGGACGGCCGCACCAAGCTCAAGTCGCCCAGCGGCACCCTGTCAACGGCCGAGGCCATCTCGGTGCTGACCAGCGGCATCGCGCTGGCCGCCCACTTCGGCGACGGCGTGCTGCGGGCCGCCGACGTGGCCGCCGGGCTCGTCGGCGCCGTCGTGCGCGAACCGGCCGCCGACCGGGTGGTGTGGCGCGAGTACCTGGAGACCGTGGTGCGCGAACGCCCGGACTGGCATGACTTCTACCGGGCCTGCCGCGAGGTCTCATGATCGAGGTGTTCGGCGTCCGGCATCACGGGCCCGGGTCGGCGCAGGCCGTACGGGAGGGCCTGGCGCGGCTGCGGCCGGACGCGATCCTCATCGAGGGCCCGCCCGAGGCCGACGCGCTCGTCCGCTTCGCCGCCGGGTGCGAGCCGCCGGTCGCGCTGCTCGCGCACGTTCCTGGCGACCCGTCGCGGTCGGCCTTCTGGCCGTTCGCGGTGTTCTCGCCGGAATGGCAGGCCATCCTGTACGGCACGCGCCACGGCGTCCCGATCCGCTTCTGCGACCTGCCCGCCGCCCACCTGCTGGCTCCGGAGGGCGGCGGCGAACGCGGCGTACGCGACCCGATCGGCGAGCTGGCCGCGGCCGCCGGGCACGACGACCCGGAACGCTGGTGGGAGGACGTGGTCGAGCACCGGGCCGGCGCCGCGCCGCCGTTCGAGGTGATCGGCGAGGCCATGGCGGCACTCCGGGAGGGCTACACGCCGGACGCCTTCGAGGCCCGGCGCGAGGCGTACATGCGGCGTGTCCTGCGCGCGACCGTCAAGGCGGGACATGAGCGGATAGCGGTGGTCTGCGGCGCCTGGCACGTGCCCGCCCTGGCCGGGCCGCCGCCGCCCGTGAAGGCCGACGACGCGTTGCTGCGCGGCCTGCCCAAGGTGAAGGCGGCGCTGGCGTGGGTGCCGTGGACGTACGAGCGGCTGGCGATCCGCTCCGGCTACGGCGCGGGGGTGGGCTCGCCCGGCTGGTACCACCACCTGTTCACGGTGGCCGACCGGCCGGTCGAGCGGTGGCTGGGCGCGGCCGGAGCGGTGCTGCGCGAAGAGGGACTGGCCGTGTCGTCCGCGCACGTCATCGAGGCCGTACGGCTGGCCGAGAGCCTGGCCGCCCTCCGCGGCCGCCCTCTGCCGGGGCTGAGCGAGGTCACCGAGGCGGCCAGGGCGGTGCTGTGCGACGGCGACGAGCTGCGGGTCGCGCTGATCCAGCGCCGCATGGTCGTCGGCGACCGCCTGGGCCACGTGGGCGACGACGCCCCGCTCGTACCCCTGCAGCGCGACCTGCGCGAGCGGCAGCGCCACCTCCGCCTCCACCCCGCCGCCCGGGAGGAGCCGGCCGCCCCGCCCGTACGCGAGCTGGAGCTGGATCTGCGCAAGACGCTGGACCTGGGCAGGAGCCACCTGCTGCACCGGCTGCGGCTGCTCGGCGTGCCCTGGGGGGTGCCGGGGGAGGCGCGGGGCAAGGGGACGTTCAGGGAGACCTGGCGGCTGGAGTGGCGGCCGGAGTTCGACCTGGCGCTGATCGAGTCCGCGGCGCTCGGCACCACGGTGGAGGCCGCGGCCACCCGCCGCGTGCTGGACCCGGCGCCGACCGGCCAGAACCTGGGCGAGCTCGCGGCGACGGTCGAGAAATGCCTGCTGGCTGAGCTGCCCGGCGCGCTGCCCGGCGTCCTCGCCGCCCTGTCGGAGCGGGCCGCGCTGGACGCCGACATCACGCACCTGATGAGCGCGCTCCCGGCGATCGTCCGCGCCCACCGCTACGGCGACGTCCGGGGGACACCGGCCGAGGGACTGGCGGCGGTCGCCCGCTCGATGCTGGACCGCGTCAGGGCCGGACTTCCCGCCGCGCTGCCCGGACTGTCCTGGCAGGCAGCGGGCGCGATGCTGGCCCAGGTGGACGGCGTGCACGCCGCGGTCGACCTGCTCGGCGACCCGGCGGCCCGCGAGCGCTGGCTGGCCACGCTCCTCGGGATCTGCGACACCCCCGGCGCGCACGGCCTGGTCGAAGGACGGCTGACGCGGATCCTGCTGGACGCGGGCGCGCTGGCCGACGCCGAACGGCGGCTGGCGCGGGCCACCTCGCGCGGCGGCGGGCCGGCCAGGGCGGCGGCGTGGATCGAGGGGTTCCTGGCCGGGGGCGGGCTGCTGCTGGTGCACGACGCGCGGCTGCTGGACCTGGTCGACGCCTGGATGAGCGGGCTGTCCGGTGCGCAGTTCACGGAGGTGCTGCCGTTGCTGCGGCGGACGTTCGGCGGCTTCGCCGTACCGGAGCGCAGGGCGATCGGGGAGCGGGTGCGGTCGGGCGCGGGCGGCGGGCGGCCCGAGCGGGAGGTCGACGAGCGGCTGGCGGCGCCGGCCGAGCGGACCGTGCTGACGATACTCGGGAGGGCCCATGGATGAACGGCTGCGCAGGTGGCGGCTGGTGCTCGGCGGCGGCGAGGCGGACGGCACCGGCCTCGGCCTGCACGGCGACGACGCCCGGATGGACGCGGCGCTCGGGTCGCTGTACGAGAGCGGGGAGCGGGGCGGGCTGGGGGCCTCGGCGCCCAGGGTGGCCCGCTGGCTGGGTGACGTGCGCACCTACTTCCCGCCCGGTGTCGTGCGGGTCATGCAGCAGGACGCGATCGACCGGCTCGACCTGACCCGGCTGCTGGTCGAACCCGAGATGCTGGAGGCGGTCGAGCCGGACGTGCACCTGGCCGCCACGCTGCTGTCGCTGGCCAAGGTGATGCCGGACGAGGCGCGGGAGTCGGCGCGGGCGCTGGTCAGGGCGGTGGTCGGCGACCTGGAGAAGCGGCTGACGGCCAGGACGCGGACCGCCGTGGCGGGGGCGCTGGACCGGGTGGCGCGCACGCGGCGGCCGCGCCGTACCTCCGATGTCAACTGGAACCGGACGATCCTCGCCAACCTCGGCCACTACCTGCCCGACCGCAACACCGTGGTGCCCGAGCGGCTGGTCGGGCACGCCCGCAAGCGGCGCTCGCTCCGCCGCGACGTCGTGCTGTGCGTCGACCAGAGCGGCTCGATGGCGGAGTCGGTGGTGTACGCGGGGGTGTTCGGCGCGGTGCTGGCCTCGATCCCGGCGCTGCGCACCCGCATGGTGGTCTTCGACACCGCGGTGGCCGACCTCAGCGACCTGCTGCACGACCCGGTCGAGCTGCTGTTCGGCACCCAGCTGGGCGGCGGCACCGACATCAACCGGGCGCTGGCCTACTGCGAGGGGCTGCTCGAACGCCCGGCCGACTCGGTCCTGGTGCTGCTCAGCGACCTGTTCGAGGGCGGGATCAGGGACGAGATGCTGCGCAGGGTCGCCGCGATGACCGGGGCGGGGGTGCGGGTGATCGTGCTGCTCGCGCTGTCGGACGAGGGCACGCCGCTGTTCGACCGCGACAACGCCGCCGCCCTTGCCGCGCTGGGCGTGCCCGCGTTCGCGTGCACGCCCGACGCCTTCCCCGAGCTGATGGCGGCCGCGATCGAGGGCCGTCAGCCGGCCGCCCCGTAGATGCCCTAGGCCGGATTGCCTAGGTCCTGCGCCCGATGTGCCTGACCTGGGATGATCGTAGGTTGCCTGTCATGACAACTGTTGCTGAAGCCCCACCTGCCCCAATAAGCGTGATCTCGCGGAAGTACCGCTCGCTGAGCTTCGGGCTGGTCGCGCTCGTCACCCTCGTCGCGTTCGAGGCGATGGCCGTGGCCACCGCGATGCCCGTGGTCGCCCGCGAACTCGGCGGCATGCACCTGTACAACCTGGCCTTCAGCGCGACCCTCGCCGCCAGCGTCATCGCCACCGTCCTCGGGGGCCGGTGGTCGGACGTGCGCGGCCCCCTCCAGCCCATGGGCACCGGCGTCGTGACGTTCGTCGCCGGTCTGCTGCTGGCCGGATTCGCCCCCACGATGGAGATCTTCATCGCCGGGCGCTTCGTCCAGGGCCTGGGCGCCGGATTGATCCAGGTGTCGTTGTACGTGGTGGTCGCCCGGGTCTACCCGGGTTCCATGCACCCCAAGGTCTTCGCCTTGTTCTCCGCCGCCTGGGTGGTCCCCTCGATGGTGGGCCCGGCCATCGCCGGACTCGTCGTCGAGCAGGTCGACTGGCGCTGGGTCTTCCTCGGCGTCGCCGTGATCGTCGTGCCCGCCGCCCTGCTCCTGTGGCGCGGCACCGCCGGCTCCGACGTCCGCTCCGGCGCCGCGGAACCCGCCCCCGGCCTCGGCCGCAAGCTCGTCTGGGCGGCGCTGACCGCCGTAGCCGCCGCGCTCATCCAGTACGGCAGCGCTCTCGGCCTGGCCGGTCTGCCCCTGCTCGTCGCCGGTGTCGTCGTCCTGGCCGTGGCCCTGCCCAGGCTCCTGCTCAAGGGTTCCCTGCGCGCCGCCCCCGGCCTGCCGACCGCCCCGGTCCTGCGCGGCCTGGCCTTCGGCTCCCTGACCGCCTCCCAGGTGCTCATCCCGCTCATGCTCATGAACGAGCGCGGCCTGTCCCCGATCGGCGCCGGCATCGTCCTGACCGTCGGCGCGCTCGGCTGGTCCACCGGCTCCTGGTTCAAGGGCCGCGGCACCATCAGCAACATGGCCGCCCTGCGCGGCGGCGCGCTCATGATCGCTCTCGGGATCGCGCTGGTCAGCCTCGTGCTCGTGGACGCCGTCCCGCTCGCCGTCGCCTACGTCGCCATGGCCGTCTCCGGGCTCGGCATCGGCGCCCTCCACCCGACCGTCTCCGTGCTGGTGCTGGAGATGTCCAAGCAGGGCGAGGAAGGCAACAACTCCGCGGCCGTCGGCGTCGGCGAGTCCGTCTTCACCGTCGTCGCGGTCGCCGTCACCGGCGCCCTGTTCACCGCCACCCAGGAGACCTACATCGCCGGTTTCGCCTTCACCTTCGGCCTCGCCATCCTCGGCGCCATCCTGGCCCCCCGTTTTGCCCAGTCCGCGAAGACGGGCACACTGGAGGGGACCGCGTCATAAAAGGGGGGTACATGCCGCGAGTGCGGGAGCTTGAGGTCTTCAGGCTCGTCCTGCCGTTCGGCGGACGCCAGGAGACCCTGCTCGTCAAGCTCACCGACCACGGTGGCATGACCGGCTGGGGCGAGGCGATCGCCCCCGAGGCCAAGACCTGGACCAACCTTGAGGAATCCCTCGGCGCCCGGCTCATCGGCGTCGACTGGGAACACCCCGACAGCGCGCCCAGCGGTGACCCGGCCGTGGACATGGCCTGCTGGGACCTCTGGACCAGGATGCGGGGCGTGCCGCTGGCGCACGCGCTGGGCGGCAGCCGTACCTCGTTGATGGCGACCGTACGGCTGACGCCGGACCCGTCACTGGAAAGCCTGGTCTCCCGCGTGAACCAGCAGGTGTGCGCCGGATACGGCCACGTGACGCTGGACATCAGACCGGGCTGGGACGTAGAGCCGGTGCGGGCGGTGCGGGCGGCGTACCCGGCGCTGACGCTCGCGGTGGACGGGGCCGGGTGCTACACCACCCCCGAGCAGCTCATCGCCCTGGACTCCTACGGCCTGGAAGTGATCGAGCGCCCCTTCGCCGTCTCGGACCCCTACCTGCACGCGACCCTCCAGGACCAGGTGTCGGCGGCGGTGGCGGTGGAGGCGAGCACGGCAGCTGAACTTGACGACTACCTGACATTGCGGGCAGGGCGGGTGCTGCTGCTGCGTCCCGCGGCGTTCCCGTCGCTGAGCGAGACCCGCAGAGCCCATGACCGGGCGGCAGCGGCGGGCTGGGACATCCAGTGCACCGGCGGCCAGGGCGCGGGCTTGGCAAGAGCGGCGACGGTGGCGGTCGCGAGCCTGCCGGGATGCACCCTGGCGTGCGACGTGACCCAGCCGCCACGCAACAACCAGATCGTGGACCCGATCGTTGGCGCGAACGCGGGCGTGATCGCCGTCCCGTTCACCCAGCCCGGCCTGGGCCACACGATCGACGAACCCCGCGTACACCGCCTGGCCAAGGACCGGTTCCGCGCCTGAAAAGCAAGGCGTTCCGCTTCGCTCCACACGTGCTTCCAGTCGAGCTGAAGCTCGACCCCTGAAGGCCCTCGCTCCGCTCGGACGTCCTGCCTGCGGCCCCACCCCTTGACCAGAGCGGTGGCCGCCCCCTTCCGCCCACCCGACTGGCGGCCGGTCGAGTTGCCTCGGCCGCCTGGGCTGACCAGCGGCCCACACCAGGCACGTCGTGACGGAGTAGGCCAGGGTCACGCCCGGAACGGCTGTGTATGGGCCGGTTTGATCGCTAAGGTGACGCTGTGCGGACCCGATGGGCGTCAACGGCCACAGCCGCAATCGCTGTGGCACTGCTCGCCGCATGCGAACTCTTTCCGACCACGTCTCGCCCGCCGTCCGACGTCGTCGATGAGATGAGGGCTGTGGGAAAGGTCGTCGCGTCAACCACGACCGAGTGGTACTGGGATGGGCACACGGCCATTGACCAGGTCATCGTGGTTGACGTCGGACGCCTGGACCCCGGCGACGCCGTCGCCACCGCGATCCGCGCCCTTCAGCAGCGCGGCTGGCAGCCGATCAAGGGCGTGCGGAACAGTCCGGTGGGCTTGGAGAGCGGCAGCCAGGCAGAAGCCGAGATCTGGGTGGAGCCGCTGGCCTCCTACAAGATCCCGGATTCCGGTGGCTTCAATGAGCAGCTCGATGCCTCGAACGCGGGGCTGTTCCGAAAGCTTCACGCTCAGAATGGGACAGGTGCGTTCGTGGTGCTGACAGCGAGTCCTACTGACTGAGCTGGTCTCGTCTACGACGGCGTGACGCGGCGCTCAGGCATAGATCACGACGTGGACCGGGTCGCCCGACGGACGCCCCCTTCTGTCCACCCGACAGGCGGGTGGGACGACCGGTTGCGCCGTGCTCACCGATACCTGGAAGCGCTCAGCTGCTCGCCGCAGCGGCCATCCATCCTCCACCACGCAGCGGGCGAGCCGAAGTCGACCGGTCTCGGTCAAGGGGGCGTTACGGTGGGGCATGAGGGTCTCCTGGTCATCGGTGCAGATGTCGCAATCCACACCGAACCCGGAGACCCTCCCTCATTTCAAGGTCATCCGGCCCGTGTCCCGCGTTCTCAACCTCTGTGGGTAATACAGCTAGCCCCCGCTGGGATCCCTCTCGGTGGCGACAGCGGAGGCGGAGAGGAGGGTCGCGGCGGCGAGGCTGCCCCAGAGGGCGGCCGGGCCGTGGGGTGCCAGAGCGGTGATGACCGCCGGTGAGGCGGCGAGGCCGAAGCCCGTGGAGAGCTGGAAGCGGGCGAGGGCGCGTCCCAGGACATGGGCCGGGGCGAGGGCGGTGACGAGCGCGGTGGCGCTGCCGGCGTAGACGATCTCGCCGAGGGTGCAGATCACGGACACCACGGCTACGGCCGGGGCGGCCCAGCCGGGCCCCAGGGAGGTGGCCGCGAGGAAACCGAGGTAGGACGCGGCCAGTACCACGCCGGACAGAGCCAGCACGGTCCGCCGGGAGAAGCGGGACAGCAGGACGGTGACCGGCACCTGCAGGGTGATCACCAGCACCGTGTTGGCCACGAAGATGACCGCCGGCCACACCGGGGAGGCGTGCATCTGAGTGACCAGGACCAGGGGGAGCGCGATTTCGGGGACGTTGAGGCAGAAGACGTAGATCACGTTGGCACCCAGCAGGGCGCGCATCCGGGGGGCGGGCGCGCTGTCCTTGGCCGGCGCGGCGGCCGGATGAGCGTGCACGTGGACCGACCACGCCAGCGCCGCCGCGGCGAGGTAGGCGAGCCCGGTCACGGCTGCCAGCGCCTGCAACGCGGTGGTACCGCCTGCCAGGAACGCGGTGGCGAGGAGTGCGCCGGCGCCCAGGCCGGCGTTGCGCAGGGCGCGGCCACCCGCGAGGGCGGCGTCGCGTTCGCGGCCGTGGGCGATCGTGGCCACGAGGGCGGCGTGGGCGGCCGGCCATGCCTGGTTGCCGATGCCGAGGAAGAGTGCCGCCGTCGCGAACAACCAGACGTTCCCCGCAGGGGTGGCCAGCAGCAGGGCCACGCCCAGTACCCGCACCAGCATCGACGCCGCCACGACCGTGCTGCGTGGGCCCCGGTCCAGCCATCGGCCGACCGCGGGCACGCACGCCAGGCCCGCGACGGCGCCGGCCGTCATGGCGATGCCGGTGGCCGGCGCGGACAGCCCCAGCACCGTCACCCCGTACAGCAGCAGAAAGGGCCGCAGCAGGCCGGTGCCGAGCGCGTCCACGACCAGGGCGACGGCATAGCGCGGGCCTCCGGAGGCACGGACGAGGGCACCGGGACGGATCTTGGTGGTGGTGGCCATGGCGTCAACGATGCGTCCGGCCGCCGGGCCGGCGGGGGGGGGGGGGGGGGGCCCCACACAACCACCCCGCCCCCCCCCCCCCCCC